>NZ_JAIUIM010000038.1:0-49505 GCF_020165615.1 Mesorhizobium sp. BH1-1-5
CGTCAGGTTGCCGCCGACATTGATGAGGTCGTTGAACGCGCCGCCCGGCACATTCGCCTCGCCGAAATTGACGTTGAGATTGGAGTTCCCCAGCGCCAGATTGCCGTTGATGGTCAGCGTGCCTGGGGCATTGCCGGCGCCGCCGGGTGCGAACGTGCCGCCATCGGCCACCGTGACGCTGCCGCCTATGATGCCGGTGCCGCCGAGCGTCGCGCCGGTCGCGACATTGGTCTGGCCGGTGGCGGCCGATTGGTTGCCGTTGATGAGCAGCGTGCCGGCATTGATGTTGGTGGCGCCGCTGTAGCTGTTGGTGCCGGTCAGCGTTGTCGTCCCGGTGCCAAGCTTGTTGACCGAACCCGTGCCGGAGATGGCACCGTCGAAGCTGTAGTTGTTGTTCAGGTTGAAGGCGAGCGTGCCGTTGTTGGCCACTGTGGGTGTCGTCAACGTACCCGCTATCGCGCCGCTGCCTACCTGGAGCGTCCCGCCCTGGATCGTCGTCCCACTGCTGTAACTGTGGTCGCCAGTAAGCGTCAGCGTTCCGCTGCCCTGCTTGTCCAGGCTCTCGAACCCGCTGAGGCCTGCACCCTGCACTGTGCGATTCACCGTGTTGATTACCCGGAACGTGTCGCCCGCGCCCGTCTCGCCACCGGTGCCGGCGTTGACTGTTCCGGTGAGAACGGCGCCGTCGTTGAGCGTCAGCGTGTCGTTACCGGCGCCGAGGTTGAGGCCTCCGGCGCCGGTGTTCAACGTCCCGGTCAGATTGACGATGTCGCTGCCGCCGCCAAGGTCGCCAGCGGCCCTGAGCGTGCCTCCGTTGCCAACGTTGATCGTGCTCGCTCCAGCATCGCCGGTGAGCGCCGACGTGCCGCCGGCGGTCGTCCCAACCGTGCCGTTGACGGTGAGCGCCGAGGTGCCGGTCATGGCGATGGTCGGCGTTGTCAGCCCGCCATTCACCTGCAGCGTGCCGGCGCTGATGCTGGTCCCGCCGGTATCGTTGCCGGCAGCCGTCAGGACCGTCGTGCCGGCGCCGATCTGGGCGAGCTTGCCGGCACCGCTGATCGTGCCGGTGAAGTTGAACATATCGCTGCGGTTGAACGACAATGTTGAAGTCGAGTTGACGACGACGACGTTACCGGTACCGGCATTGCCGGACGTGCCGCCATTGCCGATGACCAGGTTACCGTCATTGATGACGGTGTTGCCGGAATAGCTGTTGTTACCCGTCAGCACCCAGGTACCAGAATCGTTCTTGGCAAGTTGAGTTAAGCCGCCGGGACCGTCGATGATGGTACCGCCCATCGTATTGAGGCCGGTGTTGGTGCCGCCCAGCGCGAGCGTGCGGTTGCCGCTTCCGATGTAGGCGGCCGACCCCGTGTTGCTGAAAACGACCGCGCCGGTGCCGGATGATTCGATGAAGCTGACGCCCGTCTGCAACGTAAACAGGCGGTCAGTCGTGTCGCCGGCGCCGGTATAGCGCAGCGTCGAGCCGCTGCCGATCACGAGATTGGAGGCTAGGTTCGTCGATTGGCCGATCGAGCTCGCCTGGCCGCCATCGCCAAGCTTATCGACGGCGAGCACGCCGCCGCTGATCGTCGTGGCGCCGGTATAGGTGCTCGACCCGTTCTTCAGCACCCAGGTGCCAGTCCCGGTCTTTGTCAGCGCAGTGGTGGCGCCGGCCGGATTGTCGATGCGAGCCGCAAGCGAGTTGCCGGCGGTGTTGGTGCCGGTCAGCGTCAGCGTGCGGTTGCCGGCACCGCTGAGCGCGGCCGCGCCCGTGTTTGTGAAGCTGACCGCGCCGGTGCCCGAAGCGTCGAGAGTGCCGCCGCTGGCCCCAAGCGTGAACAGCCGGTTGGTGCTGTCGCCGGTTCCAATATATTGCAGCGTACCGCCATTGAGGACGAGCTTGTCCGGTGTGGCGGCGGACGATCCGATCGAGCTGTTGCTGCCACCATTTGCAAGCCCCGTCACGGCGAGAATGCCGCCATTGATGACCGTGGAGCCTGTATAGCTGCTGACACCTGACAAAGTTTGCGTGCCGGCGCCGCTCTTCACCAGCCCACCAGTGCCGCTGATTGCACCACTGAAATTCTGGGAAGCGCCGTTGCTGATGGTGAGCGTTGCAGAACCCAGCGTCACGTTGCCGCCGCCCGCGAGACTGCCCACTGTGTTGCTTAGATTGGCAAGATCAAGGGTGGCTCCAGTGTTGACGGCCATCCCGCCAGTGCCGAAGGCGCTCGTCGATCCGGCCCGCAATGTGCCGGCCGTGACGGTCGTGCCGCCGCCATAATTATTCGTGCCGGAGAGTACGAGCGTGCCTGCACCGAATTTAGAGACGCCGCCGGTTGCTCCGGTGACCTGGCCACCAAAGGTCAGCGTCGTCGCGGCGTTCTGCACGCCGATCGCGCCGGTGACGGATCCCGGCATCGAGAAGCCGCGGTCGGTGGTGACGGTGCCACCGGTATAATTGAGCGTGCCGTTGACGAAGACCAGATTGGTCGAGGCACTCCCGGAAGAGCCTATATCGCTCTGCAACCCACCATTGGCCAGACAACTGACGTTCAGCGTGGTGCCGCTCTGGATCGTGGTCGCGCCAGTATAGCTGTTGCCGCAACCGGCGAACGTCTGCGACACTGTGCCCGGCGCGATGGTGACGCCGCCCGTCCCACTGATGCTACCCGAAAAGCTGCCACTGCCGTTGGTCGTCAGCGTCGCGGCGCCCAGCAGCACATTTCCGGTCCCACTAAGCCCCCTTACCGTGTTTGCGCGGCCGGCCAGGTCGAGTGTCGCACCGGTGTTCACCGTCATGAGGCCCGTGCCGAACGCACTGGTCGATCCGGCGCGCAACGTGCCGGCGCTCACAATCGTGCCGCCGGTATAATCGTTCGTACCGGACAGGATCAAGGTGCCGGTGCCATTCTTGGTCAGAGAGCCAGCGCCCGTCGCCACGCCGCTGAGCGTCAGCGTCGTAGAGGTCTGGGCGACCCCAATGGCGCCGCCTCCGGAGGCAAGCGTGAAGCCGCGGTTGCTGCTCGCCGTCGCGCCGAGAAATTCTAGTTCCCCCCCGCTCTGCAGCACCAGGTTCGAAGACGCATTGGACGATGCGCCGATGCTGCTGTTGGCGCCGCCATTGGCCAGTGTGCTCACGGCCAGAGTCCCCTGGTTGACCGTGGTGATCCCGACATAGTTATTGCTGGCGTTGGAGAGCGTCAGCGTACCGAGGCCGGTCTTGGTCAGGCCGGAATTGTCCGGGCTTGTGACTGCGCCGGAAAATTGCAGGTCCGTGCCTGCCTGCGTCACGTCGATCGTGCCTGCGGTTACGGCGCCGTTGGTGACAAGGGTGAAGCCGCGATCGCTCGCTGTCGAGAGCCCCGTGTAGCGCAGCGTGCTGCCTTCGAGCACCAGGTTGGAAGACGCATTGCTCGAGGCCCCGATCGCGCTCGCCGAGCCGCCATTCGCGATCGTGTTGACGGACAGCGCGCCTCCGCTCACGATCGTGGCCCCGGAATAGGTATTTGTCCCGGAAAGCGTGACGAGCCCCGTACCCGCCTTGGTGAACCCGGTCCCGCCACCACCGTTGTCGACGATGGTCGACGCGATGGTGTAGTTGCCGGTGCTATTCTGCAGCACGCCGAGCGTACCGCCACCTGCAGGGCCGGTCAGTTGGCCGCCGGTTATTGTCTGCGCATTGTTGCCGACCGACGAGGAGACGATGATGGTGCCATCCACGCCCAGTGTGTTGCCGCCGCCGATCGTCACCGTGCTTGACCGCGCGACCGTATACTTTAAGCCACCGAGTTGGACATTGCTCCCGACCGCGCCGAAGTAAGGCGTATTGGCGCTGCCGCCCTCGTCGCTGACGACATCCCCCGTTATCCAGGTGCCCGCATCATCCTTGGTCGCATAGCTAACGCGTGCGATGATGTTGCCGGCACCATCAACCTGGGCGTAGTCGGTCGTGACGCCTGTGGTGACTGTGGCCCAGCCGCCCAGAACCGTACTCGGCGTGGTCGTGATGCTGCCGGTGGTGGGCAGGACGAAATTGACGAGGCCGCTGGACCGGTTGATCGCGCCGAGATTGAGGGTCACGTTTCCCGATCCCGCGATGGTGTTGCCCCCCGCGGTGATGTTGGTCGCGGCGAAACTTTGCGTCTGGCCCGCCGAGCCTGTCACCTTCAACGTGCCCCCGGCCATGTTCAGGGTGGAGGCGCTGGAAATGATGTCGCTCGCCGGCGCGCTGGCCGCCGAGAAGTCCAGCGCCAGCGTGCCGCCACTGACGTTGGTCGTGCCGTTGTAAGTGTTGGCGCCTGTCAGAGTCAGAGTGCTCGCGCCCTGTTTGGTAAGCCCACCGGTGCCTATAATGCTCCCGGCAAACGTCGTGCCGCCGGATGCGGAATTGACCGTCAGGGTTCCACTCCCAAGGGCGACCGTTCCGCCGGTTCCGGCCAGACTCGTGGCCGCCAGGTTGAAATTGTTCAAGTCCAGCGTGCCGTTGTTGACGGTCACCGTCGTGGTCGTGCCGAAGGCCAAGGCGCTTCCCGCGCGCAGCGTTCCGCCGTCCACCGTTATGCCGCCAGTGCGGGTGCTGGCGCCGGTGAGTTCCCAGACGCCGGCGCCGTTGCTGGCGAGGTTGCCTGAGCCGGAGATCACGCCCGAGAAGGTATTGGGACCGCCCGTATAGGCGCCGCCAAAGGTGAGGGTCGAATTCGTATTGAGCGTGGCGCCGCCGCTCAGCGTCAGAGCGCCCGTCGTGCTGTCGTTGTTGATCGTACCGTTGGCGTTGGCCAAAGCCGTCCAGGTCCGGTTGCTGGAGGCTGCGCCGCCCGTATAGCTTAGAACACCGCCATTTGCCAAATTCACGCTCGTCCCAGCGCCGAGCGAGCTGTTCGCCCCCCCATTGGCCAGCACGCCCGCTTTGACGGTGACAGAACCGATCGAAGCCGTTGCGTTGAAGCTGTTGGAGTCGCCGAGCGTGATGGTGCGAGTATTGCTACTGCCTGAAAAGGAGACGCTGCCGAGACTTCCGCTGATTTGCCCCAGGAGCTGCATATCTGCGGAACTGGCCGCGAAGCCGACCCCTGTGCCAGCCGGGCCACCGAGCGCGATGTTACCTCGTAATGTCAGGGTTCCCGTGCCGCTGTTCACGAAAGACAGGTTGCCGCCAGCGGTGGGCAAAGCCCAATCGCGGTTCGAATCGCTTCCGGTCCCGACATACGAAAATGTGCCGGTGGCGCCGTTTATGCGCTGAACGGTAATGGTTCCATTCGAGCCGGCACCAGCCCCGAGCGCACTCACTTCGCCAAGATTGCCGACTGAGCTGAAAGTGATGTTATCGTTGGTACCGACTTGGATAGTTGTCTGTCCGGTATAGTCGTTGGCGTTGTTGGTAAGCGATGTCCGGAAAGCCGTAAGGCCACCGGCGCCCGTGTAGCGGGTGGAGGCGGCGCCGACGCCTGCGATAGTGGTTTGGCCACCGGCGCCAAGCGTGACGACGCGGCTTCCACTGAGAGCGCCGTTAATCGTCAGCTGCGTCCCTGCGGTGGTGAAAATTCCATTGCTCGAATTGCCGAGCGCCGCGTCGTTGGCGACGTTCAGGAAGCCGCTGTTCAGGTTGATATTGCCGGTATACGTGCCGGAACCGGCGAGGGACAGCGTACCCCCATTGACGTTCACGTCACCAACGAAGGTGTTCGCGCCACCGAGCGTCAGCGTACCGCTGCCTAGCTTCGTCAGGCCGGCATTGCCGGCAATTATCGAATTGATGGTGGCGGTGCCGGCGGCAACCGAAACGGTCGGCGTAGCGCCGGCGAGCGTCAGCGTGCCGCCGCCAATCGAGTAGCCTCCGACATTGAAGGTCAGGCTGCCTGCCGAGATCGAACCGCCGAGCGTTACGGCACCCGCCGTGCCGTCGAAGATGGCATTGTCGCCTGCGGCATTGTTCCAGACGTCCATCGGACCCGACACGCCGTTGCTGCTTTCATTCCAGAAGGGAGACGACGTGTTCCATGAGCCGATCCCGCCGAGCTCCACTCCCGTGCCGTTTACGTCCCAGTAACGATCGGCGGCACCGGCAGGGAGGGCTCCGAGCCCGACGAGCAGCGCGACGGGCAGGCGCGCGCCACGCAGGGCCGGAGCTGTCGTCGAAACCAGCTGGGCCAGATTGGGCGCGAAGCTGGCCGCCTGCCCCTTCCATTTGGTCATGCGGCCGCCGCGCAGAAGCTGCGAGTAAACAGACCTGTCGGCTTGCCTTGCCGACTGCCCCTGGAGGCCCGAACGCGCCTGGGAGGATGCGCGTCCGGGATGCCGGTGCCCGGCTTTCGATCTCGGATCGTGGCCGCCGTCGTCGTCGGCCCTCTGGTCGTGGATCGTCCCGCCGCAGGCCAACCCAGCCATGTATTCCCCCTAAATTAGCAAGCAATAATGCATCACGCTCCGATGAATCAGAGCACAATGTCGAAACAAGGCATGGAACCGCTGCTGCGTATTTCAAAAAACGGCGAAGTTTTGCAAAAAACTGCGGCCCGCTTACGGCCGAGCGCACCCTTGAGTGAAGCTGTTACATGAAAGGCACAAGTTGTTGTTGCACAATACTAATATAGGCTTAACGGCAGGCCGGTTCGCCTTCAGGATGAGGAGCGTAAGAGAGTCGGCGTGATGCCCCGATACTTTTTCATCGCCGCCGTCAGATGGCTCTGGCTGGAGAAACCGCTGAGATAGGCGACATCGGCAATCGTCAATTGCCCCTCCGCGAGAAGTCCCGCCGCGTGGTCGAGCCGCAAATCGAGGAGATAGCGATGCGGCGATTTTCCAAAGGTTTTGGTGAATGCGTGTGTAAATTGACGGGGCGACAGGTTCGCCAGCGCGGCAAGCTCGTTGACGGAGATCTTCTGTGCAAGATTGGCCTTCAGGAAGTCCTGAAGGCTGCGCGTCGCTTTCCGCGCCAGGCCGCCCTTGAAAGGTTGGGGCTCGGTGTCATCGGGCGCGGCATAAGCGTGAAGGAGATGCACGCCGAGGATCGCAATGAGGCGCTCGACGTAGAACTCGCTGGGGCCATGCTCCCTTGTCAGTTCTGCTTTGAGCAATTGCGCAATGCTCAAGGCGGTGTGGTCCACGGCACCGAAAGGTGGGGGCCTTAGCTCGGCTTGGTCAGAGCCGAATTGCTGCCGGGCAAGCTCTTTTAGGCTGTCATCCGGATAGACGATGATCGCGCTTTCCCGGGCCTTCGACAGATGGAGGCCAGCTTCGAGATCCGCCTGCTTGACGATGATGTCGCCCGCAGGAGCGTCATAGCGCTCGGCTTTGCCGTCGCCCAGTCTGGCGCACGTGCCCGGCGCAGATTCAAGGCCGACATAAACGACATGGTGACTGGCCGAAAAGGTGTGCAGCCCAGCCGGCAACAGAGAGTACGCGGCCACTCCCCGCCCGGTGCGTATCGCCGAAGCGTCGGCCGTCGAAAATATAGAGTCCAAATCAGCATCTGCTGAATGAGGCGCAGCATCAAGACGGTTTTCAGAAGAAGTCATGACGTTCGGCCCGCAATGTAGGCCATGCTTTATCAGCACTACCTAATATTGATTCGTTTTATTGGATCAAGGTTGCAACGTGAAACTGTACGATCGCGTTCCAACCGAGTCGTATTTATTAAACGAGCTACATTGGTCCATCTATCGGTGTCGGAACAGGAAAAACATTTGGATACTGCCCGGACTGGCCGCAAGGAATATGACTTTCGTCATCATCCCCAACGACAAGCTGATCGTGCGGACTTCGATTACATGATCGTCGTCGGAGAGCCGCCAAGCTCGACCTTGATGCGTCGAACGCTAGGCGCGATTTCCCACGGGCTTTACGCCGGCCCCGACTTCCTGGCCCGGCACGGAACGCCCGAAACACCGGCTGATATCGAGCGGTTGAACGGCGATCTACATGCGCAACAGCGTTGGCCGAACGTTGGCGACTCCGCGAGGCCAAGATCTTGCAGAGGCGAGGCACATCGGCAAATTCAAGGTCAATGACTACTGGATGACCAAGTACTTCACGGCGATTGGGTCAGCGATCAGCTACCTGCCCGACTTCTTCATCGAGTATGAAGTGGCGGCCGGTGCGCTGGTTCCGGTTCCGCCCGAAAGGCATTGGGAAAAGCGGTCGATCTATGCGCTTTCTACCCGGCACAAAGGCACCGCAGCCCGCGCGTGATGAAGTTCGTGGACACCGTGTCTCGCGAGTTCGACCAGGTCATCCGGTATCCCGGTTATCTGCTGGTCAAATTGCAGGAGAACTCCGAGGATGCGGCTTAGTCAGAACGACTCCATCGGTGAGCTTGGTGCTGCGGAACCGTCAGAAAATGCTTAGCTAGGGTTGCTTCGGCGACGTTGGGTGCGAGGCTGGATCAGGCAACAGCGGTTTGCCGATGCAGAAGCACCCAGGAAGAACATTGCCCGGCTTGAAGAAGAGCTGATTGCGGCACGCCCCGATAAACGCGCCAAGCTCCATGAGATCGGCGTTCAATTGCGGGCTCACAAGTCCCGGCTGGAGCAGCTGCAGCGCTGCATTCTCCCGATCGGCGGCAAGAAGATCAAAGGCCCAGCACGGTTTAATGCACTCGCACTGTACAATTTGCCAGTCCTTGCAGCGTCGGTTCGATCGAGGTCGTCCAAATCAGGACGCTGAGAAGCCGTGGAGTTTGTCTAGGTTCCAACTTGTTGTTTCTGGCGGCCGAAGATACTGTGGGCCGTCACCAAGGGGGATGGGACGTGGGGCTGCTGCTTAGGCGTATCTGGCTTGCGCTGACGGCAGTCATGGCGATCGTTCTCGCGACCCTGTCCATCCTGACCGTTCTCCAGCATGACGCCATATTGTCGAACCTGATCAGGCAGCGGCTTTCCGTCGTCGTCGGCTCGACCGCCGCGCCCTTCCGTTCCGTCGTCGACCTAGGCCTTCCGGTGTCGATGATGCGCAATGCCACCGAACTGCTCCTGCGCGCCCGGGAAACTGACCCCCTCATCAAGGCCGTCCACCTGATAAATCCTTCGGGGATAGTGGTGGATTCCACGCTCGCCGGCGACGTCGAACCGATGCCGCGCGAGATCGTCCGCGCCCTGGTCGACAGTGCGAACGGCAGGTGGACCGCCGAAACCGATACCGACCTGATCAGCGGCTACTCGATACTGGACGAAGGAGGGAGTCCGGTAGCTGGCGTTGTCGCCTCATACCCGAGGATCGAGTTGGAGTCGCGCAGTTGGGCGATCAGGCAGCGCATGGGGCTGGTCTCAGCCGTCTTGCTCGTGCTGTTTTCTGTGGTGTCCTACTTGGCACTCAGAGTTAGGATGCACGGCCCGATCGGCGAACTGCGGCGGATCGAGAAGCAGCTGGACGGTTCTGACGAACAAGCTTCCGCGGCGGCTTCCTTCCCGGAATTTTCGGAGATGCTGGAGCGAGCGTCGCTCGCCTACCGTTCCGCGCTGTCGGAACTCGCAAAATTCGGTCCACCGGCGCCGGACGCGTTGCCTGGCAACGATGCCGCCGCCTCAGTCAGGTTCGTCGGCATTGCCGAGACCGACCTCGCCAGGAACATCGCCAGGCGCCTGATGCCGCTGGTCGCAGCCATGGTGTTCGGTTCGGCGCTGGCGCTCGCCTATGTGGCCTATCTCGGCATCGACGAATCCTTCTCGCCCGAGATTGCGAAACGCACCGAGCTCATTGGTACCGTCGCTAACGCCAACATACAGCGTGCCATCGAGGCCGGCGTGCCGCTCGACCAGTTGGTTGGCGGCCAGGACTATTTTCAGGATCTGACGCAGAACCTTCCGGAGATATCCTATCTGGGGATCCTGCCGGGGAAGCCAATCCTCGAGATCGGCAAGAAGCGCTCGGCCTCGGAAGGCGTCTCGGAATTTCCGCTGTTGCTTGACGGGGAGACGATCGGAACGATCGTCACCGAAACCGATCCGCTCTATTTTGCGGCGCAGTTCCGCGACATGCTGCTCGACCTAAGCGTCGTGCTTCTCGTGATCGTGCTCTTTGCGTTCGAACTGGTGGTCGTGATGATGGCTTCGTCGGTGACGCTGCCGATCGACGGGCTCCAGCATGTCGCAGGGCTGCAGGCCGCGAGTGATTTCTCCAAGCGCTTGGCCGCCTCCGGCATGAACGTCATCGGCAGGCTGACCAATAGGATCTCGGAAAGAGCCGTTCGCCTCAATGGTATGTTTGCGGAGGCCTGGCGATCGGCGTTGGCCGGACAAAACCCGGAGGAAAGGGAGAGGCTCCTCGAATCTCTGGGACGGAGGTTCGGGCTTAGCAGATCGGGCGCCGAGGTCCTGCGTTTCTGCAGCTTGTCCGACGTCCGCCTCCCGCTCTTCCTCTTCGCAATGGCCGACGAACTGCCGCTGTCCTTCTTCTCGCTCTATGCGAGGGACGCTGACAACCCGATCACCTGGATAAGCCCCGGCATCGTGATCGGCCTGCCACTGGCCGCCTATCTGCTGGCGACCCTGTTCGGGGCGCCGCTGGCGCGGCCACTCGAACGCCGCTTCGGCTACAGGAACCTGTTCCTGGCGGGTGCCGGCATGTGCATGCTCGCCAATGTCGGCCTCTTCGCGGCCGGCAACATCGTCCACCTGATCGCCTGCCTCGCCCTCAACGGCCTCGGCTTCGTCCTCGCCTCGCTTTCCTGCCAGGACTACGTTCTGGACATGCTGCCGCCGGCCGTGCGGTCGCGCTCGATCGGCCTCATCAGAACCGCAATGTTCAGCGGAGTCTTCGCGGGCACTGCGCTTGGCGGCATCATCGCCGACCGGATGGGCCAGCGGGCGGTGTTCATCGTCTGCGCGGTGGTGATGGCCGTGTCAGCCGCTTTGATCTGGCACTACGTGCCGCAGTTCCGCGCCGGCATCCGCCAGACCGGCGAGCAGGAGGACACCCGGTTCTCGTTCAACCTTCTAGCGCCGATGCGCAGCGCGCGTTTTGCCGCCACCGCTTTCGGCATCATCGTTCCGCTGGAGATCGTAAATCACGTCTTCGTCTCCTATCTTCTGTCGCTGCAGATGGATGCACTGGGGTCGTCGGCCGCTGGCATCGGCCGCGCCATGATGTGCTTTTTCCTGATGCTTATCATTGGCGGGGCTGTCCATGATAAAGTGCCGCAACGATACTCGAATCCGGCGCTGGTCGCCTTCGCTTCGTCGGTTGTCTCGGGCGCAGTTCTGCTCGTTGCCGCCGCCTTCCCGTCGAGCGCAAGCATGTTTCTCGCCGCCGCAGGAACCGGGCTCGGATTGGGGCTGTCCGGCGGACCACAGGCGGTGCTGGTCATGGACCTTGCCGAAGGCCGGCTGTCGCATCTCGGGTCGAGCGTCGTACTCGGAACGACGCGCCTGCTGGAGCGAGGCGGCGCCGTCGCTGGCCTGGTGTTGACGGGCTTGCTCACCGGTTACATCGGATATTCCGGCGCCGTCGGAGCGATCGGGTGCCTTGTCCTGTTCGGGGCCGTTGTCTTTGCCTTGCTTCACACCGTCGGTAGAAATTGATGAGGAGGAATGTCATGAGAGGCATAACTGGAGCTTTGCTTGCCTTGGTGCTTGCCGCAGGCTGGTTTGCCTCGCCGGCGGAGGCCGCAAGGAAGACCATCGCCATGGTCGTCTGGATAGGCTGCGAGGATGTCTGTCGGGGGGTGAAGGATTTTGTGGCCGACAGCGGGTTGGATGCCGATGTAACCGTCTTCGACGCAGCCGAGGATCCGTCGAAGCTGCCCGGCATCGTCGAGAAACTGCGCAAGACGCGGCCCGACCTGGTGATCACCTGGGGAACCAAGGTGACGCTGGGCATCGTCGGCTCGCTCGACGAGCGGAACGATCCGCGCTTTCTCAGTGATATCCCCGTGGTCTTCACGGTGGTTTCCAACCCGGTCGGCACCAAGATCATCGAAAGTTACGAGCAGACTGGCAGGCCGAACGTCACCGGTACCCGCAACCGGGTGCCCGAAAGCGTAAACATCAAGAGCATCCGCCGCTACATGAAAGACTTCGCACACCTCGGAATCCTCTACGACGCCAGTGAGGCGAACTCCGTCGCAAAGGTGGACGAGATCAAGGCGCTGACGGGGGAGCTGAACTTCTCGCTGACGGCGCTTCCACTCGCCGCGAAGGCCGACGGCACGCCGGACCCGGCATCGGTCACGCCGAAGATGCAGGAGTTGAAGCAGGCTGGCGTGCAGTTCGTATATTTGGGATCGAGCACGTTCCTGGAGAAGCAGCAGGACCTGTTCACCGGGGCTGCCCTGGAAGCGGTTTTGCCTGTGCTGTCGCCCTATGAACATCTGGTTACCGAATCCAACGCGCTGATGTCGGTGGCCGCGCGCGACTACGATGTCGGCAGGCTTGCAGCCCGGCAGGCAAGTAGAATCCTCGTGGACGGCAGCCAGCCAGGCGACCTCCCGGTGCTCGCTATGGAAGAGTTCGCCTATCTGGTGAACATGCGCGTTGCCAAGCAACTCAACCTGTTTCCGCCCGTCGAGTTTCTACAATTTGTCGAGAAGGTCGAATAGGCGGTCGAGACTAGCCGAAGTGCGGAAAGTCAGTCGCTCAATCTGAGCGGATCACAAAGTCCGGAAGCGCCGCAACCATGACCTCCTGCGTGATAGCCGGCAACGTCTGCTTTCAGGATGTTGCGAAGTCGATCTCTACCACCGACATGAGGCGCGAAGCTGCCGTTCAAAGCATGGTACTTGGAAGTCGTACCGTCGCGCTATCGGGCGCAACGTGCCAAGGGGTCGATCCCTTCCAGAGCCATGCAAAAGCCGAATCTAGTATCCTACTTTGTCCATGAGCAGCCCCAATTCGGACTGCGGAGCGACCCAGAAAGTTCGAAAAGCTTCCAGGAACCCCAGCCACAATTTTCCGCTCATTGCCAGACGCCACAACGGCGCGTTCCCCGAAGCTCGCACGGCGATGATTGCCATGTGCTGATCAACGCTCAGGTTTCCGGGCGGTCGTTATCTCAGATCGCGCCCCAAGTGTTCGACGACAAATGTTTCGCTGTCGGCATTACCGGCCAGCAAATATCCAATTGGTTGTCGGACGGCAGCCCGTTTCGCATCCGCGTCGGGTTGCGGGCATCCTGTGCATATTTCAAGGCCGCGCCCATGCGGTTCAACGTCTTCATTATCGACATAGACTTCATCCTATTCGCCATGGCTGTAACGAGAACAAACCTCGCCGCCTTCACCGTGGCGATCTAAATGATCAACGATCGTTTCCGCCGCATTGCACGCAAGCACGAGGCCTGTAACGGGAACGACTGCCTTTGAAACATTTGTATGCAAACGAGCCGTCATGGCTTGCGAGGCGCCCCGGCAGCTTAGCCGGCTGCCGTTTGCCCAGTTGCGATTTCGAAACAAAGTCGCGCCTAAGCGCCATCAAACCGAAACCCAACTGCACGAAAACGGCCATCGACCGGCACGACCGGATTTTAGACAAAGGAAACTCGAAATGTCCAAGATTCTTCGCAATGCAATCCTCGCCGTTGTTGCTGTCTCTGGCCTGGCCGGCTCGGCTTATGCTCAGCAGGCAACTATCAATTCCTGCACCAATCCTGGCGATTACTGGACTCAGTGCCTGAATGGTGCGCATGGCAGCCACAATGACGGTCGCGGAAGCGATCGCCGTTAATCGGCACGTCCACTGAAAAAGAGCCCCGCGGGCATCTCGTCCGCGGGGCTCTTTGTGCCTGAAGTGGTGCCGTGACCGGCAAGCTAGTTTGCGCTGATTGCCAAATGGCGCCGGATTGACCGCGATAGAGGGCAATATTTCCCGCCACCGTCCCGCCGACTTCTCGCATTCAGGGGATGGTGCGCGCACGCCGGCTCGTCTTGCCGGCAGTTTGACTACAGCAATTTTTCCCAAGCCTGGAACCGACAACGCTGCAAGGGTCAGAGCATGGCCGCTGCCCTGTCGTTCCGTTGGAGAAAGATCATGCCAATGTCCACGTTTTTCACCGCCCTCATGTCCGAAGCTCCAGCGCCCGAGCGGCGGAAGGACATGGACCTCTACGGCTGGCTGATCGGCAGCTGGGACATGGATACGCTCCACCACCTCGGCGACGGCACGGTCGAGAAATGGGATGGCGAATGCCATTTCGGCTGGGTGCTCGAAGGCCGCGCCATCCAGGATCTTTGGATCAGGCCCAGGCGCCCTGCCCCGTCCATCATGTACGGCACGACCTTGCGCGTCTTCGACCCTTCTATCGGTGGCTGGCACATCATCTGGAGCGATCCGCTCAACCAGGATTATGCGCGCCAGATCGGTCGGGCGGAAGGCAGGGATATCGTCCAGATCGGCGAGGATTCGCGAGGCCTGCTGGCGCGATGGCGCTTCACCGGGATCGCTGCCGACAGCTTCCATTGGATCGGCGAAGAGCGGGCCGCCGAGAGCAACCCCTGGCGCGTGACCTATGAACATTTTGCGCGGCGGACGGGCTCCTGAAGCGTTGCCGGCGCGGACCGGCGCGGCCGCCCCAAAATTGCGGGCGGCATCGTATGGCTACTGGAACTCCGTCAGAGGCAAAACGATATCGTTGCACAGATTGCTGCTGAAGCTTTGCAGGGAGGCGCGGTCTATGCCGATCTGGCGGGCGCGCGCGAAAGCCTCCTTCGCCTCTTTGGTCTTGTTGGCTTTCAGATAATCGGACGATTTGACCAACCAGGCGGTCGTCACGAGCGAACGGCTCCAGCCGGATGGATAAAGCGAATACGCCTTCTCTCCGTATTTGATGGCGCCGTCGATGTCGCGAAAACGGAACAGCCTCAACCCGGCATAAGTGGCATTGGCCGGGCCGGAGGTCGCGTTCAGTTCCAGGTCACGCAGGTAGATCCTATCGGCGACATTGCGGTCGCCTCCCCAGTCATAGGCGAGGGCCAGCAGGGTGTCCTCGGGAAGCTTGCGCCTCTGGTAGAGGTTCATCACGTCGACATATCTGCCCTGTGCAAACAGCAGTTGCGCTTCGTGATAGCCGATCGACGTGGCGTCGTAGCCTTTCAGGCCAGCTTCATCGAGAAGCTTGGTCATGGCCGCCACCTCACCAAGGCTGAGGGCTAGGACGTAGACTCATAACCGCGTAGCCAGATGCGGATTGCGACGAGTTTGAGGGCAGCAAGATAGTTCTCAGCCAGCTTGTCGTATCGGGTTGCGATACGACGGAATTGCTTGGCTTTGTTGAAGAAGCGCTCGACGAGGTTGCGCGCCTTGTAAAGGAAGGGACTGAAGCAGATCGGTCCTTGCGATTGGCCTTGGGCGGGATATTGGCCCATGCCTTCTGGTCGGTGATCGCGGTGCGAAATGCGTTGGCATCGTAGCCCTTGTCGGCGAGCAGCATGGCACCCTCGGGCAAATCCTTGATCAGGTCAGCTGCGGAGGCGATGTCGCTCTTCTGGCCTGCCGTGAGCGTCAGCTTAATGGGCCTGCCTTGGGCGTCGACAAGAGCATGGATTTTGGTTGTCAGCCCGCCTCGGGAACGACCGAGACAATGATCTCGACCCCCCTTTTTGCCGTCGCGCCCTGCTGGTGGACACGAACAATGGAGGTGTCGATCATCTGCAACTTGCCGTCATGGCCTGTAATGTGCAGAAGCGTTTGCAGGCTTGATTACAGCCCGAGGTATTGAAGGGATATTCCTTCGCTCTTCAAACCGCACTCGATGCTCTTGGCCAGGTCATCGCTCGAAGCTCCGCGAGAACGGCGTTCTCGAAGTCCGACGGCTGGTGAAACTCGCTGGTGACCACGCCCAGCTTTCTCGGCGGCAGACCATCCCGCAAGGGAACAACGGCCAAGCCGGGCAGCGGGCACGATCTCGCTGCGATCTCGGGGACGACGGTCAGGCCGATATTCTCCCGCGCGAGCTGACAGCCGGTCATCAGCTGGCGCACCTCGACGACGGTTTTTGGCTGCAGGCCGGACCGTTCGGACATCATGGCGAGCCAGTTGCCCGAAGTCGTTCCCGAGGGGAAGCGGATGAAGGGTTCGGCGAGCACCAATTCGTCGGCAAGCTCGGACCGCGCCGCAAGCGGATGCGACGCCGCCATGACGACGCAGGCGCCGTCCTGGCAAAGCGGTTCGAACAGCAGCCCGGGCGACGGAACGAAGACGCTGCTGATGCCGAAATCGATCTCGTTCGACCGGACAAGCTGAAACGTCTCCTCGCTGTCGATCTCCACGATGTCGAGCACGTGGTTGGGGAACCGGGGCCGCAGCGCGTGGAAGGCCGGGCCGATGAACATCGCGGCGAAAGACGCCACGCTCGCAACGCGCAGGATCTGCTCGGTGCCGAGGCTGAGCGAGGCGAGCTGATCCACGATCGCCTCGTTGCCCGCAACGAGCCGACGCAGCCCCGGCAGCAGCGAACTGCCGGCGGGGCTGAGCCGGAGCCCTTCGCGGTCGCGCACCAGCAGCGTGAAGCCCAATTGCCTTTCCAGCTGCGTGACATGCTGCGAGATGGCCGGCTGGGTGAGGCCCAGCTCTTCCGCGGCCTGGGTGAACGAGTTCAGCTCCAGCACCGTCAGCAGGCTGCGCACGCGGCGCACGGATATCTCATCGCGTCGGGAAAGCATGACGGCACCTTCATAAGCGTCTTCTGGCGACCATAACGAAACGCTATTTCCTTGCTTATTCATAAGCAACTAGCGTCCGCCGCAAACGATGTGCGGAGACTTGGGATGACGGTTCGGGATTCAGGTGTTCAACGAATTCAAGCCCGCAGGAATCATTCCTGCTACGGAATGGGCCTGGGCATCATCATCCTCGACGAGGTGTATCCAGGCTTCCCGGGCGATGTGCGGAACGCCAGCGCCTATCCCTTTCCGATCCAGTATGAAATCGCCGAAGGCGTCGACATCCAGAACCTCGTGCGCGGCGACGACAAGAAAGCCCTGCTGGAGCCGATCGTCAGGGCCGCGCGGAAACTGGAACGCATGGGATGTCGGGCGATCGCCGCCGAATGCGGCTACTTCGCCTGGTTCCAGAAGGAGATCGCGGCCAGCGTCGACGTGCCGGTCTTCGCGTCGAGCCTGCTGCAGGTGCCTCTCGCCCAGATGACGATCGGCCCCGAAAAGGTCGTCGGCATTCTTGTCGCCGAGGGCGATCGGCTCAGTGACCGGCACCTGACTTCGGTGGGCGTGACGCTTGGCACGAACTACGTCGTTCACGGCGCAAAGGACGACGGCAAGACGCCCCAGTTCGACACGCTCTGGACGAAGGAGATCCGGCCCGAAATCCCGACCGCGGATTACGGCCTGGCGGAGCGCGACATCGTCAAGGTCGCGAAGGATTTTGCCGCCGCTCATCCCGACATGGGAGCCATGGTGCTCGAATGCACCGGGTTTCAGCCCTTCGGCCGGGCGATACAGCGCGAAATCGACATGCCCTTGTTCAGCTGGTCGACCTTGCTGGACTACGCCTATTCCGCCGCCGTGCACCGGGATTTCTACGGTCATGTCTGACGTGCGACATCAACCGAATGAAAAAGGCGCGGCCGAAACCGCGCCCTTCTCAAGTCGCTTCGAAGAGCCTTGGCTCTCCGGCTCCTAACCCGTGAGCTTTATTCCGCCGCCTCGTAGCCGGCGATGCCTTTGACCTCGAGGAAATCCTCCAGGCCGTATTCGGCATATTCGCGGCCGTTGCCGGACTGTTTGTAGCCGCCGAAGGGCAGGCCAGCGTCCCAGATCGGATAGTTGATGTAGACATTGCCGGAGCGCATGCGGGCAGCCACGTCGCGCGCCTTCTCAATGTCCTTGGCCTGGATGTAGGAGGCAAGGCCGTAGACGGTGTCGTTGGCCTGCTCGACCGCCTGCTCGACCGTATCGTAAGGCATGATCGACAGCACCGGCCCGAAGATCTCCTCCTTGGAGATGCGCATGTCATGCGTGACGTTGGCGAAGACGGTCGGGCGGACATAGTAGCCGCGATTGAGCTCGGCCGGGCGGCCGGGCCCGCCGGCGACCAGGGTGGCGCCCTCGTCGATGCCGCTCTGGATCAGATCCTGGATCTTGTCGAACTGGATCTGGCTCACCACCGGGCCGAGCTTGGACGCGGGCGCGTCAGCCGGGCCGACGGTGAACTTTTCCGCCGCCTTCTTCGCATAGCCGGTCGCCTCGTCGTGACGGTCGCGCGGCACGAACATGCGGGTCGGCGCGTTGCAGGACTGGCCGCTGTTGCCGAAGCAGCCGGCGACGCCCTTGGTGACGGCCCGCTCCAGGTCGACATCGGGGAACAGGATGTTGGCCGATTTGCCACCCAGTTCCTGATGCACGCGCTTGACCGTATCGGCGGCCGCCTTGGCGACCAGGATGCCGGCGCGGGTCGAACCGGTGAAGGACATCATGTCGACATCCGGATGGCTGGCCAGCGCCTGGCCGACGGTCGGGCCGTCGCCGTTGACGAGGTTGAACACACCCTTCGGCACGCCGGCCTCGTCGATGATCTCGGCGAAGATGATGGCGTCGAGCGGCGCGATCTCGGACGGCTTGAGCACCATCGTGCAGCCGGCGGCGAGCGCCGGACCGACCTTGCAGGTGATCTGGTTGAGCGGCCAGTTCCACGGCGTGATCAGGCCGACGACGCCGATCGGCTCCTTGACGATGAGCGACGAACCTTTGACGTGGCGGAACTGGAAGCTCTTCAGCACCTCGGCCATCTTTTCCAGATGCGCCTGACCGACGCCGACCTGGCTGTCCAGCGCCATCTGGCGCGGCGCGCCCATCTCGCGCGAGACGGCAAGCGCCAGGTCCCTGCTGCGCTTCTTGTAGATTTCGATGACGCGGTTGAGGATATCGAGCCGCTCCTCGACCGAGGTGAAGCCGAACGTGGCGAAAGCGCGCTTGGCGGCGGCCACCGCCTTGTCGACATCGGCCTTGGAGCCGAGTGATATCTGCGCGAAAGCGTCTTCGTTCGAAGGATCGATCACGTCGAGAGTGTTCGGCACCACGGGATCGACCCAGGCGCCGTCGACATAGAACTGCAGATCGTGTGACATGGTTTCGCTCCTTGCGGGCCGGTTTTGCTCGATTGTGGTGAGGTGATCGTCGTATATCGTCAGAAATAACGATGCGGCATGCACTCTGTCAAACGCAAGCTTGAAGTGCTTGAGCCAGCACGTCGGGTGTTACGCCAGAGAGCCGGTACCCTGATGGGATGGGCTAGAGCAGCGTATGGCCCGCCGCGCCCAGCAAACGTGTCGCCGCGGCCCCGTCCGAGGCCTTCACCAACAAGTGGTCGCCGTCGAAGGTAGAGACGACGAAGACGCCCAGACCATTTTCCGACAGCGGCCTGACGACCGACAGCACGATGCCCGTTTCGCCGAAGGCGAAGGGGCCTTCGAATTTGAAGGCGACCCAGTCGTTGTCCTGCCTGACGGCAGCCGGTACACGCTCCTGCAAACAGGCGATCGACAGTTCATCCTCCGTCCTGCTGATGCTGACGAAGCCCGGGCCGTCCGCCCAACCGGGAATGCCGTCTCCAGCCTCAAGCCTCGAAATCGCATAAACACCGGGGAGTTGCTTCAATCTGATCCGGGCAGCCATTCGTTGGACTCCGTCTCTGGTTTACGCGGTCACGGAAGGTTCTTGCTCATATAGACCGTCGTGCCGTTCATGAACGGCTCCTCACGGTCGATCGCATAGCCGAGCCTTTTGTACAGCGACACATTCGCCTCGAAGGCGCCGTTGGTCAGCAGGCGAAGTTCGCGCAAGCCTGCTTCAACGGCCGTGCGCTCGGCGCTTTCAAGCAGCTTGCGCCCGATACCCCTGCCCTGCGCCTCGGAGGCCACGGCGACGTTCTCGATCCAGATATGGTCGTCATGCGTGATGGTTTCGATCAGGCCGACGATGCGGCCGTTCTCGATGGAGAGATCGAATTGGTGCTCCTGAAGCGCCTTGTCGTAATCGGCGCGCATCGGCAAGGGCTCGCGGCCGATCACCGGCACCCATCTGGCATAGGCTTCGCGCACGATGTCGCGGATAGCGGCGGCATCCGCCGCCTCGGCCGGCCGAAACCGGATGGAGGAATTGTTGGCCATCAGAGGCTCCAGATATGAAAAACCCGCCGGCGGGCGGGTGGCGCGGGAAACGAACGAACCGGACTATGTCGTCGGGTTTTGTCGTCGCGCGATCAGCCTGCCGCTTCGCATTGTGCGGAGGCAGCGTTGCTTGGTGTCGGCAGGCACAGCGGCAAACATGGCGGCATGGTTGGAGCAGGAACCGGCGAGCGTCAAGACATCGCCCGGTCCGGCCATTGGGCCAACCGTCGGCAAGGCGGCCGGACATTATCCAGAGCGGATGTCCTCAAACCGATGCGGCGTGCGTCACGCTCGGCCAGGCCGCCAGCAATTCCTTCGTATAGGCCTCGCGCGGCGCACCGAAGAGCGCCCCCACCTCGCCGATCTCCACCACCTTGCCCGCGCGCATCACGACGGCGTTCTCGGCGATCAACCGCACCACCGCCAGATTGTGGCTGATGACGACAAGCGTGATGTTCTGCGCGCGCCTGATGTCCTGCAGCAGATTGAGCAGGTCGCCCTGGACGGAGACGTCGAGGCCGGCGGTCGGTTCGTCCGCGATCAGGATGGAGGGCTTCATCAAGAGCGCGCGCGCGATCGCCACCCGCCGCGCCTGCCCGCCGCTGATCTCATGCGGGTATTTGTCGATGACACTGTCGGGCAGGCCGAGCCGTTTCAGGATGACCAGCAGACGCTCATGCGTCGCCGCATGCGGCTCTTTCAGCACCGTGCCGACTTCGTTCATCAGCGTGCGGATGCGGCTGCGCGGCGACAACGAGGCGGCTGGGTCCTGGAAGATCGGCTGGACAATGCGGGCGCGCTGCGTGAGCGCGGCGCGCCCTTGCTGCAAAGGGGTGCCGAGGATGCGTATCTCGCCCGCGTCCAGCCGCTGCAGGCCGAGCATGGCGCGCATCAGCGTCGTCTTGCCGGATCCGGATTCGCCGACGATGCCGAAGCATGTGCCCTGCGGGATCGACACCGAGACGCCCTCCAGCGCCACGGTCTGGCCAAAGCGCAGTTGCGCGTCATGAACAGCGATCGCATCGGTCATGGCGTCACCAGCCGAAGGCAGCGGGCGGCATGCGCCGCGTTTCCGGCAACGGGATAGTCGCCGGGGACCACCTTCGCGCAATCCTCGAACGAGACGTCGCAGCGGCCGTTGAAGATGCAGCCGGGCGGCCGCCTGCGTGGATCGGGCAATTCCCCGGCGATGACGGTGAAGCGATTCTGAGCGGCGTCGGCATGGCGCTCGCGGTCGATCGGGACCTCGCAGTCGAACAGCATGCGCGTATAGGGATGGCCGGGCTGGCGCTGGACGTCCCGCACCGAACCGCTTTCCAGCCGCTCGCCGGCGTAGAGCACCGCAATGCGGTCGCAATGCTCGGTGACCAGACCCAGGCTGTGCGTGATCAGCAGCACGGCGCAGCCGATGCGATCACGCAGACCGATGATTTCGCGCATGATCTGCGCCTCGACGGTGACGTCGAGGGCCGTGGTCGGTTCGTCGGCGATCAGCAATGCCGGCTCCGACAGCAGCGCCATGGCGATCACCACGCGTTGGCGCATGCCGCCGGAGAGTTCATGCGGATACTGTTCCATCCGCTGCTTCGGATTGCCGAGCTTCACCTTCGCAAGCGCATCCTCGGCCTGGGCCATCCGGGTCTTGCGGTCGCTGGCGGGCGCGCGCCGGCGCAAAACCTCGATCAGCTGCGTGCCGATGGTGAAGACTGGATTGAGCGACAGCATCGGATCCTGGAAGATCATCGCCATGCCGCGGCCGCGCAAGGGTGCCGTCGCATTTGGCCTGGTCAGGTCGAACCGCCTGCCTTCGATGGTGGCGGTGCCCGAGGTCACCCTGGCATTGTTGGCGAGCAGTCCCATCAGCGCGAAGGCGACCGTCGATTTGCCGCTGCCGGATTCGCCGACAAGGCCGAGCATCTCGCCCTTCTGGATGTCCAGCGACACGTCGCGCAAGGCATGCGCCGTGCCGATCGGCAGGCTGTAGTCGACCGAGAGATTGCGCAGCGAAATCGCCATCAGCGCGCCCCCGCCGACTTGGGATCGATGACACGGCGCAACGCTTCGCCAAGCAAGGTGGCGCCGAGCGTCGCGACCGCCAGCACCAGCGCTGCGGTGATGGTCGGCCACCAGGATTGGTTGATCGACACGAAACCATCCTTGATCAGCGTGCCGAGCGAGGATTTCGGCGGCTGCACGCCAAAGCCGAGGAAGGACAGGGACGCCTCGAAGGCGATGACGACCGGCAGGTTCATGCTGGCGAGAACGATGATCGGTCCGGCGACGTTGGGCAAATAGTGCCTGACGACAATCGTCACGGGATGCACCGCCAGCATGCGCTCGGCCTCGATGAAGCTCAGATTGCGCAAGGTGCGGGCCCGCGCCCGGGCCATGCGCCCGAATTGCGGGATGAAGACGACCGTGACAAGAAACACGAAGGTGGCCGAGCCCTTGCCGTAAAGCGCGATCAGCGCAAAGGCCAGGATCAGCGGCGGAAAGGCGTTGACGATATCGAAGACCGCCGTCACGGCGCGATCGACCCAGCCGCCGGCAACACCTGCGACAATGCCGATCAGCGAGCCGATCACCGACGAGATGACGACGATCAGTACCGCCAGCGTCAGCGCATAGCGCGTGCCGACCGAGGTGCGCGCCAGGAGGTCGCGGCCGAGATTGTCGGTGCCGAGCAGATGCGCCACGCCCGGCGCCGCGAAACGCGCCTTGATGTCGAGGACATTGGGATCGGGACTGACCAATGGCCCGAGCAGCGCGAACGCCAGGATGGCAATGGTGAAGGCGAGGCCGAGGCGGCCGTCGCGTTCCGAGCAGATGCGCTTCAGCGCCCAAATCGCCTCGCTCATCCGCGCCCCGCGGCAATACGGGGATCAAGCAGCGCGTTGATCATGTCGACCACGAGATTGGCGAGGATGTAGAAGGCGACGATGAAGACCACGCAGGCCTGGACCACCGGATAGTTGCGCTGCGCGATCGAGTTGAAGATCAGGCTGCCGATGCCCGGCCGCGCGAAGATGATCTCGACCACGACCGAACTGCCGATCAGGTCGCCAAGCCCGATGCCCAGGATCGACACCACCGGCACCAGCGCGAGCTTCAGCGCGAAGAGGCCGACGATGCGGTATTCGGAAACGCCATAGGCGCGCAGCGTGCGCACATGAAGCTCGGCCAGCGTGTCGAGCAGCGCTGCCCGCACCAGCCGCGAAATATAGCCGACCCAGCCCAGCGCCAGCGCCACGCTGGGCAGCACCAGATGCTGCAGGCGGTCGACGATGTCGCCGGGATTGCCGGCGCCGGCCACCGGCAGCCAGTGCAAGCCGATGGCGAAGACGAGGAAGAGCACGACCGAGACCACCAGCGTCGGCGTGGTGATAAAGGAAATCGACAGCAGCGCCAGGCCGCTGTCCAGCCACGAGCCGGGCTTCAGCGCGGCGATGACGCCGATCGGGATGCCGACGACAAGCGCCAGCGCCAGCGCGCTGAAGGCCAGCGCCAGCGTGTTGGGGATGACCTCGAGCACCAGATCGAGGATTGGCCGGTGCGAGACGACATCCTGGCCGAAATTGCCCGTCGCCGCGTGGCTGACGAAGAGCCAGAGTTGTTCGGCCAGGCTACGGTCGAGGCCCATGTCATGCACGATCTGCGCGCGCAATTCCGGCGTGGCGCGTGGGCCGAGCATCACCGAGGCGAAGTCGCCCGGAACCAGGCGCACCATCAGGAACAGGAGCAGCGTGGCGCCGACGATGGTCAGCATCACCGAAGCAAACCGCGTCGCGATGAAGGCGGCGGTCCGTTGCCATCTGGTCATCCGGCTGGCCCTTCCAGGTCCATCGCTGTTCTCTTTGTCCGACGTTGTCCCGGACGGAAGGCTACGGCGAAGGCGCCGAGCCCGACCGTTTCCGGGCAGAAAGTCGTTTCACACTTTTCCTGGATTGCTCGGTCGCCCTCACGCCTTGTCGAAGAACTCGAACTGCCAATCCTTGCCGTTGGGAAGGAACATCGGCTTCAGCCAGGTCGCATCGACAAAGAAGTTGCGGCCATGGGTGATCCAGATGCACGAGGCCGATTCATCGAGCAGTTTCTGCATCTTGATATAGATTTCCTCGCGCTTGGCTTTATCCAGCGTTTCCAACCCTTCCTGATGCAGCTTGTCGAATTCCGGGCTGTTCCAGCGTTGCCAGTTCCACAGGCCGATCTGGCTGGCCAGGAACCACTGTGTCTGGAAGCTCGGATCGAATTTGGACGTATAGGGGATGAGCGTCAGCTCGAGGTCCTTGCTGGCATTATCGGCGCCGAGCGCCCAGTAGGCGCCTGAATCCATGGCGTTGATGTTGATGGTGATGCCGACCTCGGCAAGATTGGCCTGGACGATCTGAGCGACGGCCAGCGACGTGGCGTCGTTGAGGCAAGTGAAGGTGAAAGTCAGGTTGGACTTGCCAGCCTCGCTCAGCAGTTGCTGGGCCTTGGCGACGTCACGGTTGTAGAGCGGCGCGTCGGCCCAGTTGCCGAGCAGGCCAGGCGCCAGCAGCGTCTTGGCGCGCGAGGTGGCGCCGGAATAGGCGCCCTGGATGATGGCGTCGATATCGATCGCCCAGCGGATCGCCTGGCGCACCTTCAGGTCAGCCAGATCACCCTTTTCGACGTTGATGCCGATCCAGGTGTAGTCGATGCCCGGGATATCGATGACCTTGGTGTCCGCCAGCCCCTTGGCGGTGTCGAGCTGATCGGCATCGAAGGCGGTGAAATCGAGTTCCTTGGCCTGGTAGGACAGGAACGAGGTCTTGTGTTCCGGGATGATCTTGCCGGTGATCTCCTCGAAATGCGCCTTGTACGGGCCCTTGTAGTCGGGGTTCGCGGCAAGCACGAACTGTTCCTTCGGCCGCCATTCCCTGAGCACCATCGGACCGGATCCGATCAGCGTCGTGGCGATCTTGTCGCCGAGCTCTTCGGTCGCCTTTTTCGACAGAATTGCGCCCGAGGCGTCGCAGATACCGATCAGCCACAGCGCCGCCGATGGATGCTTGAGGGTGAGCTTGCCCGTGTATTTGCCGGTGACCTCGACCGACTTCAGCGCTTCCATGTCATCGGCATAGGTCAGTTTCTTGCCGTTCTTGTCGCCATTGATGTAGCGGTCGAAGGAGAATTTGACGTCGTCCGCCGTCATCTCGCCATAGCCGCCGGTGAACATTTGACCCGGATTGAGCTCGAAATCGAACTCGGTATCGGAAATCTGCTTGATCTCCTTGGCCGCGTCGTTCGTCCAGGTGAGCTTGCCCGGCTCGAAACGAACCAGCGTCTGGCAGACCGAGCGGATGATGTTGCCTTCGGTGGTGCCGACGCGGTTGCCCGGGTCGAGATTGCCGATATCCGTGTCGAGCGCGATGATCGGATTGGTTCTGGCGGCGGCAAAGGCGAAGCGGGCGTAGGGCAGGATCGCCAATGCCGATGAGCCCGCCAGGAAGGTTCTGCGGTCGAGTTTCATGCGCATTTCATTCCCCTTTTTTGTTGGTTATATGCCTGTCGATCACATGCAGTCGCGTGGAATGACCTCGTCATAGTTCCGTTCGGCGAAGATCGCTCCCCGTTCATAGGCTTTGACCCAGCCGCGAGCATAGAAATTGTCGCGGTCGCAGCTGAAGCTGATTTCGCAATCGACGCGCGCGTTCCAGTCAGGCCGGGTGAATTCCTCGTGGCACGTCACGGTGGTGGCGCAGCTCGCCGGATCGTCGCCGGAGACACCGTACACCTTGCGGCGCCATGACGTGATCTCGGTGCCGGTATCCTCCAGGATGAAACGCCCGTCATCCGACATCGCGGTCAGTTCGGTGTGTTCTGTCGGCAGATCGGTGGTCAGCGAGCGCAACTGGCGCGCCGGCTCCTTGACCGTCACCGGTCCGGGCTCGGCCCAAAGCGGCTCCGCGAAGGCCACCGGGACCAGTCCCTCCTCGCTGGCCAGCACCGCGAGGTCGAGCCGACAGCCTGACGGATCGAAGGTCAGGATGGTGCGCTCCGGCGACGGCCATGCCATCGGCCAATAGGACGAAGAGATCGCCACGCGCAGCCTGTGACCGGCGGGAATAACCTGCGCCACCGGCTTGAGGGACAGTTCGACCTCTTCGAAGCGGCCCGGCGTCAGCGGCGCCGGGAATTCGTGGCTGTCGCGATGCGTGAGGTTGAGCAGCGCGAAGGTGACGAAGGACGAAGTTCCGTCGGGCGCCAGATCGGTCAGCCGGACGCAGACCTGCGCCTGCGGCTTGTCGGCGGCAACGCGCAGCCTGATCTTCGAGACGCCGGTCAGCGGCAGATCGGTGTCCATCATGGCGCTGTCGAAGCAAAGCGAACCGCCATCGTCGGCGCGCTGGTCGCGCGCACCTTCAGCGGAGATGCGACCCTGGCCGTAAGGGCACCATTCTTGCCCCTGCACGCCCGTCGTCAGCGGCGACGAGATCACCGGCTTGATGCCGCCGGCATCAGGCGCCTCGGCGAGCCTGCCGTCGCCGTTCAGCCAGAAAGTCCGGACGCCGATCTGCTTCGCCGGCCATTGCGGCAGGCCCAGCCACCGCCCCGACCGGAAATCCATATGCGAATGTGGCCTGGCGTAGTCCATCAGGTAGAGCCGCATGTCGGGATCGCTGTCGACACCGTTGTCGATGCCTTTCAGCCAGTGATCGTACCAGCGGAGGCATTCCTGCAGATAGCCGACGGCAGGCCCCGGAACGCCATAGTTCGGCTCCTTATGGCCCCAGGGGCCGCATAGGCCCTTGGCGGGCGCCTCGAGATTTTCGACCAGGTTGAAGATCGTCTGGGTGTAGCCGTCGAGATAGCCGCCGACCGCGAGCACGGCGCATTCGATGGCGGAGAAATCCTCGCAGACAGAACCCTGTTTCCAGAACGCGTCGCGACGCTGGTGCTTCAGCCATTCGGCCGCGTGGTTCTTGTGGTCGTCGAGCCGGCTCTTCCACATTTCGCGCCAGCGATCCTCGCCGACGACGGCGGGATCGGGCGGCAGCGCCGAATAGCCGAACAGCGCTCCGCCCCAGCCGAAATTGTCGTTGATCAGCAGGCCGCCATTGTAGTGGGCGTCGCAGGCGTAGCGGTCGTCGGTGGAGCAGGACGTGACGATCGCCTTCAATTGCGGCGGACGGCGCGCCGCGACCTGCAGGCCGCTGAAGCCGCCCCAGCTGTTGCCGATCATGCCGGCGACGCCGCTGCACCAAGGCTGGGAACACAGGTTGTCGAGGATCTCCAGCGCATCGTCCTGCTCGCGCCGGACGTATTCGTCGTCCAGCAAACCGTCGGAATCGCCCATGCCGGCGATGTCGACGCGGGCGCTGGCGTAACCATGACCGGCAAAGAAAAGATGCATCTCCTCGTCGCCGGTGCGCGTGCCGTCGCGGCGGCGATACGGTATGTATTCGAGGATTACCGGGACGGGGTTTTTCTCGGCGTCTTCCGGCAGAAACAGGCGGGCGGCCAGCTTGCGGCCGTCGCTTAGCGGAATCCAATGGGTTTCGACCGTTCTGACCCCGGAAATGGCGACGCTGGGCATGAGGACTCCGGCTTGGATTAAATGATGATATAATATATTGAATAGCTAATCAATATACCAACGCAGAGGCAATGCAATGGCAAAACGATCCATCAAGGCGATGCGGCGCGACGAGCTGATGGACGCCGCGATCGCCGTCATCTCCGAGGAAGGCATGCCCGGCGCCACGATGGCCGTGATCGCCCGGCGTGCCGGCATGTCGGCAGGATTGGTCAACCACTATTTCGACAGCAAGGAAGAGCTTATCGCGCTCGCCATGCGCAGCCTGTCGAACCTGTTTCGCCAGGACATCATGCGATTGGCGCCTGCCAATCCGACGCCCGCCCAGCGGCTGAGGGCGATTGTCGACGGATCGTTCGCGCCGCGACATCTCGGAGCGCCCAAGCGGGCAGCGATGTGGATGCAATTCATGATCGCCGCTCAGACTGAACCGCGCATCAAGCACCTTTACCACCTGACCGGCGCGCGCTTCGTCTCCAACATCCGCTATGCCGTCAGGAGGCTGGTTCCGGCGGATCAGGTCGACGATATCGTCGACGGCATCGCGGCCCTCATCGATGGCTTCTTCTGGCAGAATGCGGGCGAGTATGAGGAAGAGGACCTGGAACGGGCACGCAGGATCTGCTGGCGCTATGTCTGCCTGCAGATACCCGGCATCGAGGCGTAAGCTCGAACATCTGATCGGTACAAGATCAATCGTTCGTAAAAATCGATCATTGTAACTCGAATAATTCGTTGGAAGGATTGGTTCTGGAATGGCATTCCGGCGGCGAAAGCGCCTGGAGAATTGAATTGTCCTTCCTGCCCGCCACCGCGAACGATCTTCCAAATGGCCTGACCCCGGCCACGACCGGGCGCAAAGGCCCCGCCCTAACTGCTATCTCGGCCGGCATTTTGCCGGGACTGGTGCTCGTGGCGATGATCACCAGCGTCGCCTATTCTGCGCGCGGCTTCTCCGGCCTCACTCTGTTCAGCCCGATGATTCTGGCCGTCGTCGCCGGCATGACTTATTCCAACGTGCTCGGCCTGCCCGCCCATGCCAAGGCCGGCATCGCCTTTTCGCAAAAGCGCCTGCTGCGCTTCGCCATCGTGCTGCTCGGCTTCCAGCTGACGCTCGGCCAGGTGGCGGGCATCGGTCTTGGCGGGGTAGGCATCGTCGCGGCCACGCTCGGCGCCACCTTCCTGTTCACCGTCACGCTCGGCCGGCTGATCGGCGTCGACCGCAAGCTCGCGCAGCTGATCGCCGCCGGCACCTCCATCTGCGGCGCTTCGGCAATCGTCGCCACCAACATCGTCACCGACGCGCGCGACGAGGATGTCACCTATGCCGTTGCCGCGATCACGCTGTTCGGCACCGTCGCCATGCTCGGCTTCCCGCTGCTGGCGCCCGTCCTGGGGCTCGACCAGCACGGGTTCGGTCTCTGGGCGGGAGCCTCGATCCACGAGGTGGCGCAGGTCATCGGCGCCGGCTTCCAGAACGGCACTTTTGCCGGCGAGACGGCGACCGTCGCCAAGCTGACACGCGTCGCGATGCTGGCGCCCATGGTCATCGCGCTCGGCGTCATGGCGCGGCGCGGCAGCACCGACGCTTCCGGCGCAAAGCCGCCGATGCCCTGGTTCGTCGCGGCTTTCGTCGCGGTCGTGGCGGTGAACAGCCTGGTCGATATCCCGGTGCAGATCCATTCGGCGATTGCCCTCGCAGCACAGATCATGCTGACCATGGGGCTCGCCGCCATGGGCCTTCACGCCGACATCTCACAGCTGCGCTCGCGCGGCCTGCGCCCGCTGATGCTTGCCTTCTCGGCCTTCGTCTTCATCGCGGCTTTCAGCCTGACACTGGTGAAGCTCGTCTGAGGCAGGCCGAGACCGGCCTCACCTCTCAGTCCTCGCCATCATCCTCGAACTCGCACGCCGCGACATAGATCGCGGCGAGCTTCTCGATGCCTGCCTGGTCTTCCTTGTCGAAGCGGCCGGGCAGCGGACTGTCAAGGTCGAGCACGCCGAACGCGCCCTCGGCATCGCGCAGAAGCACGACCAGCTCGGACCGCGAATCGGCGTCGCAGGCGATGTGGCCGGGAAAGTCGTTGACGTCCTTGACCAGCATAGACATGTCGAGCTCGATGGCCTTGCCGCAGACGCCCTTGCCGACGGCAATGCGAACGCAGGCCGGCTTACCCTGGAAGGGTCCGAGCACCAGCTCGTCCTCGGAGGCGAGGAAATAGAAGCCGGCCCAGTTGAGGTCGGGCACCATCTGGTAGATCAGCGCCGCCGTGTTGGCCGCATTGGCGATGGAATCGCCCTCGCCTTCCAGCAGCGCTTTCAATTGCGTGGCCAACTCCTTGTAGAAGGCCGGCTTGTTGCTTGTGTCGATTGCCGTTGCCGCGAACATCGCTTGATCTCTCCGTTGCAAGCCGGCCGCGCGGCCAGCTACAGTTCACCTCTCTCTGCCACCAAAACCGCCGCCGGGAAACAGCCTATCTTGACCTCCAACCATTCCGGAACACCAAGGGCGAGGACGATCCGCATCGCAGCCGCTGTCATCCGCGACGACGGCGGCAGGCTGCTTCTGGTGCGCAAACGCGGCACCAGCACCTTCATGCAGGCGGGCGGCAAGATCGAGCCGGGTGAGTTGCCGGCCGCCGCTCTTGCGCGCGAATTGCGCGAGGAGCTGGGCGTTGCCGTCGATCCGGCCACAGCCTTCCATCTCGGCTCCTTCTCGGCGCCAGCCGCCAATGAGCCGGATGCCCGCGTCGAGGCCGAACTGTTCGAACTCTCCATCACCGGCGAGCCGGTCCCGGCGGCCGAGATCGAGGAGATGATCTGGTTGAAGCCGGAACTGGCAAGCGGCATGGAGCTGGCGCCGCTCACCGCCGATATCGTGCTGCCGCGCTACGGCCGCCGGCCATGAGTTCGCGCGGCCAGGCAAAACAGGCGGCGGGCGGCGCCCCTCTCACCTTCGCGGTGCTCGTTTTTCCCGGCTTTCCGATGATGGCTTTCTCTTCCGTCATCGAGCCGCTGCGCGCCGTCAATATTCTCGCCAAGCGCGATTGCTATCGCTGGGTGATCGTCGGCGCCGATCCCGGCACGGTCGAAGCTTCGAACGGCGTCGTCATCCAGCCCGGCTTTTCCGCGGCGGACGCGCCGAAGGTCGACCGCATCGTCGTCTGCTCGGGCGGCGATGCCGACCATGTCGTGGCCGACGAGGCGATGAACTGGATCCGCAAAAGCCTGCGCGGCGGCGCGTATATCGGCGCGGTCGCCGACGCCGCCTTTTTCCTCGCCCGCGCGGGGTTGCTCGACGGGCATGCCTGCACCTTGCACTGGACGAGCCAAGCCGCCTTCACCGAGGCTTTTCCGGATATCGAGCTTCGACGCGATCTCTTCGTCATCGACCGCAAGCGTTTCACTTCGGCCGGCGGCGTCGGCAGCCTCGACATGATGCTGGAAATCATCACGCAGGACTGTGGCGCCGAGATCGCGGCGAGTGTCGCCGAATGGTTCGTGCACTCTCCCTTGCGGTCCAGCGTCGACCGCAAGCTGATGCCGCTCAGGCTGCGCACCGGCGTCCAGAACGAGCTGGTGCTGTCGGCCATCGCCATCATGGAGGATGCGGTCGAGGAAAGGCTTGGCATGGCCGAGCTGGCGGGACGGCTCGGCGTGTCGGCCGACAAGCTCGAGCGCAGTTTCCGCGCCGAGCTGGATACCTCGCCCAATGGCTATTACCGGCGGCTCAGGTTGAAGCGCGCCGCCGATTTGCTGGCGCATTCGACGCTGATGGTGCGCGATGTGGCTTTGGCTTGCGGGTTTGCCTCGATGTCGAGTTTCGCAAGGGCGTTTCGCGAGGAGCATGGGCACGCGCCGAAGGCGATGCGTAGGCATTAGTGCGCCTATCACTATTACGCCGAGTTCCTTCACACCCCCTCTGGCCTGCCGGCCATCTGCCCCGCAAAGGGGAAGATCAGCAGTTCCGCCGACGGCGTTCTTTTTGCAAAGTCTGCGATTGGCGAAAGCGACGGCGACATCCAATCTCTCCCCTTGCGGGGGAGATGTCCGGCAGGACAGAGAGGGGTGCTGTCCCGCCGACATCTCTGCGGCATCTGGCACGACATTTGCGGAATGCCGCACAAGCTCAAAACCCTGCCCGGCTATGTTCGCGAGAACAGGAGACTTTCCCATGAGCATCGTCGTATTCGATCCCGACAGCACCGAGGATGTGGATTTCAAGGACCGCATGCGCCACCCGGCCGCGGCCGACCCTGCCGGCGGCATGTGGCTCTCCGACACCGAACCGTCCTTCATCGACGCCGACGCGCTGCGCAAGGGGCGGCTGGCCAAGCTGCGCGCCTGGATGCGCGAGGTGGGCTATGGCGGCATCGTGCTGTTCGATCCATACAACCAGCGCTACGCCACCGGCTCGCGCAACATGTTCGGCTATTTCCTGCGCAACTCGACCCGCTACTTCTTCATCCCGACCGACGGGTCGATCGTGCTGTTCGAATATCCGCAGAGCTACCATGTCTCGATGGTGCTCGACACGATCGACGAGGCGCGGCCATCGAAGCTGGTCTGGTCGTCGGTCTCGGGCCGCGACGACGAGACGGCCGGACCGTTCGCCGACGAGATCGCCGAGCTGCTGAAGAAGCATGGCGGCGGCTCGATGAAGCTCGGCCTCGACCGCTGCAGCCACCTGCAGGCGCTGGCCTTGGAAAAGCGCGGCTGCGAGGTTCGCGATTGCCAGGGTGAAATCCTGGCGGTGCGCGCGGTGAAGACGCCTGAGGAGGTGAAATGCCTGCTGGCGTCGATGGCGGGCGCAGAAGCCGCGGTGGCGGCGGTGCGCGAGGCGATCAAGCCCGGCGTTTCCGAGAACGAGCTGTTCGCCATCATGTATGGCGAGGTCATCCGCCAGGGCGGCGAGTTCATCGAGACCCGCCTGCTGACGTCGGGACAGCGCACCAATCCGTGGTTCAACGAGGCAAGCGGCCGCAAGATCAGGCCGGGCGAATTGTTGGCGCTCGATACCGACACGATCGGCTGCTACGGCTATTATTCCGACTTCTCGCGTACCTTCCGCTGCGGACCCGGCAAGCCGACACCCTACCAGAAGTCGCTCTACCGCATGGCGCATGACCAGGTGCAGCACAATATCGGCATCGTGAAGCCCGGCATGGCGTTCCGCGAGATCGCCGAGAAGGCGTGGAAGATCCCGGACCGCTTCGTCGACCAGCGCTACACGTCGGTCATGCACGGCGTCGGCATGCATGGCGAGACGCCGTTCATCGCGCATGCGATGGACTATGAGACCTATGGCCGCGACGGCATCATCGTGCCAGGCATGGTGGTGAGTGTGGAAAGCTATATCGGCGAGAAGGGCGGCCGCGAAGGCGTCAAGCTGGAGGACGAGATCCTCATTACCGAGACCGGCACCGAATTGCTCTCGCGTTTTCCATATGAGGACGAGTTTCTTGACAAGTAGCGCCTACGCATCGACAGCAATATCTACATGAAAACGCCCATCTCCATCCGACGCGGCACTGTCGCCACGGTGTTCATCGATCTCCAGGAGGAGCATCGCAAGGACAAACGCTATCTGGTCGAGGGGTTTGCCGACATCCTCGCCAACGTCCAGCGCCTGCAGGAGGCGGCGCGGCGCAATTTCGTGCCGCTCCATCACTGGGCCTACATCGTCGATCTCGCCGCGGCGCGGCCTTTCCACCCGGTGGACGAAAGCGGCAAGTCGGCCTTTTCCGACAAGGACGATCCGCTGACCGCGATCTGCCATGAGGTCGCGCCGCAAAACGGCGAGGCCACGCTGGTCAAGCAGGAAGCCAGCGCCTTCGGCAAGAACGATTTCGGCGACAAGCTCAAGGCGGCCGGCATCGAATGGCTGGTCATCGCCGGCGTCTGGACCGAGGCCTGCATCGACGCCACGGTGAAGGACGCGATAGCGCGTGGTTTTCGCGTGCTGCTGGTCAAGGACGCCTGCGGCAGCGCGAGTGCCGCCATGCACCAGACCGGCATCCTCAACCTTGCCAACCGCCTCTATGGCGGCGCCGTCACCAACACGCTCGACGCCTGCCGGCTGATGGCCGGCGATACGGTCAATGTCTGGCGGGTCGAGGGCTCGGTGTCGTTGCGCTTCACCTTCGAGAACGCGGCGCGGCTCTACGCAGAGCTCTAACCGCAGTGGCCAGCAATCCGACCGATCCGGCGGGCCGCGGCAAATACGCCGACCGGCTCGATCCGGAGCTCTGGGACTATATCGACAAGGTCAACAGCTGGTACCCGCCACAGATCGTCGCTGCCCCAATCGCCGAGCAGCGCGCCGTGTACGACAAAATGTGCGTCGCGTTTCATCAAGGCCATCCGGAAGGCGTTACGACCAGCGATGGCGTCGTCGCCACCGCCGCCCATGCGATCCCGGTCCGACGCTACCGCATGGCAAACGGGATCGCGGCGGCGGTTGTCGTTTATTGTCACGGCGGCGGCTTTGTGCTCGGTGACCTCGACAGCCACGACGATATCTGCGCGGAAATCTGCGCCGGCACCGGTTTCGAGGTGGTCTCGGCCGACTATCGGCTGGCGCCGGAGCATCTCCATCCGGCCTCTTTCGACGATGCTTTTGCCGTGTTCGAATGGGTCGCCGCGACCTGCACGCTGCCGATCGTGCTTTGCGGCGAGAGCGCCGGCGGCAATCTCGCAGCCGCGGTGGCGCAGGGGACGCGGCATCACCCCCGGCATGCGATCGGCCAGGTGCTGATCTATCCCGGCCTGGGAGGAGACGAAAACGGCCGCTCCTATGTCGAGCATGCCGAGGCGCCGCTGCTGACGCTCGCCGACATCGACTTCTATCGGCGTGTCCGGTCCGCGCCTGGACAGTCAGCGGACGACCCAACCTTCTCGCCGCTCAAGGATCGTGACTTTTCAGGCCTGCCGCCGACGATCATCGTCACCGCCGAATGCGATCCGCTGTCGTCGGATGGCGAGGCCTATCGCGAACGGATTGTTGCCGCCGGCGGGCAAGCGTGGTGGCGCGAGGAGAAGCGGCTGGTACACAGTTTTCTTCGGGCACGCCCGACGGTGCCGCGCGCGGCGGAGGCGTTTGGGCGGATTGTTGCGGATATCGACGCGCTCGGACGGGGCGAGTGGCCAGACTAAAGTGTTTCTACAGTATCCAGTTTCTGCACCGCGATAGCGCTTCAACGTCACGGAATGGATTCTAGGGTCTTCGCGACGGAGCTTCGCTCCTGCTCCGCCCTAGAATAACGAAGTCGCGAAAGCGTTCGGCGTCGCTAGTGATCCTTCGTCCGCTTTTGCCCCATGTTCCCCCTTCTTGGCTTCCGACGCCTCGGTCCGGTTGCGCGCCTTCCATTCGGCATAAGGCATGCCGTCGCGTCATGTGGAGGTTGGCGTAAATCGCCCTTCCGTTCGTCATCCACGGGCGGAGCAAGGAGCGAAGCGACGCGCAGACCCGAGGATCCATGCCGTGACATCAGCCGTAAAGTGCAGCGGACCGAGACAACATATCTGATCGCTTGATGATCGCGTCCACGCCCTGCGGAACAGCGCACAAGAACTGCGGAAACCCGACCACTTCGCTACGATAAGCGGACCTATCATCCCTCAGCAGGCAACGGCGCCCCGGCGGTCGCATCCGCCCCCGCGCCTGGCGATCCCGGGGCGCCCAACAACAGAGGGAACGACGATGAAATTCATGCTGACCGACAGAAAACTGCACCCGCGCGCCAAGCCGATCGCCGACGATTTCAAAAAGGGCGCGATCAGCCGGCGCGAATATCTGGCGCTGATGGCCGGCTTTGGCGTCAGCGCCGCCGGCGCGATGGCGCTGGGCGGGATAGCCCCCTCGCCTGCGCGCGCCGCAGAACCGAAAAAGGGCGGCGTGCTGCGTGTGGCGATGAACGTCAAGGGTTTTAAAGACCCGCGCACCTTCGACGGCGTCGAGATGTCGAATGTCGCGCGCCAATGCAACGAATATCTGGTGCGTTGGAAAACCGACTTCTCTTTCGAACCCTGGCTGCTGGAAAGCTGGGAAACTAGCGACGACGCCAAGACGATCACGCTTCACGTGCGCAAGGGCATCACCTGGTCGAACGGCGACATTTTCAACGCCGACGACGTGATCCACAACCTCAACCGCTGGTGCGACGCCTCGGTCGCCGGCAATTCGGTCGCGGCGCGTATGGGCGCGCTGGTCAATGCCGACACCAAGAAGCCGGTTGACGGCGGCATCCAGAAGGTCGACGACTACACCGTCAAGATCAACCTGCCGAAGCCCGACATCTCGCTGATCGCCGGCATGGCCGACTATCCAGCGCTGATCATGCACCGCTCCTATGAGGGCGATGCCGATCCGAAGAAGGCTTTGGCGATCACCACCGGCCCTTGCGAGCTGGTGAGCTGGGATGCCGAGACGGGTGCGGAGGTGAAGCGCAAGGATAAGCCGTGGTGGAAGGGCGAGTTCTATCTCGACGGCATCAAATGGGTCGATTACGGCTCCGATCCCAACGCCATGCTGTCGGCCTTCGAATCCGGCGAGATCGACACCGACCATGAGACCACCTCGGATGCGGTGTCGCAGACCGAGCAGATGGGCTTGCAGAACTCGGAGATCGCGACCGGCTCGACCATCGTCGCGCGCTTCAATGTCTCCAACGCGCCCTATAACGACGTCAAGGTGCGCCGCGCGGCCCAGCTCGCCGTCGACAATGCGGCCGTGCTGAAGCTCGGCCTCGACGGGCGCGGAAAACCCGCCGACAACCACCATGTCGGCCCAATGCATCCGGAATTCGCCGATATCGGCCCAGCCAAGCGCGACGACGATCAGGCGAAGAAGCTGATTTCGGAAGCCGGCAAGGCCGATCACGAATACGAGCTGATCTCGGTCGACATCGAATGGCAAAAGAACACCGCCGACGCGATCGCGGCGCAGATCCGCGAGGCGGGCTTCAAGATCAAGCGCACCGTGCTGCCGGCCGCGACCTTCTGGAACGACTGGAGCAAGTTCCCCTATTCCTGCACCGAGTGGCTCGGCCGCCCGCTCGGCGTGCAGGTGCTGGCGCTGGCCTACAAATCGGGTGGCGCCTGGAACGAAAGCGCCTATTCGAACAAGGAGTTCGACGAGCTTCTCGACAAGGCGCTTGCCACGCCGGACGCCGCCAAGCGCAAGGAGATCATGACCAAGATCGAGACCAATTTGCGCGACTCCGGCGTCATCATCCAGCCCTACTGGCGCTCGGTCTACCGCACCTATCGCAAGGGCGTGCAGGGCTGCGAACAGCATCAGGCGCTCGAGCAGCATTTCGAGAAAGTCTGGCTGGAATCCTGATCCTCCCGGGACCGGACGGCCGGCGCGGTGTTCAAGGCCGTGCCGGCCGTTTGCCGTTTGCCAAGCGATTGCCTTTCAGCTCAGATTGCGCCGGCCGGCTCGCCGGCGCGGAATGCGAGAAATAGCAAGGCATGGATCACTTCGACCTCGGCACCTATCGCCGCCCCATCTCGACAGCCTCGGCCGAGACGCAGCGCTGGTTCGATATCGGGCTGAACTGGTGCTACGGCTTCAACCACGAGGAAGGGATAAAGTGCTTCGAGAAGGCGCTGGGGAGCGATCCAGCTTGCGCCTTCGTGCATTGGGGCATCGCCTATGCCGCCGGGCCTTTCTACAATTTGACCTGGAAGGAACATGGCAAGGCCGAGGCCGACCATGTCGCCAGGCGCTGCTTCGAGCATGTGCGGCTGGCGCAAGCCAATGCGGCGAGCGCGAGCCCTGTCGAGCAGCGGCTGATCGAGGCGCTGGCCGCCCGCTTCCAGCAGCCGCATGGCGTGAGCGCCGCGGAATTCGAGAAATGGGACGACGCCTATGCCGCCGCGATGCGCCAGGTTTATCGCGATTTCCCCGACGACCATGATGTGATGGCGCTGACCGTCGAGGCGCTGATGATGCGCACGGTGCGGCGCCTGTGGAACCTCCGGAACGGTGCGCCGGCGCCGAATTCCGATGTGCTCGAGGCGCTGGATATCTGCGAGCGCTCGATCCGGCTCTCGGACGAGGCAGGCATCGAACCGCACCCGGCGGCACTGCATCTCCACATCCATCTGCTCGAAATGTCGACGCAGCCCGAGCGCGGCATGCGCTCGGCGGAGCGGCTGGGCACGATGTGCCCGGATGCCGGCCATATGAACCACATGCCGGGGCACATCTACGTGCTCTGCGGCGAGTATGAGAAGGCAAAGTTCGCCAGCGAGAAGGCGGTGCGCGCCAACGACCTCTACCTCGCCTATGCCGGCGAGCCGACCTATTACCTGCTCGGCTGCTGCCACGACCTGCACCTGATGATGTTCACCTGCATGTTGCTCGGCCAGTATCGTCCGGCGCTGTGGGCGGCGGACAAGGTGCGCAGCCTGGTGACACGCGATGTCGTCAGCATCCCCGAACGGCCCAAGCTGACGCAGACGGTCGAGGGTTACTACGCCATGAAATCGCATGTGCAGGTGCGCTTCGGGCGCTGGCGCGAGATCATCGACGAGCCGATGAATAGCGAGCCCGACCTTTATGTGGTGACCACTGCGTTGCAGCATTACGCCAAGGGCGTGGCGCATGCGACGCTGCGCGACTTCGGCTCCGCTGAGCGCGAACGCGATTTGTTTAGCCGGCAAATCGAAAGCATTCCGCCCGAACGCCGATTCCTCAGCAACCCGACAAAAGCCTCGCTCGCCGTGGGCGCGGCGCTGCTCGATGGCGAGATCGCCTACCACCAAGGCCGGCATGATGAGGCCTACGAGCATCTGCGTCGCGCGGTCGAGCTCGATGACAATCTCTCCTACACCGAGCCATGGGCCTGGATGCACCCGCCGCGCCACGCGCTGGCCGCGCTTCTGCTCGACCGGGGCCACGCGGACGAGGCCGAACAGGTCTATCGCGACGATCTGGGCTTGAGCGGCGCCGTGCAGCGCTGCACCCAGCATCCGGACAATGTCTGGGCGCTGCATGGGCTGGTCGAATGCCTGAAGCGACGCGATGAGAGAGAAGAGCTGCCGGAGTTGCGGGCGAAGTTAACTGCGGCGGTGGCCAAGGCTGATGTGGCGATCACCTCGTCGTGCTTATGCCGGACGAGCGTGGAGCCGGACCACTGCTGTTGCCACTGAGGCAGGGGGTCAGCGCCCTCGATCGAGCGCAGCGGCGCGGCGTTCCTTACGAGAATATCTCCGCCAGTTCGTCGACGCCGGTGCCTTCCTTGACTCGCCGAAGCTCGACGTAGGCGGTCGTCATGGCGATTGACGCCACTGTCCAAACAATCGCCGAGTCAATGAAGCTTGGAATTGTGCCGATGATCAAGACAGAGGCCGAAGGAACAGCGTTAGCGGCAAATCTAACTCCAAAAGCCATGGCCACCCGCATCAAGAACATCAGCGCCAGGACTATCAGGAACAGGCCGAATATCGGCCAGCGGTATCCTTTGGTTAGGGCACGGCTGCGCGCCATCGAAGCCATCGCTCCAAGTCCTTCGCGCATCGCCACGGGGATAGCCGCCACGGCACTCAACGCCCACACGATACTCGGCACGATCAGCAGCACGAACGCCACTCCGCCGCCGAAAGATGGAAAGAGCAATTCGGCGCCGATCATCGCCTGCTGCGCGAAGAACCACACCAGGTAGATCGTGAAGCCTATGCCGAGCACGCTGGCGGCCCGGCGGAAGGCCGCTCCTACATTGCTGCCGATCGACGGGCGTCGGCCATTGCCGCCGTCCATGACGGCTCCCGATAGCACCGCATGGCCCAGGAAGCCCGGCAGCGCGCCCAGGAGCCCGGCAAATAGCAAGAAGCCCACATAGACCGCAACGGACAGGGGTTCGGCGTCGCCGCCGCCGACCAGATACGCCGCCCTCTCCCGATAAGCGAAGGTCAACAGGCTGCTTAAAACCGACGGCAAACCGAAAAAGAATGCGGCGACCGCCAGCGTGAGGGCAAGATTGCGGCCAATGAAAGAAGGCGTATCGCTGACCACCCTGCCCAGCCGGAATCCTCCGGCTGCGCCAGGACTGCCCGTGCTTTGAAGTCGATCCTTACGGTCTACGAGAAGATCTCCGCCAGTTCGTCGATGCTTGCACCTTCCTTCGCCTGGCGTAGTTCGACATAGCTCACCGCCGTGGCGATCGACAGCACCATCGACACGACGGTCTGCACCAGCGCGGCTCCGATCTCGGCGATGATGCCGCCGAACAGCACGAGAACCAGCAATATCCCCCACTGGATGATCATCGCGATGATGATGAGAATGAGGAACAGACCGAAAAGCGCCCAGCGGCTGCCCTTGATCAGGGCCCGGCTGCGCGACATCGAGCCGAACACGCCCCGCCGCTCCTGGATGAGGACCGGCACCGACATCGACCAGCCGAGCCAGAGGATGATGCCGGGCACGATCAACAGGACAAGGCCGATGCCCGCGCCGAGGCCGACAAGAAGGCCGATGGCCAGCGTCGGCAGCAGAAAGCGGATCGCAATCTGGATACAGTCGCCGAAGGACGGCCGCTTGCCGTTGAGGTCCTCGATGGTCGCCCGCACGAGCGCCGACTGGAGCAGCAGCGCGCATACGAACGAGATCAGCCCGGCGATGATGGTGATATAGGAATTGCGAAACATGGCGCCTGGGTCGGCCATGGCGGCGGGGTCGCGGTGCATCATGGCGTCGATCTGCGGCTGGGTCCACAGCCTGACGAGCAATGCCGGCAGGCCCGCAAATAAAGCCGCCAACCCCACGCAAAGTCCGATGTTTCGGCCAATCACGCCGAAGGTGTTGCTGAACACCCTGCCGATCTCGAACCTGCCGGGTCGTCCCATTGTCGCAGTGGTCATGATAATTTCCCCCGAGTCACCGCCGCAGCCAATCGGTGACTTCAAAGTAAATTTGCCAAGATTGAGGGGTTACGTCCAGTGCGCTTGCAATTGTCATGGCGGATTGCCAGTGTCGGCCCCGAACCGCAGGTTGCAGGGGGAACGAGCGGGTGACAGCCGCAGGGACGGAAGAGGCCGGACGGCTGGCGCAGTTGCACAAGCAGCTGCTGGCCGACGATTCGATCCAGTTCGGGCTGCCGACCTATGTGCGCACCGAACCACCGGAGTGGTTGAGACCGCTGCTGGAATTCCTGGCCAAGTTCGTCCCTTACATGGTCTATATGTTCTGGGGCGCGGTTTTCATCGGCGTCGCGATCATCCTCTTCCTGATCCTCCTTGAAGCGAAGGGTGTCGCCTGGCGGCTGCCCTTGTGGCGCAAGCGCGATGAGGCAGAGGCGAAGGAGGAATGGCGCCCGGATGCCGGTGCGGCCCAGGTCCTGCTCTCAGAGGCCGATGCGCTTGCCGCGCGCGGCGAATATGACGAGGCGGTGCATCTTCTGTTGCGCCGCAGCGTCGCCGACATCGCCACGCGGCTGCCGGACTTCCTGCGCCCATCGCTCACCGCTCGCGATATCGCGGCCGCGGGCTCGATCCCCACCCGGCCCCGCACCGCCTTCAGCGAGATCGCCCGGATCGTCGAGGCAGCCTTGTTTGCCCGCCGACCCGTCGGTGCCGAAGGCTGGCGGCAGGCGCGCGGCGCCTATGAGCGTTTCGCTTTCCAGGATGCCTGGGCATGAGCGAGCAACCAGCCGAGGCAGACGAGGCCCCGTTCAGCCGCAAAACCCTGTTCTGGGGCATTTTCGCCAGTCTGCTGGCGGCAGCCGGGTTTTTCCTGCTGTCCACCTATGCCCCGGATTTCCGAGCGCCCGAAGGCGGCGCCACGCCGCTTTCGAAAGGCGGCACCGGCTATGCCGGGCTTGTGGAATGGCTGAAGCTGACCAACGGACAGGCGCCGCCGATGGAGCGTGGCGAGAAGGACCTTGCGTCCCCGCTGGCATCGACTTTCCTGCTCGTCGTCACCATCGCGCCCGACAGCGATCCGGCCGCGCTCGATCGCCTCATCAAGCTGCGCTCGGGCAAGGACACGCTTTTCGTCCTGCCGAAATGGCGGACGTTTCCCTTGCTGGACCATCAAGGCTGGGAGACAAAGGTGGAGCGGCTGCCCAATGCGGTCGTCAACGACTGGCTCGGCCGCATCGCCAAGGCAAAGCTCGGCGAGGCAAAGAACACACTCTCGCAGATCAATATTGCCGGCCGCATGGTGACCGCGCCGGACGAGCTGCAATGGGTGGCGGATGACCATCCGCTGATCGCGGCGGGCGACGGCAGGGCTATCCTGACCGAGCTCGACAACGAACCCTTCTACATCCTCACCGACCCCGATTTCATCAACAACTTCGCGCTGAACGACGAGCGGATGGCGGTCGCCGCTCTCGACATGATCGCCATGATCGAGCCCGCCAAGGGCGCCGTCATGTTCGACCTGACGCTGCACGGCATCGGCCAGAACTATGACCTCGCCAAGCTTCTGATCGAGCCGCCCTTCCTGGCGTTGACGCTGTCGGTGCTGGTGGCGGCCGCGCTCGCCTTCCTGCATGGGCTCGGCCGGTTCGGGCCGCCACGGGCGGAGGGCCGTGCCATCGCCTTGGGCAAGCGGGCACTGGTCGACACCACGGCGATGCTGTTGAGGCGCGCCGGGCGGCTGCAGGGGCTCGGCGACCGATACGCGGCGCTGGTGCGGCAGCGCGCCGCCGCGCTGCTTGGCGCCCCGCATGGATTGCAGGGCGAAGCGCTCGACCGCTGGCTCGATTCCCGCGACAAGAGCGAGGCGCAGGGCTTCACCCGGCGCTTCACGGCTGCGAACGAATCCAACAATCTGGCCGCAATGCATGAGGCAGCCGAACAGCTGCATGACTGGACGGCAAGGAGGCTCGGTGAACGTCGATGAAGTGAAGGCCCTGGCAAACGCGATCAGGGAAGAAGTCGCGAAAGCGATCACCGGACAGCGCGACACGGTCGACCTGATGCTGACGGCGCTGTTTGCCGGCGGGCATATCCTGCTGGAAGGCCCGCCGGGCACCGCAAAGACGATGACGGCGCGCTGCTTCGCGCAGGCGCTAGGCGTCGCCTATGGGCGTATCCAGTTCACGCCCGACCTGATGCCCGGCGATATCGTCGGCTCCAACATCTACAATTTCCAGACCGGGCAGTTCACGCTGACGCGCGGTCCGATCTTCTGCGATCTGCTGCTAGCCGACGAAATCAACCGCACGCCGCCGAAGACGCAAGCCGCCCTGCTCGAGGCCATGCAGGAGCACGCCGTCACCTTCGACGGCACCACGCATTCGCTCGGCCGGAACTTCATGGTGGTGGCAACGCAGAACCCGATCGAGCATCAGGGCGTCTACCCCCTGCCCGAGGCGCAACTCGACCGCTTCCTGTTCAAGCATCGGGTGAGCTATCCGGATCCCGCGGAAGAGCGCGCCATCATCGTCCATCACGGCGGCGGCTCGGCCTCGCACGACATCGAGCAATACGGCATCAAGACGCGGACCGACCGCAAGACGCTCGAAGCGGCTGTCGCGACGGTCGGCGACGTCACGCTGGTCGACGATGTCGTCGGCTATATCGCGGCCCTTGTTCGCGGCACGCGCGAGAGCCCCGACCTCGAAGTCGGCGCCAGCCCGCGCGCGGGCGCCATGCTGGCGAGGGCCGCGCGCGCCAGGGCGGCGCTCGACGGCCGCAACTACGTCATCCCGGACGACGTCAAGGCTTTGGCCGTGCCTGCGCTGCGCCACCGGGTCGTGCTTTCGCCGGCGGCGCAGATCGACGGGCGGCTGGTCGAGCAGATCGTCTCCGACCTTGTCGACCACACGGAAGCGCCGCGTTGATCTATCCGAGCGGGCGAGCGGTCTGGGCAGCGGCGGCGGGGGCGATCCCCGCCTTCCTGATCGCGCTCGTTTTGCCGCATGTCTGGTATCTCGGCCTGTTGTGGATCTGCGTGCTTCTCGCCTTCCTGGCGGTGGATGCGGCCGCGGGCAGAGGCCGCGCCTCGCTCAATGCCACGCTGACGGCGCCGCCGCAGGTGGGCGTCGGCGGACGCTTCACGCTGCACATCGCAGCCGGCCTCGGCGCAAGGCTGCGGCGCCTGCAGGCGCGTGTCGGGCACGACCAGCGGCTGCAGCCGGTGGCGGGCACCGGCGGCGCGCTGCCAGCCAATGGCGGCACACTCGACCTCGAATTCGAGGCGATCCGCCGCGGCATCGCCAGTTTCGACCGGCTGTGGCTGCGCTGGCAAGGCCCGTTCGGCCTGGTGTGGAACCAGGTCATATTGCCGGTCGACCGCAAGGTTGCGGTGCTGCCCAACGTCAACAGCGCGCGCGACGAGGCGATCACGCTTCTGCAGCGCTCGGCCCTTGCCGACGGCCATGCGCAGAAGCGCGCCGGACAGGGCCGCGAGTTCGAGGCGCTGAAGGACTACCAGCCCGGCATGGGCCGGCGCATGATCGACTGGAAGCGCAGCGCCCGCCACGGCAAGCTTCTGGCGCGGGAATTCCGCATCGAGGAGAACAACAACATCGTTCTGGCCATCGATAGCGGCCGCCTGATGTGCGAGCCGGTCGACGGCGTGCCGAAAGTCGACCGCGCGGTGACGGCCGCCCTTCTGTCGGCCTTCATCGCGCTCAAGGGCGGCGACCTCGTCAGCCTGTTTTCCTTCGACGCGAGGCCGCGCGTCTCCAGCGGCGCGGTGCGCGGCTCGGCGAGCTTCACCATAATCCAGAAGCGCGCCGCCGAGATCGACTATTCGACCGAGGAGACCAATTTTACTCTCGCGCTGACCACGCTTTCGGCCAAACTCGACCGGCGCTCGCTGGTCATCGTCTTCACCGATTTCGTCGACCCGATCAGCGCCGAGCTGATGCTGCGCACCGTCGGCCGGCTGACCGAGCGGCACCTGGTGCTGTTCATGCTGATGAAGGATGTGGAGCTTGAAACGCTCGCCGACATGGCGCCGGCGGCGCCCGAGGATGTCGCCCGCTCCGTCACCGCCGGCGACCTCCTGCGGCAACGGCAGGTGGTGATCGGCAGGCTCAGGCTGCTCGGCGCGCATGTCATCGAGGCCGACCATCAGCGGCTCGGCCCGGCGCTGGTCGAGCGCTATATCCAGCTCAAGGAGGAGAACCTCTTATGACGCCGTCCGCCGGCACCGACGCGGTTCGCCAGTCGCTGGCAAGCTTCCGCCAGGAACGCGAGGCCGACTGGAAAGCGTTCGAGGCACTGCTGGCGCGCGTTGAAAAGCGCGCGCCGCGCGCGCTGTCGGAAGACGAACTGCTATCGCTGCCGCTGCTCTACCGCTCGGCGCTGTCCTCGCTGTCGGTGGCGCGCGCCACCTCGCTCGACAGCGCGCTGATCGCCTATCTCGAGGCGCTCTGCCTGCGCGGCTATTTCTATCTCTACGGCGCGCGGCGGAGCTTGAGAACGCGCATCGGCGACTTCTTCCTGCATGACTGGCCCGCGGCGATCCGCGACCTTTGGCGCGAGGTATGGACATCGGTCGGGTTGACGGTGATCGGCGCGATCGCCGGCTATTGGCTGGTCGCCACCGACAAGCGCTGGTACGACGCCATCATCGCGCCCAGCCTGGCGGGCGGGCGCAATCCGGATTCGTCGGCCGAGACGCTGCGCAGCGTGCTTTACGGCGGTGGCGATCATTTTCTGTCGGGATTTGCCGCCTATCTCTTCACGCACAACACGCAGGTCTCGATCCTGGCCTTCGCGCTGGGGTTCGCCTTCGCCGTGCCGAGCGTGCTGATCATCCTGATGAATGGCTGCATGCTCGGCGCCATTTTCCAGATCTATGCAGCCAAGGGGCTGGGCTTCGAGCTCGGCGGCTGGCTTTCGATCCATGGCACGACGGAACTGTTCGCCATTGCGATTGCGGGTGCCGCCGGCATGCGCATCGGCACCAGCATCGCCTTTCCCGGCGAGCTGACCCGCATGGCCGCCGCCGCCCGGGCCGGACGCGTCGCGGCGACCGCCATGATCGGCGTCACGGTGATGCTGCTTTTTGCCGGGCTGCTCGAAGGCATCGGCCGGCAGACGATCACCAGCGACATCGCCCGCTATTCGATCGGCGGCGGCATGCTGGCCTTGTGGCTCTGTTATTTCTACCTGTTCCGGATGGTGCGGCATGGCGACCGCTAGGACAGCGAAGGTCAAGGACCCGGCAGCGCTGATCCGTCCGCTGGTCACGCCGGAAGGCGTCGACCTCAGGGTCAAGCTGGCCGATGCCGGCACCCGCGCCTCGGGCTTCCTGCTCGACGTGGTGATCATCGTCACTGCGGCCGTGGTCGTCTCGCTGGTGATAATCTTCGGCCTGGCCGGCCTCGGCTTCCAGGACGCGCAGCCGCTTTTCATCGTCTGGGTCATCTTCATCTTCTTCCTGCGCAACGTCTATTTCATCGCCTACGAAGCGGGACGGCGGGCAGCCACGCCAGGCAAGCGCATGGTTGGCATAAGGGTCGCGTCGCGCAGCGGCGCCGGCCTCACGCTCGACCAGGTCATCGCGCGCAACCTGATGCGCGAGATCGAAGTCTTTCTCCCGCTGTCGATCCTCGCCGCCCGCGCCAGCGCCGATGTCGCCGACACGCTGACGACCATCTTCGGGCTTGTCTGGGCGCTGCTGTTCTCGCTGTTCCCGCTGTTCAACCGCGACCGGTTGAGGATCGGCGACCTGCTCGCCGGCACCTGGGTGGTCGAAGCGCCGAAAGTGGCGCTGGTCGAGGATCTTTCGTTGCGCAAGGATCCGGTCGCGGCGCGGTTCCAGTTCAGCCCGGCGCAGCTCGACGCCTACGGCATCGCTGAGCTGCAGAAGCTCGAGGAAGTGCTGCGCCGCGACGATTATTCCGCGCTCAGGGCAGTGGCGGAAACCATCGCCCGCAAGATCGGCGCCAGAGTCGAGCCGATCGATTCAAAGGCTTTTCTCACCGCTTATTATGGCGAGCTTCGCGCGCATCTGGAACGCAAGCTGCTGCTCGGGAACCGCAAGGCGGACAAGTATGCGCGGTAACGAAGCGTCCCCGCCTATCCCACCCACTTCTCATAGTCCGACACCAGCAGATGCAGCGGCGCGACGTCCTCATCGATGTTGGAGAAGCGGCCGATCGGCTCGCGGAAGACGTTGTCCGTGAGATCGTCATTGACCGTCGAGACCTCGCCGATCAGCACATCCTTGCCTTCGGCCCAGAAGGCGTGCCAGACGCCGGGCAGCAGCGTCACGCTCTGGCCTGGATCGAGCTTCAGCAGCCCGCCCGCCGGCAATCTGGTGATGGTGCCGTCGACCGGCACCGAGACTTCGGCCTTCGGGTCGATGCCGCCGTCACGGTCGTGCATGAACAGTTCCAGCACCAGCTTGCCGCCGCCGCGGTTGATGATGTCCTCGGCCTTGATGTTGTGGCGGTGCATGGGCGAGAGCTGGTCCTTGCGCGAGATCATGATCTTCTCGGCATAGAGCATGCCCATGCCGAGCTTCATGTCCTCGTAGCGGCCGTTGCGCACGGTGAACAGGAACAGGCCGAGCTCGTCGAACTTCTCCTGGCCGTAATCGGTGATGTCCCAGCCGAGGCGCGAGGTGAAGACGGCGGAGGAGTCGGCCTTGTGCGCCTTCATCTCTTCGGGCGACCAATAGGCGAACGGCGGCATGATATAGCCGAAGGAGCGGATGAAGGCGTCGGCTTCGCGGATGATGTCGTTGATCTTGGAGCGCTTCATGGTTCCGTTCCTTCCGGCCGCTGCCTGCTGAAATCTGTCCCTCCGAATAGCCCAATGCCGGTCCGCTGTCGACGCAAACCGGCGGCTCTGGACCGTGACATCCGCCCGGATCGGGGCCATAAACCCAGTCGGTTTTTTGAAACGCATGTCCTTGTGCCGGAATCGGCAGGCATGCTTTGGACGGTGATCCCATGCCAAGCATAGACGACCTCGACACGCCGGCGATCCTGATCGATGCGGCCCGCGCCGAAGCCAACATCAAGAAGGCGCAGGCACATGCCGACGCGCATGGGTTGAAGCTCAGGCCGCACATCAAGACGCACAAGCTGCCCTACTGGGCAAAGAAGCAGGTCGCCGCCGGCGCCGTCGGCATCACCTGCCAGAAGATCGGCGAGGCCGAGGTGATGGCCGATGCCGGGCTGACCGACATTTTTCTCCCCTACAACATCCTTGGCCGCGCCAAGCTGGAGCGGCTGAAGGCGCTGCACGGGCGCGTCACGCTATCGGTGACGGCGGACAGCTATGAGACGCTGGAAGGGCTGGCCGCCACCTTCACCGACGCCGGCCATCCGCTGCAGGTGTTGATCGAGTGCGACACCGGCATGGGCCGCTGCGGCGTGCAGAGCGCGGACGAAGCGCTGGCGCTGGCGAAAGTGATCGACAAAGCCAAGGGTCTCGCCTTCGGCGGATTGATGACCTATCCGGCGGCGGGGCGCGCCGCCGAAGCGGACGCCTGGCTGAAGACCGCGCGCGGCGCGCTTGCGGCGGCGGGGCTCGAATGCGAACGCGTCTCCAGCGGCGGCACGCCAGACATGTGGCGCTCCGGCGAGGACAGCATCGTCACCGAATACCGGCCCGGTACCTATATCTATCTCGACCGCTACCAGGTCGCCAAAGGCGTCGGCACGCTGGACGACTGCGCGCTGACGGTGCTCGCCACGGTGGTCAGCCACCCGACGGCGACCCGCGCCATCCTCGACAGCGGCAGCAAGGCGCTGTCCTCCGATACGCTCGGCCTGCCGGAGTTCGGCGAGTTGCTCGGCGTGCCCGGTGCGCGGGTCACGGGCTTGAGCGAAGAGCACGGCAACGTCACGCTTGCCGACGGCGCCAAGCTGCGCATCGGCGAGCGCGTACGCGTCGTGCCCGATCATTGCTGCGTGGTGACGAATTTGTTCGACCAGGTGCATCTGATCGAAGGCGACAAGGTGCTGGAAACGCTGCCGGTGGCGGCAAGGGGGCGGATGGGGTGAGCAGCGCATTTCCCTTCTCCCCTTCTTGTGGGAGAAGGCTAAACCCGCTCCGCCTGCCGTGCCGCAACCCGGCGCATCGCCGTCACCCGGCGCCGGAAAATCTCCGTGCGCATCGCCATCAGGTGCAGCGCGAAGAACAGCAACGTGAAGCCCAGCGCCATCACGGCCAGCGGCCACAGCATCGATGGGTCGATGGTCGGGCCGCCGAGGCGGAAGACCGAGGCCGGCTGGTGCAGCGTGTTCCACCAGTCGACCGAGAATTTGATGATCGGGATGTTGATGAAGCCGACCAGCGTGATGATGGCGGCGGCCCAGGCGGCGCGGCCGGCATCGTCCAGCGCGCGGGTCAGCGCGATGATGCCGAGATACATCAGGAATAGCACGAAGACCGAGGTCAGCCGGGCGTCCCATACCCACCAGGTGCCCCACATCGGCTTGCCCCAGATGGAGCCGGTGATCAGCGCCAGCGCCGTGAAGGTGGCGCCGATCGGGGCCGCCGATTTCAGCGCCACATCGGCCAGAGGATGGCGCCAGACCAGCGTGCCGAGCGCCGCGATCGCCATGATCGTGTAGCACATCATGGCGAGCCAGGCGAAAGGCACGTGGATATACATGATGCGCACCGTGATGCCCTGCTGGAAATCCTCCGGCGCGGTGAAGCTCATATAGAGGCCGACGCCAAGCAGGATCGCCGCAACGAGCGCCAGCCATGGAATGACCTTGTCGGCCAGCCCGACGAAACGCGTCGGGTTGGCGAGATCGGCCCAGGCGCTCAAGCGTGAGGTGGTGTCGCTCATGCCGACCTAAATAGACCGGCAGTGTGCCGGGGGCAATTCCCCTTCTCCCCTTGTGGGGTGAGCAGCCGGTTCGCGTAGCGAATTCATCGTGCCAGTGGCACGATGAAAGGCCGGCGAACGCCGGGACGCTGCGGAGCAGCGGGGACTCGGCCGGGGTGGATCGGC
>NZ_JAIUIM010000039.1:0-47169 GCF_020165615.1 Mesorhizobium sp. BH1-1-5
TGAACCGCTTCGACGCAAAACTGAAGCGGACAAATGATGTGCTACCAAACCGGACAACTTGATTAGCTACCGACAGCGCGGCATTCAAGCATAACAGCAAACAGGAGAAGGTTTTTTGACAGCGGCGCCAGGGCTGGGGAAATCCGCGCCGCGGTGGGCGCGCCATCCGTTCATTTGGCCTTGCGAATGCGGCCCTAACTGCTTAAAGGTCCGCGCTCAAGCGGGCGATTAGCTCAGTTGGTAGAGCGCTTCGTTTACACCGAAGATGTCGGCGGTTCGAGCCCGTCATCGCCCACCAGTCCGCCGACAAGCTGACGCAAAACGGCGAAGCCCTCCCACCGTTGCGATCCTCCGACGTTACCCGTTCCAGCTGTTCAGCCCCAGCAGCCTTTCGCCGAGCGGTGTCAGCTTTGCCGTCTCGGCATGCTTCTTCTCCCAGCCGCGCGGATCGCCGGCGAAACCGGCGCGCTGCGGCGCCTCGCGCTCGCGCCAGGACCGGATACGCGCCTCGCGCTCGACGAGATTGCCCTCATCGGCAGGGAACATGGAGATGTACTGCGCCATCCGCACCTTGTCGTCGGACGTGTTCGGCGCCACGCCATGCGCCAGCAGCGAATTGAAGATCATCAGGTCGCCCGGGAAAAGTTCGAGCTTCTCGATCCTGTCCTCGATCCCCCTTATATCAGGGTGATGCGGGTCGCGGTCGGCGGGTTGGGTTTTTACCCACTCGTCGAAATGCTCGAACAGATACGGCACGCATTGGAAGCCGCCAATGTCGCCGCCGTCCTGATGGACGAGCGACAGGACGCCCTGCACCGAGATCGGCTTGGGCTCGAGCGAGGTGTCGGCGTCCCAGTGGATGAAGCCGGGAGATGCGCGCCTGCCCTTGTTGGGGGTGTTGAGGTTGGCGCGATCGATGGCGACCCACAGATCCTCAATGTCCCATATGTCGACGAAGGCGTCGTAGACGCGACGCGCCATGCGGTTGTCCCACAGGAATTGGTGGTTGTAGATCTCGACCATGCCGGCGTTGTTGATTTCCTTCAGGGCATAGTCGCGCCGCTGGGTCACATCCCACGTCGTCGGATCGCTTGGGTCCTTTTCCTCGAATTGCCAAAGCAATGCCTTGAGGCGCTCGACATTTGCCTGCGGCACCGCATTGCGCACGATCACGAAGCCTCGCCTCTGCCAGTGCGCGAAATCCGCGTCTGAAAGCACGCGCAGCGGAAGCGTTTTCTCGATCTTGGACAGTTGGGCCGTCGCACGGCTGGATGTCGGGTGATCGTCCTTGGTGATGTCTTTCGCATGGGCCATCGTTTTCCTCCTCTGCCTTGCCTGTCGAAGACGAGGCTAACTGAACGATGGCCGCGCATGTTGTCCCTGACAGGCCTGGAGTGATACTATTCTGGCGTTCGTCATGTCTCTCACGCCGTTCGAGGCGAATTCCTTGGGGGTAGGCCATGAAGCCCTATCTGGAGAAGGTCACCGTCGCCGATGACGCCTCATGGTCGATGGTAAGGGTCCTGCGCGACCCGACCATTCCGTTCGAATGGCACCATCATCCGGAATATGAACTGACGCTCACCCTGAACTCGCGCGGGCGCCGCTTCGTCGGCGACCACGTCGGTGGCTATGACGACGGCGATCTCGTGTTGCTCGGCCCGAGCCTGCCGCACACCTGGTCTTCTTCGAGCAAGATCGACGGCGGCAGGCCGCACCTGGTCATGGTCATCTGGTTCCGCCCCGAATGGGCACGTGGATTGACCGGGCTCCTGACGGAGCTTCGGCCGGTAGCCGGCCTGCTGGAAAGATCGGCGCGCGGGCTGAAATTCTCGCAAGGCGCCACCGGGCGCGTCAGGGCGCGGATCGAAGCGATCTTCGACAAGCCACCCGCGGAGCGGCTGCTCGACCTCATCTCGGTCCTGCTGACGCTCGCCGGGGATGACGAGGCCGAGCCGCTGACGGCGCCGTCCCGCTCGCCCTCGTCCACCATCCCTGCAAGCGGATCGCGGATAGACCGCGTGCTGGACTATCTGCACGCGCACTATACGGACGATCTCAGGATCGATCGTCTCGCCCGGCTAGCCGCGCTCAGCCCTTCAGGCTTTCACCGCATGTTCACTCGGCACACGCACTTGACCTTGATTGAGTACGTGACGCGGCTGCGCATCGGCGAGGCCTGCGCCCTCCTCGCGGAAGAAGACAAGCCGATCGCCCACATCGCCGAGCTGGTCGGCTATCGATCGCTGGCCAATTTCGGGCGTCAATTCAAGGCGTTGAAGGGGCTCACGCCGCGCGAATATCGCGGCAGGTTCGCCAGGTGAGGTCTTTCTCGGAACCATTCCAATCTTGTCCCGTTCAGCCCACGGGCGAAAAGACGGGAGAGATCAGATGGCGGTGAGATGCCGTATTTCCATCGACGATGCCAGGGATGTGGACGAGTTGGCATTCCAGGAATTGCCGCGGATAGGCGAAAGCGTGTCGATGCCGGTCGAAGGATCGAACCAGGACCTTCGCGTCCTGCGGGTGGTGCACATGCCCGGCAGCGAGCAAGGCGCAACGACGATGCTGGAGTTGACCAGCAGGATTCTTTAGAGCGCCAGCGCTCGGCCCTGCCGCCCCGGCACGACGCGGGAAATCATTCACCCAGCACAACGCCGGAGGCAAGGATCTGAGCTGTCCGCCGGATGAGCGTGCCGTGTTTGAGCAGCCTCGGCTTTTGATAGGATTTCTTCATTCCGCTGTTCCGAACCGATTTCATTCGTGTCGGTCAAAGCAGCAAACGCGCTGGCTCCCGTTGCGTTCCGGACCTTGAAAGCTGGAGGAGTGGAGCTTGCGAGCGAGGCAGTCTCTACGCGAGCGGTCTCAATCGCCGCAGGATTCGACCTAGACCGCGCTTCGGAACGTTCTTGTGAACATAACTTTGCCGGCGGTGCGTCAGGCGCTTCAATTCGTGGTTGCGCATATAGGCATCCACGCGCTTTTCAAAGGATTCGCCGGCATAGTCGGGATAGCGTGCAGAAGCCGGATTTTCCTCGTTGTAGATCGGCGCGCGGAAGATGGACATCTTTACCAGGAAACATTGGTCTGAGAATCCATATCCAACGAGGAAGTCGCCTTGCTGGCCGAAGCTTTCGGATCTTGCCAGGTCGAACCGATCGTTCCAACACAGATTTGCGACGACGAGATCGCCACTGCCCTCCATCAGCCCCACAGCGTCGTCGATCCAGCGGAACCGGCGCTTCGGATAAGAATCGCCCTTATAATAGAGCAGGTAGCTGGCATCACTGACGTGAAGCGCAACCAATTCGCTGATGGAATAGAGATAGCCGCGGCCAAGGGAAGTTTTGCTGACCTGGAAAAACTCCAAGGCGGCCGCGGCATGATCATCCACGAACAGATATTCGTCGATATCGCCGCGGGCCACCGCCGCCGCCGCGGCCGCTTCCACCCGAGCGCGCTCCCTGACATTGTTGATGACCAGCCGGCGCCGGTTGAAATCATGGCAGCAACGGTCGAGGACGACCCGCAAATAACCCCTCGCAAGCATGATCTGCCAATCATTCTCATAGCAATTGGTTGTGAAATCCACAGTCGGAGCGCTGCGGTTGCGAGACGCTCGCATCTTTTCCATGGATGTTGCCGGCGACGGTGAAGCAACCTCACCTGGCAAGGAGGGTTTCCACTTCCTGCAATGCCGGCATCGACGGCGCGGTGCCCGGGCGGGTCACCGAAATGCCGGCGACTGCGCAGGCAAAGCGGATGGCCTCCAATGGCTCGACGCCTTTTGCCAAGGCTGCGGCCAGGCCGCCATTGAACGCGTCGCCCGCTCCCGTGGTCTCGACCACCGGGCCGGCATTGACCGCGCCGACATGTTCGGAAAGGGTCTTGGTGTGGAGCAAGGCGCCCTTCTCGCCGAGCGTCACGATGACCGAGCCGACACCCTTGGCCAATAGGGCATCGGCGGCGCGGCGGGCGTCGTCGACCGACGAAACCTTGATGCCGGTCAGCCCTTCGGCTTCGGTTTCGTTGGGCGTGACATAGTCGCAAAGCGTGTAGATGCGGTCCGGCAGGCTGGCGGCCGGCGCGGGATTGAGGATGGTCGTCACCCCTGCCCCGCGCGCGATCTCAAGCGCCTTCAATGCCGCGTCGATCGGCTGTTCGAGCTGGGTGACGAAGACGCCGGCGGACCGGATCAAACCGGCATGCGCCTCGATGTCGGCCGGGGAAATCAGCATTGCCGCACCCGGGCTGACGATGATCGCGTTGTTGCCGGTGCCTTCCTCGACGAAGATATAGGCCGCGCCCGTATAGCTGTCGGGCGTGTCGATGACGGCGCTTTTCACGCCTGCGTTCTTCCACGTCTGTTTGGCCATATCGGCGAAGGCATCGACGCCGAGGCGCGTCAGGAAGGTGATGTCCGCGCCGAGCTTGCCGGCGGCTACGGCCTGGTTCGATCCCTTGCCGCCCGGGCCGAGCTTGAAGGAATTGCCCAGGATCGTCTCGCCCAGCCGCGGCTGGCGATCGGCGCGATAGGCGGTGTCGGCGACGAATACACCCAGGATGACGACGGGCTTGCCTGCGGCCATGTCCTTACTCCGCATTCGGTGGCACGACGCCCTTGCGGAAGGCAAAGCAGCCATAGAAGCGGCGCTCGCCGGTCTGGATCACGCAATAGGCTTTCTTGGAGCGCTCGTAGAAGGCGTAGCGCTCGATCGAGATCATCGGCCAGGGCTTGCCCTCGGCCGCGTCGATCTCGTTTTGAACCTCCTTCTGCACCGGCGGGATTTCGTTCGGCTTGCCGACGATCTCCATGCGCGCGGCGGCATCGTTGACGAAAGTATCCAGCGGCAAGACCGACAGCACCGCCTTCACCACTTCGGCCGCCGTTGCATCGATGCGCAGCAGCTTGCCGAGCACGGTTTGCCGCGCCACGGAATCGGACGGGAAATTGGTGTCGGCGATGATCAGGTCGTCGCCATGACCCATCGCCCGCAGCGCCTGGAGCACATCGGCATTGAGCAGCGGATTGATCCCTTTGAGCATGGTTTCCTCTTGAAGGGTTGATGCGGTCTGGAGCAATTCCAGGAAAAGTGTGAGCGGTTTTCCGTCCGGAATTGCGTAAAGTTCTAAAGACGCTTGCCGGTCCCGGCGTCGAACAGGTGGACCTGGTCGAGACGCGGCTTGAGCTTGAGCGTGTCGCCCGGCTTGAAGTCGTGGCGCTCGCGAAACAGCGCCACCATCTCGCCCTCGCCGAAGCGCACGAAGGCCAGCGTCTCGGAGCCTGTCGGCTCGACCACCGAGACGGTGGATGCGACGCCGTCCGGGTGGATCTCCAGATGTTCCGGCCGCACGCCATAGACGACGGCCTGGCCGTCCTCGGCAACCGCGCTCGACGGCATCGGGAACGCCGTGCCGGCGATCTCGACGACCGGCTTCGCAGCTTTCTTCACGGTACCCCCATTCTTTACAGTACCCTTGAGCAGGTTCATCGAGGGCGAGCCGATGAAACCGGCGACGAAAAGGTTCGCCGGTCGGTCGAACAATTCGAGCGGCGCGCCGACCTGCTCGATGCGGCCGTCGCGCATCACCACGATCTTGTCGGCCATGGTCATGGCCTCGATCTGGTCGTGGGTGACGTAGATGGTGGTCGTCTTCAGCCGCTGGTGCAGTTCCTTGATCTCGGTGCGCATCTGCACGCGCAGCTTGGCGTCGAGGTTGGAAAGCGGCTCGTCGAACAGGAACACCTGCGGATTGCGCACGATCGCGCGGCCCATGGCGACGCGCTGGCGCTGGCCGCCGGAAAGCTGGCGCGGGTAGCGCTTGAGATAGGGCGCGAGGTCGAGGATGTCGGCGGCGCGCTTGACCCGTTCGGCGACGACGGCCGGATCTGTACCGCGCAGCTTCAGCGCGAAGGCCATGTTCTGCTCCACCGTCTTGTGCGGATAGAGCGCGTAGTTCTGGAACACCATGGCGATGTCGCGCTTGGCCGGCGGCAGGTTGTTGACGACGCGGTCGCCGATCGAGATCGTGCCGCCGGAAACGGTCTCCAGCCCGGCCACCATCCTCAAGAGCGTGGACTTGCCGCATCCCGACGGGCCGACCAGCACGACGAACTGTCCGTCGGCAATATCGACGCTGACCTCATGCAGGACCTTGACGGTTCCGAACGCCTTGGCCACACTGCTGATCGCGACTTGAGCCATCGTCTCCCCTTTATCGTTTGCGGTGAAGCTAGCCATTGCCAACGGCAACGGCAAGTCGGTATCTTATAGATAAAAAGCCAATCTTGTTGACAAGGTAATCGATTACGCGAATAGTGGCGAGTGCCAATCCGAGAGCAGGCCTGTTACCCTGAGATCGGAGCTCCGGCGACGCAGGGTGGGGTCCCACGTCCCCGTATGATCGAGGAGAACCGAGAGACGTTTCGACGTCCGAGAGATTGGCACTTCAATTCAATCGCTGTTGTTCTGGGAGGAACCTGTAGATGAGAGTCGACCTGTATGAAAAACTGATGCGCGCCGGCGCCAGCCGCCGCGATCTGCTGAAAGGCGCGGCCAGCATGGCCGCGATCGCCGCCGCATCAGGCGCCGGGCTCGGCGCGTTGACAAGGCCCGCCGCCGCCGACGATGATTTGCGCAAGAAAATCCTGCAGATCCCGGGCGTCGGCAAGGGCCAGCCGACCGATGCGGACTTCCAGAAGGTCGGCGAGCTCTGCCTCGAAGCGACCAAAGCCAATGTCAAGGAAGGCGAGTTCGCCGGTGTCGAGCTCACCTTCATGGGCCTCAACAACCAAAACCTGCACAACGTGCTGTTCCGTGGCTTCCTGAAGCCATGGGAGGCCTATACGGGCGCCAAGATCAGCTGGATCGACCTCGCCCAGGCCGACTACAACGCCCGCCTGCAGCAGTCGATCGCCACCGGCACCGTCGACTTCGACATCATCGAGATGGGCGCGCCCTTCGAAGGCGATGTCTGCGGCAAGGGCCTCACCTCCGAGATGCCCGACTGGGTCAAGAAGCAGATCGACTTCGACGATCTCGTCAACTACCTGAAGCCGCCGGTCGGCACCTGGGACGGCAAGCAGTATCGCGTCACCATCGACGGCGACACGCACAACTTCAACTACCGCACCGACGTGTTCTCCGATGCCGACCTCGCCAAGCAGTGGAAGGATAGCGGCGCAACGACGGAATGGGGCGTGCCGAAGACCTGGCAGGAAGTGCAGGCCGTCACCAAGTTCCTCAAGGGCAAGAAATTCAAGGGCCAGGACGTCTATGGCTATCTCGACGCGCCCAAGCCCTGGGGCGGTTTCGGCTTCTACTTCCTCGGCAGCCGCGCCACCGCCTATGCCAAGCATCCGGACGACAAGGCCTGGCTGTTCGATGCCGACACGATGAAGCCGCGCGTCAACAATCCGGCCTGGGTGCGCGCCATCCAGGACGTGATCGACGCCCTGCCCTCCGAGCCCGCAGACCAGATCAATGCCGATCCGAACACGACCGCCTTCCAGCAGTTCCTGGCCGGCACCGGCTCGATGATCCCCTGGTGGGGCGACGTCGGTTCGAACGTGAAGACCAACGACTCTTCGGTCATCGGCGACGTCACCGGCTTCTCGATCCTGCCGGGCTCCGACGACGTCTACAATTCCAAGACCGGCAAGTGGGACAAGCTCGCCAGCGGGCCCAACTATGCGCCGAACTGCGCCTATCTCGGCTGGGGCGTCTATGTCATGGCGCGCGTCGACAAGGACGAGAAGAAGAAGAAGGCCGCATGGTCCGCCGCCGCCCATCTCGGCGGCAAGGACCTGTCGATCTGGACGGCGATGTATCCGTCGGGCTTCCAACCCTACCGCAACTCCCATTTCAACATTCCGGAATGGGTGGCGGCAGGCTATGACGAGGCCTTCATCACCTCCTATCTCAAGTCGGAAGGCGACAGCTACAACCATCCGAACGCGGCGATCGAGCCGCGCATCCCCGGCATCTTCCAGTACTACTCCGCCGCCGAGGACATCCTTGCCAACACCTTCGCCGGCAAGATGAAGGCACAGGAAGGCGCCGACGCCATCGCCGCGGCCTGGGAAAAGCTGACCGACCAGATCGGCCGCGAAAACCAGATCAAGCTCTACAAAGCCTCGCTCGGCATGTAGGCTGGCTTATGAGACGTCGCGGCCCGGTGGCACATCGTCACCGGGCCGCATCTTTACCGGTCCGGCCGGTTTGAAGCGCAAAGAGGCAAGGCGTGGCTGAGCAGACTTCGACCGCGAATGCGTGGCCGGCAGATCCGGCCGACCTGATCCCGGCGGGCCGCAAGCGCCTCGGCTGGGGCCTGCTGGCTCTCGCGACGCTTGGCCTGCTGGCGATCATCGTCGTGCAGGTTCTCTACAAGACCGAGATGTCCACGGTCGGTTTCGACACCTGGCGACCGGTGATCTACGCTTACATCGTGTGGGGCGCAGCGCTCGGCGCCTGGCAGGTCTTGACGCGTGGAGAGGACGGCCAGCGCGCGCTGTTCCTTTTGCCGGCGCTGCTCTTCACCATCGCCATGGTGATCTTCCCGACCCTGTTCGGCTTCTATATCGCGCTGACCGACTGGAACCTCAGCTCGTTTGCCGGACGCAGGTTCAACGGCCTCGACAATTTCTGGCAGATGCTGGCTGATCCCTATTACCGCAACGCGCTGTTCAACATGGTGCTCTATGTGCTTGCGGTGCTGGTCGAATATGTCATCGCCTTCGGCCTGGCGCTGCTGCTCAACGCCCAGATCCGGGCCCGCAAATTCTTCCGTGTCGTCTTCCTTTTGCCGCTGATGCTGTCGCCGGTCGCCGTGTCCTGGATGGTCGGCAAATCGCTTATGGAGTACCGGTTCGGACCGGCGGCGACGCTGGCGCGCCATCTCGGCTGGGACAATCCCGCCTTCTTCTCCGACCCGATCACAGCCCGCATCTCGATCATGATGCTCGACGCCTGGACCTTCATCCCGTTCATGATGATCATGCTGCTTGCCGGCCTGCAGGCGATGTCGCGCGAGGTGCTGGAAGCCGCCCGCGTCGACGGCGCGACCGCATGGCAGACATTCTGGCAGGTCACCTTTCCGCTGATGCTGCCGGTGTCGGTGACGGCCGTGATCCTGCGCATCATCTTCAAGCTGAAGCTTGCCGACATCATCATCACCTTGACCTCCGGCGGACCCGGCGGCGCCACCGATTCCGTGTCGAGCTTCATCTACCGCGAATACCGTGACCGCTCGAATGTCGGCTACGGCACCATGCTGGCCATGGCCTATCTGATCATCATCGTCGTGTTCGTGACCTGGCTCCTGAAATTCGCCAGTCGTTTCGTGCGCAACGTCAACTGAGCGGCCGTCATGAGCGTCCAGACCACCGACTACACCGTTTCCGAAATCCGCTCACCGGCGGCCTTCATCGCCAGCCGCGTCTTCATCTACGGCGCGCTTGTCTTCTGGGCATTCGTGTGCCTGTTCCCGATCTACTGGACGATCACCACCTCGTTCAAATCGGCGGTCGACGTCACGCAAGGCCATCTCGTTCCCTTCGTCGACTTCCAGCCGGACTGGAAGGGCTGGCGCTCGCTCGGCCTGTCGCCGGATTCGATCTTCCAGACATCGACCGTGCGCGACGAATTCCTCAAGCGCTTCATGAATTCGGTCATCACCTCCGTCGGCGCATCGGGCCTCGCCATCATCATCGGCAGCCTCGCGGCCTATGGCCTTGTTCGCTACCGCTACAAGTTCGCCTGGTTCAAGAACGAGGACATCTCTTTCTTCTTCCTGTCGCAGCTGATCCTGCCGCCGGTCGTGCTGGCGCTGCCTTTCCTGGTGCTCTACCGCGAAGTCGCCCTCCTCGACACGCGCATCGGGCTCGTGCTCCTCTACACGCTGATGGTGCTGCCGATCGTCATCTGGATCATGCGCGACCAGTTCAACTCCATTCCCGTCGAATTGGAGGAGGCAGCTTTGGTCGACGGGCTGTCGATCTGGGGCGCCTTCTTCCGCATCGTCATGCCGATCGCGCTGCCGGGCATGGTCGCCGCTTTCATCCTGGCGATGGTGCTGTGCTGGAACGAGTATTTCTTCGCCGCGCTTCTGACGTCGACCGATGCCAAGACAATCCCCGTCATGGTGGCGAGCCAGACCGGCTCGCAAGGCATCAACTGGTGGTCGATGGCGGCCCTTGCCACGGCAGCGATCGCGCCGCTGGCCATCATCGGCATCGCGCTCGAGCGCTACCTGATCATGGGCATGACCGCCGGCTCGGTGAAATAGGCGGGAGCCTCTCCTTCTCCCCTTGTGGGAGAAGGTGGATCGGCGCGCAGCGCCGAGACGGATGAGGGGTGTTCCAGCGGAGCGAGACGTCGGCGTTCCCTGGAACACCCCTCATCCGCTTCTCCCACAAGGCTCCCACAAGGGGAGAAGGAAGAGCCACGCTATCGCACCAAGATCGACCTTAAATGGTCGAGGATCATGGCGACGCCGATGTTGCCGAGACCGGCCGAAGCTTCCGAAGCGCCCCTGGTGTACCAGCCGGTATTGTCCGCGAAATGCTTCTCGTCCACCGCCTCGGGGCATAGCGCCAGCATCAGCGAGGTTTCGCCGATGCCGGCATGGTCGAACGGATATTTGCCGTTCATCGTCGCCGGCATCAGCGGATGCACCTGCACCCAATTGAAGACATTCTCGCCCTGCGCATGGCCGGCATAGTAATCGGCCATGCTGTTGGAACCCCACCAGCCCTCGCCACGCTCCTTCTCCAGGAAGCGGAAGATCGCCTGCCGACCGGCGGTCTTGAAGGCGAGGTCTGTCGGCATGCCGGCCGCGAAATTCTCGGTCTGGTGGTGGATGATGGCGTGGATGTTGCGAAAGCCGATGCGCAGCAGGCCATAGAACAATTCCTCCGCGAAAGGCGAAAGCACCTTACCGCCGACCTGCACCGAGCCGCTGCCTTCCGGCGCCGCGACCGCATAGCTTGCCGCGCCGTAGTAGAAAGGTGGGAGGATGACGATGTCCCTCTCCTTCTCGATCAGTTCCACCGTCTTGATGACGGCCAGCGTGTCCATGCCGACCGCCATGTGCTCGCCGTGGTATTCGAGCACGCCGAGTGGCAGCACGACCGGCCAGTTCTCCTCGATCGCCTTGCGGATCTGGTGCGGCAGCATCAGCTCGTAGCGCATCCCCTACTCCATATTGGTGTGCCTGGCGCGCATCGCTTCCGGCGTGGCATTGGTCAGGCGTTTAAGCTTCAGCACCATGATTTCGAACAGAAGGAACAGCGCGCCTTCGAACAGCGAGCCCATCGGCAGCACCGAGGTCCTTGCCGCGCCCTGGTCGCTGGCCATCGTCTGCGCCGGGATGAGCAGGATGAAATCGGCGAGCTTTGCGGCGCTGCCTGCCGGTTCGGCCGTCAAAAGCAGCACTTTCGCGCCGGCCTCGCGGGCAACCCGCATCAGGGTCAGAACCGTGCTGGTCTCGCCGGGCCCTGAGCTCGCCAGGAAGACATCGCCCTCTCCGAGCGGCGGCGTGGTCATGTCGCCGACGACCGACACCGGCAGGCCGAGATGGTAGAGCCGCATGGCAAAGCCCTTCACCTGCAGCGCCTCGCGGCCGCAGCCATGGACGGCGATCCTGCCGGCGCCGGCAAGCATTGCGCAGGCGGTGTCGATCCGGGCTTCATCCGTGCGCGCCAGCACCGCGCCAAGCTCGTCCAGCGCGGTCGCGAACAGGACTGATCCGACTTTGGTCATGACGGCCCGCCCTCCTGCCGAGGTATCGCTTGGCTCTACGGATTTGGCGGCTGACCGCCTGCGAAAGGCTTGTTTTTGTTCATGCTATCACCGCGAAAATCGCTGTCCAACGAGCCTCGGCACTTTTGCTGGGCCACGAGCGTGATAGTGTCATGTCAGACAAATCACTCCGGGACATCGTCAGACATGAAGACACGGCATTTCGACCGCATCGGCAATGGCGGCATCACCTTCACCGAGCTGGGTTTCGGCACCGCGCCGCTCGGTAATCTCTACCGCGCCGTCTCCGACGAGGACGCCAATGCCACCTTGCAAGCGGCATGGGCGACCGGCTGCCGCTACTATGATACGGCCCCGCTCTACGGCCTCGGCCTGTCGGAGACCCGCCTGAACCCGTTCCTGCGCGGCAAAAAGCGCGACGACTATGTGTTGTCGAGCAAGGTCGGCCGCATCATGCGCGTCGCCCCGCCGGACCAGCGCACCGGCATCGGCAAGTTCTTCGAGACGCCGTCGCGCCGCGAGGTCTACGACTACAGCTATGACGGCGTCATGCGCTCCTTCGAGGCCTCGCTGGAGCGTCTTGGTGTCGATCGCATCGACATCCTCTTCGTCCACGACGTCGACATCTTCACCCATGGCAGCAGGGAAGCCTCGGATGCCCGCATCGAGGAGTTCATGTCGTCCGGCTATTACGGCCTGCTGGCGCTGCGCGATCAGGGCGTCATCAAGGCCTTCGGCGGCGGCATAAACGAGTGGCAGGTCGCCCAGACACTTGCCGAGCGCGGCGACTTCGACCTGTTCCTGCTGGCCGGCCGCTACACGCTGCTCGAGCAGGAGGCGCTGCAATCCTTCCTGCCGCTTTGCCAGAAGCGCGGCATCGGTATCGTGCTGGGCGGCCCCTATAATTCCGGCGTGCTTGCAACCGGACCGAAGCCCGGCGCCTTCTACAATTACAGCGAGGCGCCGAAAGAGATCCTGGATCGCGTGGCGCGTATCGAAGCCGTCTGCAAGCGCCACAATGTACGCCTGATCGAGGCGGCTCTGCAGTTCCCGCTGCAGCATCCTTCGGTGATGTCGGTGATCCCCGGCGGCCAGCGGCCCGCCGAAGTCGAAAGCAACCGCACGCTGCTCGACACCAAGATACCGGCGGCACTGTGGGCGGATTTGAAACAGGAAGGCCTGATGCGCGCCGACGCGCCGACGGCCTGAGCCGCCCATCGGCTGCAAAAAAGAAAAGCCGGGCAAGCCCGGCTTTTCTGCTCTTAAAGAAAAAGGTCTTAGTTGACCGCGTCCTTGAGGCCCTTGCCGGCCGAGAACTTCGGCACGGTGCGCGCCGGAATCTTCACTTCCGCGCCGGTCTGCGGATTGCGGCCGGTCGAAGCAGCGCGTTTTGACACGGTGAAATTTCCGAAGCCGACAAGCCGGACATCGCCGCCCTTCTTCAGTTCGCCAGTGATCACGGAGAACACCGCATCGACGGCGGACTGCGCATCAGCCTTCGAAATGCTTGCGGAGTCGGCGACGGCGGACACCAGTTCGTTCTTGTTCATAAAAATTCCCTTCCATGAGAAAACCGGAACTTACGACTCATCCGGCAGGAAACGGACTTTAGAAAGAAGCGTTCCGGAACCCAAGCCAAAAACCGCGGAATTCCGGGCTTTTTTGCATTTTTTCGTGGCTTTTTCACATGACAAAGCCGGGCTCGAAGCCCGGCTCTCCCTTTGTGCGTTGCAACGTTAGCAAAAGCTAATGTGCAAGTGACTTTCCGGCGTCGTCGCCGCTGTCGACCGGAGCCGGCGCATTGACCGGCTCGACCCACTCGATCGGCTCCGGCATCCGCGTCAGCGCGTGCGCGAGCACCTCGCCGACCCGCGAGACCGGCACGATCTCCATGCCGTTCTTCACATTGTCCGGAATCTCCGCCAGATCCTTGACGTTCTCTTCCGGGATCAGGACCTTCTTGATGCCGCCGCGCAGTGCCGCGAGCAGCTTCTCCTTCAGGCCGCCGATCGGCAGGATACGGCCACGCAGCGTGATCTCGCCGGTCATCGCCACATCAGCCCGGACCGGGATACCCGTCAGCACCGACACGATGGCCGTGGCCATGGCAGCGCCGGCGGACGGGCCGTCCTTCGGGGTCGCGCCTTCCGGCAAGTGGACGTGGATGTCACGCTTGTCGAACAGCGGCGGCTCGATGCCGAAATCGATGGCGCGCGAGCGGACATAGGACGCCGCTGCCGAAATCGATTCCTTCATCACGTCGCGCAGATTGCCGGTCACCGTCATGCGGCCCTTGCCGGGCATCATGACGCCTTCGACCGTCAGCAGCTCGCCGCCGACTTCGGTCCAGGCAAGACCCGTGACCACGCCGACCTGATCGTCGGCCTCGACCTGGCCGAAGCGGAAGCGCGGCACACCGAGATAATCGGCAAGGTTGTCCGCCGTGATCTTCACCGTCTTCTTCTTCGTCCGCAGGATCTCGGTCACCGCCTTGCGGCCGAGCTTCATCAGCTCGCGCTCAAGGCTGCGCACGCCGGCTTCCCGCGTGTAGGTCTGGATGATGCCGCGGATCGCGTCCTCGCCGACCGAGAACTCGTTCGGCTGGAGCGCGTGGTCGCGGATCACCTTGGGCATCAGGTGACGCTTGGCGATTTCGATCTTCTCGTCCTCGGTGTAGCCGGCGATGCGGATGATCTCCATGCGGTCCATCAACGGCGCAGGGATGTTAAGCGTGTTCGCCGTCGTCACGAACATCACGCTCGACAGGTCGTATTCGACCTCGAGGTAATGGTCCATGAACGTCGAGTTCTGCTCCGGATCGAGCACCTCGAGCAGGGCCGATGACGGATCGCCGCGGAAGTCCTGGCCCATCTTGTCGATCTCGTCGAGCAAGAAGAGCGGGTTGGACTTCTTGGCCTTCTTCATCGACTGGATGACCTTGCCGGGCATCGAGCCGATATAGGTCCGCCTGTGACCGCGGATCTCGGCCTCGTCACGCACGCCGCCAAGCGCCATCCGGATGAACTCGCGGCCGGTCGCCTTGGCGATCGACTTGCCGAGCGAGGTCTTGCCGACGCCGGGCGGTCCGACGAGGCACAGGATCGGCCCCTTCAGCTTCTTCTGGCGGCTCTGCACGGCGAGATATTCGACGATACGCTCCTTGACCTTGTCGAGGCCGAAATGATCGGTGTCGAGCACGTTCTGGGCGAACGCAAGGTCCTGCTTGACCTTGGAGTTCTTGCCCCACGGGATCGACAGCAGCCAGTCGAGATAGTTGCGCACGACCGTCGATTCAGCCGACATCGGCGACATCGAACGCAGCTTCTTCAGTTCGGCTTCCGCCTTCTCGCGGGCCTCCTTGGAAAGCTTGGTCTTCTTGATGCGCGCCTCGATTTCGGCTGCCTCGTCGCGGCCGTCCTCGCCTTCGCCGAGCTCCTTCTGGATCGCCTTCATCTGCTCGTTGAGGTAGTACTCGCGCTGCGTCTTCTCCATCTGGCGCTTGACGCGCGAACGGATGCGCTTTTCCACCTGGAGCACGGAGATTTCGGCTTCCATGAAGCCCATCGCCTTCTCCAGACGCTCCTTGACGGAAAGCGTGGCGAGCATTTCCTGCTTCTCGGGAATCTTGATGGCGAGATGCGAGGCAACCGTATCGGCGAGCTTGGAATAGTCGTCGATCTGGCTGGCGGCACCCACCACTTCGGGCGAGATCTTCTTGTTCAGCTTGACGTAATTCTCGAAGTCGGTGACGACCGAGCGGGCAAGCGCCTCGATTTCGACCTCTTCCTCTTCCGGTTCGGTCAACGCGGTGGCGCGGGCCTCATGGAAATCGGCGCGGTCGGTAAACGAGACGATCTTGGCGCGCGAGGCGCCCTCGACCAGAACCTTCACGGTGCCGTCGGGCAGCTTCAAAAGCTGCAGCACATTGGCGAGCGTGCCGATGTCGAAAATCGCATCGGGCTCAGGATCGTCGTCGGCTGCGTTCATCTGGGTGGCAAGCAGGATCTGCTTTTCCTGACCCATCACCTCTTCCAGCGCCTTGATCGACTTTTCACGGCCCACGAAGAGCGGAACGATCATATGCGGGAACACGACGATATCGCGCAGTGGGAGGACTGCGAAAACGCCGTCGCCGGAAGCCTTGGATATCTTGGCCATTGTCCAACCTTTCATGTCGCGGCTGCTTATTTAGCCAACCGCGAATCTCATATTAACGACCGAGTGTCGTTCCGCCTACCACCGTTTGTGACGGGAGTTTTACAGCACAGAATTCGGCGCCTCGGCCTTCCAGTGTTAGGTGGATGCAGCCGGGGCAAAGATCAAGAGCTAACACGGTTGCTCGGTCCCTTCCATTGCATAGCGCCACGCCTCTCACAGCAAAACGGCGCCACGCGGGCGCCGTTCCATGAAAATTGTGGGGTCAAACGCCATTCAGGCGCTGACATTGCCCTTCTTTTCCTTCTGCTCGGAATAGATGTAGAGCGGCCGGGCGCTGCCGGTCACCACTTCTTCCGAAATCACCACCTCGCGCACGCCTTCCAGCGCCGGAAGCTCGAACATGGTGTCGAGCAGGATCGCTTCCATGATCGAGCGCAGGCCGCGCGCGCCGGTCTTGCGCTCGATGGCGCGCTTGGCGATCGCCGACAGCGCGTTCTCGTGGAAGGTCAGGTCGACATTCTCCATCTCGAACAGCCGCTGATACTGCTTGACCAGCGCGTTCTTCGGCTCGGTCAGGATCTGGATCAGCGCCGGCTCGTCGAGGTCTTCCAGCGTCGCCAGCACCGGCAGACGGCCGACGAATTCAGGGATCAGGCCGAATTTCAGCAGATCCTCAGGCTCGACCTGGCGGAACAGGTCGCCGGTGCGCCGGTCCTCGGGCGAGGCAACGGTCGCGCCGAAGCCGATCGAGGTCTTGCGGCCGCGGTCCGAGATGATCTTGTCGAGGCCCGCGAAAGCGCCGCCGCAGATGAACAGGATGTTGGCGGTGTCGACCTGCAGGAACTCCTGCTGCGGATGCTTGCGGCCGCCCTGCGGCGGCACGGAGGCGACCGTGCCTTCCATGATCTTCAGGAGCGCCTGCTGCACGCCCTCGCCCGACACGTCGCGGGTGATCGAAGGATTGTCCGACTTGCGCGAAATCTTGTCGATTTCGTCGATATAGACGATGCCGCGCTGGGCGCGCTCGACATTGTAGTCGGCGGACTGCAGCAGTTTCAGGATGATGTTCTCGACGTCCTCGCCGACGTAACCGGCCTCGGTCAGCGTCGTGGCGTCGGCCATGGTGAACGGCACGTCGATGATGCGGGCGAGCGTCTGCGCCAAGAGCGTCTTGCCGCAGCCGGTCGGGCCGATCAGCAGGATGTTCGACTTGGCCAGCTCGACATCGTTGCTTTTGCCGGCATGCGCCAGGCGCTTATAGTGGTTGTGGACCGCCACCGACAGCACGCGCTTGGCGTAAGGCTGGCCGATGACGTAGTCGTCGAGGACCTTGAGGATCTCCTGCGGGGTCGGCACGCCCTCGCGCGACTTCACCATCGAGGTCTTGTTCTCCTCGCGGATGATGTCCATGCAGAGCTCGACGCATTCGTCGCAGATGAAGACCGTCGGCCCGGCGATCAGCTTGCGGACTTCGTGCTGGCTCTTGCCGCAAAACGAGCAGTAAAGCGTGTTCTTTGAATCACCGCCGCCGTTGCTGACCTTGCTCATTTTACTGTCCTTTCACCGACGCCCTGCGACCGCCTGGCTTTGAGTGACGTCTCACCAATCTATCGCGGGAATCCGCCACCGCCAGTGTTCCGGCTCACACAGCGCATTCCGTACGAAACACAATTCAGAAAACGCGGCAATGATTCGCAGCAACCCCACGCAAAGCTAAGCCGTCGAAAATCAACATAGCCTTAACGTAGGCAATCCCAACGCCTGTGGGAACAGCCAAATGTGGCCGAAATGCCGCAAGACACGCCAAAACCGCGTTATGCTGCCATTTGCCGTCGATGGTCAGGCTGAAGCCGTAGCGGTCTCGACGGCCTCGCGGCTTGAGATTACCCTGTCGATCAGACCGAAGTCCTTGGCCTCGTCCGCGGTCATGAAGTGGTCGCGGTCGAGCGTCTTCTCGATCTCGTCATAGCTCTTGCCGGTGTGCTTGACATAGACCTCGTTCAGGCGGCGCTTCAGCTTGATGATGTCCTGCGCATGACGTTCGATGTCCGAAGCCTGACCCTGGAAGCCGCCGGACGGCTGGTGGACCATGATCCGGGCGTTCGGGGTGGCGAAGCGCATGTCCTTGTGGCCGGCGGTCAGAAGCAGCGAGCCCATCGAGGCGGCCTGGCCGATGCAGAGCGTCGACACCGCCGGCTTGATGAACTGCATCGTGTCATAGATCGCCATGCCCGAGGTGACGACGCCACCCGGCGAATTGATATAGAGGTTGATTTCCTTCTTGGGGTTTTCCGCCTCGAGGAACAAAAGCTGTGCACAAACCAGCGTCGCCATCCCGTCCTCGACCGGACCGGTGATGAAGATGATGCGTTCCTTCAAGAGGCGCGAGAAGATGTCGTAGGCACGCTCGCCACGATTGGTCTGCTCGACCACCATCGGAACGAGGTTCATGTAGGTTTCAACGGGGTTATTCATGGACTACCCTTGTTGGAGATGGATTCCGGCGCCTCGGTATATCAGCAATCGCGCGGAATCGTTCTGGATCGGTTACGATCTAAATAGGATGCCGGCTCACCCTAGCGCAAGGCCGCCTCTCCTAGCCATCTGGTTAAGTCTAGTAAAGCGTTGCGGCGTCGGCGGCTGAGGCGAATTGGACCTATGAGACGGCTCGGTCCCGGTTGTCGAACCTAAGCCATTGGCAAGGTAGCAATTCCTTAACCGCGCCGCTTAACGAAAAGCCTTGAAATCGCTGTCCGCCCCCGGAGCTTCGGTTACAGTCCTGCGTTGTGAAGGCGTCCTTTTTCAACGGGGGAATGTCATGATCCGCAAAAGCTCCGTATCGCTGGCGGCAGTCGCGATGCTTGCCACCGTCTTCGAAACCGCAGCCGGCGGCCGCGCGCTCGAATGCTATGAGCCGATCCACAGGCCGGCGCTTTACGACACTGTCTATGAGGATGTGATGGTGAGCCCCGGCGGACAGGTGGTCGGTTACGACGCGCCGATCTACGGCACCTATCAAAGCGTGGACCAGATCGCGCCGCCGCGCGTCACCTATGAGACCGTCGCGGCGGTGACACGCACGGTCTACCACACGGTCAAGGTCGACGATGGCGGCTATGCCTGGGAGTGGCGCGTCATCCATGGCCGCAAGGTGCTGTGCAAGGTGTGGCGCAAGGCCCGCTATGCGCGCGTGGCGGAAACGGTCGTGATCCAGCCCGAGCGCGTCCGGCGCGTCGTTCAGCCGGCGGAATTCGAAGCGGTTGCCCACGAAGTGCTGGTGCGTCCGCAACAAGTCCGCATCCGGGAAATCCCGCCTTCTTACGGGACGGTGGCGCGCCGGGTAGTGGTGCGGGAAGGCTCGACCAGCTGGCGGCGGGTGCACATTCCCCGGCATTGCCAGGATTAGAGCGATTCCAGGAAAAGTGCTCGCGGTCAGGTTCGGCGGCTTCGCCGCAGCCTTCCGTCCGGGGAGACCCACCTAATGCATGTCGCCCAAAAGTGCGCAGCGGTTTTGGGGGAACGACATGCATCAAAACAAAGACTTAAAGCGCGTCGCCTGAATCCGTTTCAGCGCGACGCGCTTTAACGGTTGCAGTCGGCCGGGCGGCGTTGCCGCGCACCGGCCGCAGCTGTTGTTGGCTTAGGCCAGATCGATGTCGAGAATGGCCATCGAGAAATTATAGTCGCCGTCGTCCTCGTCCTTGAAGACGATGCCGAGGAACTCGTCGCCGACATAGACCTCGGCGGAGTCTTCCTTGCGCGGACGCGCCTTGACCTGCAGCTTGGGGTTCTGGAAGACGCGTTTGAAATAAGCGTCGAGCTTTCTGATTTCGTCCGGCTTCAAAAGTCTTCTCCGAAATGTCGGCCTTATTCGTGGGAACGCGCTTCTGACACGCCAACAATGGCCATGTAAAGGCAAGCCGGCACAATTGCATAGGACAAGTCGGCCGAAAAACCGGCGGCCCGATTCAGCGGTTCCCGACGACGCGGAAAGTCAGATGTCGAAGCTGACCACGTGGTCCATGCTCTGCGACGGCAGGAGCTGGTCCATCTGCCGCGAAGGCTGGTCGCAGCCGGTTTCTCCCACGACCCGCGCGGGCACCCCGGCGACCGTCTTGTTGTGCGGCACGGGCGACAGCACGACCGAGCCGGCCGCGATCTTGGAGCAATGGCCGACCTCGATATTGCCGAGGATCTTGGCGCCGGCGCCGATCAGCACGCCGCGGCGGATCTTCGGATGGCGGTCGCCATTGGCCTTGCCGGTGCCGCCCAGCGTCACCCCGTGCAGGATCGACACATCGTCCTCGATGACGGCCGTCTGGCCGACGACCAGCCCCGTGGCATGGTCGAGGAAGATGCCCTTGCCGATGCGGGCGGCTGGATTGATGTCGGTCTGGAACACCGAGGACGAACGGCTCTGCAGGTAGAGCGCGAAGTCCCTGCGGCCCTGGTTCCACAGCCAATGCGCCAGCCGATGCGTCTGGATGGCGTGAAAACCCTTGAAATAGAGCACCGGCATGATGAAGCGGTCGCAGGCCGGATCGCGATCGTAATAGGCCTGGATGTCGACGCGAACCGTCGTGCTCCACTCCGGATCGTCGTCCAGCATCGCCTTGAAGGTCTGGCGGATGAGATCGGAACCGATATCCTGATGCGCCAGGCGCTCGGCCAGCCGGTGGATCACCGCTTCTTCCAGGCTCTCCTGATTGAGGATGGTCGAATAGAGGAACGCCGCGAGCAGCGGATCGCGGTTCACCGCCTCCATGGCCTCGTCGCGGATCGATCGCCAGATCGGATCGACCGGCTGCACCATGCTGGGGCGGGCAATCGTAACGCTGTTCATCGACGCTCTCCGGCCTTGCTCATTCTCCGGCGGCACATATAGGCCAGATCATATCACGGTTGAACTCAATTTTCCTTAGTGCTTTGTCAAATGGACGTGGTTCACGCAAATTCAAGCGACGATGGAAAACGAACCCTTGATCGACGACGCACTGAAAAGCGAGCTTGCGGCGCTCTACCAGGCCGCGGATCGCCACTATCACAGCTTGGCGCATATCGAAGCGATGCTGGCGCTGGCAAGCGAATACCGGCGCCTTCTCGATGATCCGCAAGCCGTCGAAGCGGCGATCTGGTTCCACGACGCCATCTATGACAGCCGCGCCAAGGACAATGAGGCAAAAAGCGCCGAACTGGCCGAGAAAAGCCTCGCCGGGCGCGTCGATCCTCATCGCCTCGCCCGCATCGCGGCCCTGATCAACGCCACCGCCACCCACCAGTTGCCGCCTTTCCGCGACGAGGACGCGCTCAACGATGCGGCCCTTTTGCTCGACATGGATCTGGCGATCCTCGGCGCCGAACCTGCGGCCTTCGATGCCTATGAGAAGGCGGTCCGGCTGGAATATGGCTGGGTGGAGGAGCCGATGTGGCGCGCCGGCCGCTCGGCCGTCCTGCAGAATTTCCTTGCCCGCCAGCATATTTTCTACACGACAGAGTTCCGCGACAGGTTCGAGGCGCGGGCGAGGGAAAACCTGAACCGCTCGCTGCAAGCACTGCAAGGCCAGCCCTTATAGGCCCACACTCCCGCACGGCTTTGCCCCTATGCCCAAATCCGGGGCCCTGCGATCACTATCGAACCTGAACCGCTCTGGGATTGGCCGCCAGCATGCAGAACAGCTTCCACCAACCCGTCGACGCCGCGCAGGTCCCGCGATTTGCCGGGCTTTCCACCTTCATGCGGCTGCCGGCCGTGGCGAGCGCGAAAGGGCTGGACATCGCCCTTGTCGGCATTCCCTGGGATGGCGGCACGACCAACCGGGCCGGCGCCCGTCACGGTCCGCGCGAAATCAGGAACCAGTCGAGCCTGATGCGCCGCGTCCACCACGTCTCGGGGACCGAGCCGTTCAGCATCGCCAATGTCGCCGATGTCGGCGATGTGTCGGTCAATCCCATCAACCTGCTCGACGGGTTGAAGCGCATCGAGGACGGCATCGCCGCGATCGTGGCGGACGGCGCCCTGCCGCTCGCCGCCGGCGGCGACCATCTGACGACGCTGCCGGTGCTGCGCGCCGTGGCCCGCAGGGCGCCAGTCGGCATGGTCCACTTCGACGCGCATTCCGACACCAACGACCGCTACTTCGGCGACAATCCCTACACGCACGGAACGCCTTTCCGCCGCGCGATCGAGGAAGGGCTTCTCGATCCGAAGCGGGTGGTCCAGATCGGGATCAGAGGCTCGATCTACGAGCCGGGCGAACACGACTGGGCGACCGCCCAAGGCATACGCATCATCTATATGGAAGAGTTCGTCAGACGCGGCGCCGCTTCCGTCATGCAGGAAGCGCGCGATCTTGTCGGCGACAGCCCGACCTATGTGACGTTCGACATCGATTGCATCGATCCGTCCATGGCCCCCGGCACCGGCACGCCGGAGCTCGGCGGCTTCACGACGCGCGAGGCGCAGGAGATGGTTCGATTGCTGGACGGATTGAATTTCGCCGGCGCCGATGTCGTCGAGGTCGCGCCTCCGTTCGATGTTGCCGGCATGACGGCGCTGGCAGGCGCGACGATGATGTTCGAGCTGCTGTGCGTCATGGCGAGGTCCCTCGCCGACAGGAGAGCGCGCGGCTAATGCATGTCGCCCAGAAGTGCGCAGCGGTTCTGGGACAACGACATGCATCAAAACAAAGGCTTAAAGCGTCGCCTGAATCCGTTCCAGCGCGACGCGCTTTAGGGTAAAATTCGCCTAATCCGGAAAGGTCTCGATCCTCTGGGCGTAAGTCTTAAATCCCGCACGCCCGTAAACCGTCTGGGCCGCCGCATGATCATAGGTATCGGTGTGAAGCCAAAGCCTCTGCGGCCGATGCGACCATGCCTCGCGCAAGGCCCGGTCGAGCAGGAACGGTCCCAGCCGCTTCCCTTGAAAAGCAGGGACCAATCCGAAGTGGACGAGCTCGACAGCCGCTTCGCCGACATTGTTGAACTCGCAGAAGCCGGCGGCCTCACCGTCGACGCGCAGCACATGGATATGCGTCGAGGTGCTGGCGAGCAGCGTTTCGAGGTCCGACTCGGGCATGCGCAGGCGCTGGTCCCATTGCACTGGGCCGCCGACCGCGCGGTAGAGATTGAGATAGCTGGGAACATCGAGCCTTTCGCGCGCCACGACGGCGTCGGGCAAAACTGAAGCAAGCGGCATGGCCTGCGGCGGCGTCAGCATCTCCATATAGGTGACGAGAAGATCGACCATGGCGAGCCGAAGAGCGCCGAGCGCTCAGAGCGGGTTTTCGGCGTAGAACTCGAGCACGCGCTGCTTGAAGCTCTTGTCGCCGACGGCCAGCATGTGGTCGCGGCCCTCGATGTGAAACGCCCTGGCGTTCGGCATCAGGGCGGCAAGCTCGTCCGGCGAGCCGCCGATATCGTCCTTGGTGCCGACGGCGATCAGCGTCGGCTGGGCGATGCGCGCCATATCGTCCTCGCTGAGCAGTTCGCGCGACTTCGCGATGCAAGCCGCAAGCGCGCGACGGTCGCTGCGCGTCTGGTCGGCGAAGGCGCGGAACGAACGGCCGCGCGGATGCGTGGTTTGTGTGGGATCCTCCGCCAGCAGGGCCGCCGCGATCGGATCCCAGTCGCCGACACCGTCGACCACGCCGATGCCGAGGCCGCCGAACACCAGCGTCGCAACCTTCTGAGGATCGGAGAGCGCCAGGAAAGCCGAGACGCGCGCGCCCATCGAATAGCCCATGACATGGGCGCGCTCGATGCCGAGACGGTCGAGCAGCGCGGCGGCGTCAGAGGCCATTTTTTCCGGCGTGTAATCGGCCTCGTCATAGCTCTTGGACGACGAGCCGTGGCCGCGATGGTCGAAGGCGATCGCCCGGTAGCCGGCGTCGTTCAGCGTCTTGAACCAGCCCGGCGATACCCAGTTGACATAGTGGCTGGAGGCAAAGCCGTGGATCATCAGCACGGGATCGCCCTGCCCCGATGCCGGCTGGCGATCGAGATAAGCGAGTTCGAAACCGTCATGCGAAAAGAAATCCATCGGCGGAGCTGCTTCTCAGTTGGAACTGGAGCCGATAGACGGATGACGCAAAAGATCGCCTTCCTTGATGCCGTCCTTGGCTGCGGTGCCCGCCTTCAGCTCAAGCACGAAGCGCACCGGCTGCCCAGGCGAGATGATCGCTTCCGATTCGGGCTCGCCGCGCCTGATGGCTTTGATCCTGCCGTCCTGGCCGACGAAGATGAGGTCGAGCGCCATCGGCGTGTTCTTCATCCAGAAATCCACCTCGTCCGTTCTTTCGAAGACGAACAACATGCCGTGATCGTCGCCCATCGTCCGGCGAAACATCAGTCCCGCCTCACGTTCGGCGGAGGTGTCGGCGATCTCGATGGAGAAGGAGCGCTCGCCCGAACCGGTCGACACCACAAGCGGCGTCCGGTCGATGGGCAGCAGCATCGCATCCGCCGAACTCGGCTTCGCGGCGATAAAACAGGCGGCGAAAACGATCACGGCGCAGAGCGCGCCCGCAGTCAGCCAATTGCGATGAGCCATGGGGTACCTCGTCCAGACGCTCGTCCTAAACCATGATCCGGACAAGTGGAACCGGTTTTCGGACAAGTTGGTCGTGCCACGGCAAAGGGACTTTTCGACTGCGTCGACAGCCCCTCAGTGCGAGACCGACAAGGTACCCATATCGGGGTGGATTTCGGCGGCCATAAGGCCTTTGTCGCCGCGTCCGAAGCGGACCAGCACGACCTGCCCGGGCCGAAGCTCGGTTATGCCGTAGCGCCGCAGCGTCTCCATGTGGACGAAGATGTCTTCCGTTCCCTCGCCCCGCGTCAGGAAGCCGAAACCCTTGGTGCGGTTGAACCACTTGACCAGGGCCCGCTCGAGGCCGCTCTCCGGGTTGACGGTAACGTGGGTGCGCTGTTCCTGCTCTGCCGGATGGACAGCCGTCGAGGCGTCCATGGAAAGAACACGGAAAGCCTGCAAGCCGCGGTCGCCCTGTTTGACCAGGCAGACGACCCGCGCGCCTTCGAGCGCCGTCTGGAAGCCGTCCCTTCGAAGACACGTCACATGGAGGAGGATATCGCCCGAGACGCCGTCGTCCGGAAGAATGAAGCCGTAGCCCTTGGCCACGTCGAACCATTTGATAGCGCCGGCGATTTCGACAAACTCGGCGGGATCGCCGCCATTGTCTCGCTGCAAGGCGTCGTCAAGGCTTCCGTCCCGCCTCGTGAAAGAGGCTTTTTCCCCCATAAGAATGCCCCCTTTTTGCAACTGAACCGCAACTGATTCTTGCCAAGAGATTAACACTGCGACTTCCAGGGTGTGCAAGGGCTGACGTGCCTTTTTTCACCGTTCAGCACCGGAAAGGCTGAAATGTCGTTTGCCGGCGCTTGCGCAAGACAAAGCAGGTAGGCCCGAAATCGGCTCCGCGCCGCTATTGTCGGACGATTGCCCTTTCACCGGGTGGCCCCTATGGTGCCCCGCAACCCCAACAGTTTGAGGAAGCCGCCATGCGCTATCTGCACACAATGGTCCGCGTTGCCGATATCGACCAGTCGCTCGATTTCTACTGCAACAAGCTCGGCCTGAAGGAGGTGCGCCGCTACGAAAACGAGCAGGGCCGCTACACGCTGGTCTTCCTCGCCGCATCCGAAGATGAGCAGAGCGGCATCGACGAAAAGGCCCCGCTGGTCGAGCTGACCTACAATTGGGACCCTGAAGACTATAAGGGCGGCCGCAATTTCGGCCACCTCGCCTACGAGGTCGACGACATCTACGCCACCTGCCAGAAGCTGATGGACAATGGCGTGACCATCAATCGTCCGCCGCGCGACGGCAACATGGCCTTCATCCGCTCGCCGGACGGCATCTCGATCGAGCTGCTGCAGAAGGGTCCCGCCAAGGCGAAGGCCGAACCGTGGGCCTCGATGGCGAACACCGGCGTCTGGTAAAGCCGGCGGTCAACCGCTCTGGCGTTTCGCCAGGCCGTGCCTATCTATCGGGAATTGGCGCCAGCCTCGTTCAGGCTGGCGTTTCTTCATCCGCCAGGAGAATTTCATGCCGACCAGCCGCGCCGATGTCGCCACCGAACATGCCAGCCGCTATCTGCAGCAGCTCTGCAAGCACTGGTCGCATAAATTCCCAGTCGAGTTCGACCCGCAGCACGGCGCCATCCAGCTCTCGATCGGCCGCACCGTGATGGACGCCGACGACCAGGCGCTGCACATCGCTTTGGCCGCCGACGACGAAGCTTCGCTGGAGCGGCTGGAGAGCGTGGTCGCCGACCACATCAAGCGCTTCGCCTTCCGCGAGGAATTGAGCTTCGACTGGCAAAAGGCGGCGTGAGCCGGGGGCAATTTCGGGAAGAGTGCCTCGAACAATCAGCCGCCGGCCTTGCCGGCCATTTCCAGCAACGCCAGCACGCTGCGCCAATTGCGCGCCGTTCCCGGTACTTTCAGCGTGCGCGGGATGAGGTTGGCGAAGACCGATTTGCCGAGCCCATCCGGCGCATTGAGGTAAAGCACGTCGCCCTTGATCTCGAAGCGCTCGGGGCCGGTGCATTTGTCGGCGAGCCGCTGCGCCTCCTCGGCGGTCGGCTCGCGCTCCAGCGAGTAGGCATGCAGCTTGGTTGGTTCGCCGGCGACCTCGGGATAGGGGTTGTCCTTCACCAGCCGCTCGAACCAGCCGGCATCGCGCACCATGATGCGAGAGTTGAAGCCCACTTCTTCTCGAAGGCCGCCTCGACTTCCTTGGCGAGTGCCGCCGAATCCCCCCTTTTCGCCCGGAACACGACATTCCCGCTCTGCACATAGGTCGCGACGTCGGCAAAGCCGAGGCCTTCGAAGAAGGCTTTGAGCTCCGCCATTTTGACGATGCGGTTGCCGCCGACATTGATGCCGGAAAACAGCGCGACGAAGACCGTGCCTTGTTTTGCGCTCATATGATGAACCCCGCCAGCGTCTCGTTGTCGGTGATGTCCTGATACTGCACGCCCTCGGCGTCGAAGTTCGCCTTCAGCAGGTCGAAATTGCGCCAGTCCTTGGTTTCGATGCCGATAAGCACCGAACCGAAATTGCGCGCCGACTTTTTCAGATACTCGAAGCGGGCGATGTCATCGTCGGGACCGAGCATTTCGAGGAAATCGCGCAGCGCCCCCGGCCGCTGCGGGAAGCGGATGATGAAATACTTCTTCAGCCCCTCGAAGCGCAGCGCCCTCTCCTTCACGTCCGGCAGCCGCTCGAAGTCGAAATTGCCGCCGGACACGACCGCGACGATCGTCTTGCCCCTGATCTCCTTGCGCGAAAAATCCTTGAGCGCGTCGATCGCCAGCGCGCCGGCCGGCTCCAGCACCACGCCCTCGACATTCAGCATCTCGATCATGGTGGCGCAGAGCCGGTTCTCCGGCACCAGCCGGACGGCATCGGCGGTGAAGTCCTTGAGATGGCGCAGCGGCTCGCGGCCGATCTCGGCCACCGCGGCGCCATCGACGAAATTGTCGACCTTGGCGAGCCTGACCCGCTTGCCGCCGGCAAGGCTCTCGGCGAGGCTCGGCGCGCCCGCCGGCTCGCAGAACACGAAGCGCGGGTCGCGATGCTGGTCGGCGAAATAGTGCGTCACACCGGCAGCGAGGCCACCGCCGCCAACCGGCAGCATGACGATGTCGGGTGTCCGCCCGCCCGGCATCTGCGCCGCGACCTCATAGGCGACCGTCGCCTGGCCCTCGATGATGTCCTTGTGGTCGAAGGGCGGCACCATATGCGCGCCGGCCGCCTCGGTGAATTCGAAGGCGGCGCGGTAGCAATCGTCGAAGAAGTCGCCGACCAGCCTGATCTCGACGAATTCGCCGCCGAACAGCCGCGTCTTGTCGATCTTCTGCTGCGGCGTCGTCACCGGCATGAACACGACGCCCTTCTTGCCGAAATGGCGGCAGACGAAGGCAAAGCCCTGGGCGTGATTGCCTGCCGAGGCGCAGACGAACAGCTCGGCATTGTTGCCGGCGGCGAGCGCCTTGCGGAAGAAATTGAAGGCGCCCCTGATCTTGTAGGAGCGCACCGGCGTCAGGTCCTCCCGCTTCAAAAGGATGCGGGCGCCTGTCTTCTTCGACAGATAGTCGTTCTCCTGCAGCGGCGTTTCCGGAAAGATTCCGCGGATCGCCTCGGCAGCCACGGCAACGCGGGCGGAAAAGCTGTTCACCACAAGTCCCTCATTTGATCGCTGCCGCATGCGCCAGGATAGCCATGGCCCACGCCGGCAACCTTCCTGCCGCCCTTTTGGCTTTCGCGCAACAGTGCGGTGGCCGTCGCCCGGCGTTGAGCCAATTTCGGCTGGACACGACTTACTTTAGCCGCACTTCGGCTGTCCGGGAGATTTCCGCGGAGGTGGATGGCCGATTATGGCCAGGTGGAATTGCCAGTGAAAGTGTCGACGTGCGGTTGAAGACAATTCTGATCATTGCCCTTGCCCTGCTAATTGCGGGCTGCGCGGGCCACCAGACGCAGGAAATCCTGGGCAGCGTTGTCGTGCCGACGACGGCGACCGAGATCGCCGGCAACCACTCGATCTTCATCACCACCACGCGCAAGCGCTCCGACGACCCGAACAAGGTCTTCGACGGCGAGCGCTCGGCGACGCTCAACTATGCGCGCGTCAACGTCACCGTTCCCCCCATTCATCAGACCGGTCAGATCGAGCGCCGCTCGCGCGGCAAATCGAACGACCCGACGAAATATTTCATGGCCTCCGAAGTCGTCGGCTACGACACGCAGCCGAAATTCGCAAGCGCTCTCAATGCCGACATCGACGCCCGCGGCGGCCGCGTCATGGTCTTCGTCCACGGCTACAACACCGGCTTCGACGATGCCGTCTACCGGCTGACCCAGATCGTCCACGATTCCGGCTATCCGGGCACGCCGGTGCTGTTCTCCTGGGCTTCCGGCGCCAAGACCACCGACTATGTCTATGACAAGGAAAGTGCCGCCGCCGCTCGCGACCAGTTGGAAGTGACGCTGCGGATGCTGGCGCAGACCGGCGCCCGGCGCATCGACATCGTCGCCCATTCGATGGGAACCTGGGTGACGATGGAAACGCTGCGCCAGCTCGCCATCACCGGCGACCGCGACCTCAGCGGCAAGCTCGGCGACGTGGTGCTCGCCTCGCCCGACATCGATGTCGACGTCTTCAAGAGCCAGATGCGCCGCTACGGCAAGCCGGACAAGCCCTTCATCCTGCTTCTGTCGGATGACGACCGGGCGCTCAGGCTTTCCGGCCTGATCGCCGGCTCGCGGCCGCGCGTCGGCGATTATCGGGATGCCGCCGACCTCGCCTCCTATGGCGTCACGGTGGTCGACCTCTCCAAGGTCAAGGGCGCGGACAGTTTCAACCACACCAAATTCGCCGACAATCCGATGATGGTGCAGATGATCGGACAGCGGCTGCGCGAGGACGACGGCTTTGCCAGCGATCGCGACGTGACCGATCGCATCCGACAACTCGCCGCGCAGTAACCCTATCGGTGCGGGTTTCCGCATCGCATGGACTTTGAACTGGACCCGGCAGCCCTCTGGCTTTATCGAAGTAATAGAGAGGTTTGCCGCCCTTGGGGGATCCCGGGTGACTGTGCATGCGAAGATCGTTGTCGGCCTTGCCTTAGCGCTCACCCTCGCCGGCTGCGCCGGTCCCACGCACGATCTGCTCAACCGCAAGGCGGTCGCGGCGCCTGCCTCCGACATTGCCGCCACGCACGAGATCTTCGTCGCCACCACCCGCCAGCAGGCGACCAAGGATCCCCGCCAGGTGTTCGACGGCGACCGTTCGCTGACCACCAGCTACGCCCGCGTCGACGTCACGGTGCCCAAGATCCATCAGGTCGGCGCAATCGAGCGCGCCAAAGGGTCGGCCGATAGCAACCCGGCCAAGCAGTTCACCGCCACCGACGTCGTCCACTATGGCGACGCGCAGCAATTCGCCAAGGCGGTCGGCGCCGACATTTCCATGCGCGGCGACCGCGCTTTGGTGTTCGTGCATGGCTTCAACAACGGCTTTGACGACGGCATCTATCGGCTGACCCAGATCGCGCATGACACCAAATATCCTGGAACGCCGGTGCTGTTCTCATGGGCATCGAGCGCCAAGACGACCGGCTATATCTACGACAAGGACAGCTCGACCGCCGCGCGCGACGACCTCGAGGCGACGCTCAGGATGCTTGCCAAGACGAAGGTCAAGAGCATCGACATCATCGCCCATTCGATGGGCACCTGGCTGACGATGGAGGCGCTGCGCCAGCTCGCCATCACCGGCGACCGCGATCTCGGCGGCAAGCTCGGCTACGTCATCCTTGCCTCGCCCGACATCGACGTCGATGTCTTCAAGAAGCAGATGATCCGCTACGGCAAGCCCGACAAGCCCTTCGCCATCCTGCTGTCGGGCGACGACCGGGCGCTGAAGCTGTCGAGTTTCATTTCCGGCGACAAGCCGCGTGTCGGCGACTATGGCGACGCGGCCGATCTCGCCAATTATGGCGTGACGGTCGTCGACCTGACCAAGGCCAAGGGCGGCGACGGCGGCCTGAACCACGCCAAGTTCGCCGACAACCCGATCCTGGTGCAATTGCTGGGCAACCGGCTGCGCACGCCGGCCGGCCTTGCTTCGGACGAGCCCGACCCGACACAGCTCAACAATATCGGCCAAGGTCTCGGCAAGGCGGTCGGTTCGGTCGCCGAGGTCGTCATCACCACGCCGTTCAGGGTGCTGACCATCGCGACCGGCGGATAGCCGACGAGCGCCTCAGATAAACAGATCGACCTTCTGGAACGTCGTCACGTCGACCAGGCCGACGTCGGAAATCCTGAGTTCCGGAATGACCACCAGCGCCAGCAGCGAGTGCTGCATATAGGCGTTGTTGAGCGAGCAGCCGACCTTGCGCATGGCCTCGGTCAGTTGCTCGGCCTTCGCCGCGACGATCTCGGCGCGTTCGTCGGACATCAGGCCGGCGATCGGCATCTCGACCAGCGCCAGTTCCTTGCCCTTGGAGTAAAGCACCACGCCGCCGCCGACCTCGCTCAGCCGGTTGACGGCCAAGGCCATGTCCTCCTTGTTGGTGCCGACGACGATGATGTGGTGCGCGTCATGCGCCACGCTGGACGCCATCGCGCAGTCCTCCACATAGCCGAAGCCGGAGACGAAGGCGTTGGTGACGCCGCCCGTGCCGCGATGCCGCTCGACCAGGGCGATCTGGCAGATGTCGTTGCGGCGGTCCATGGCGACCAGCCCGTCCTCGACCGGCAGGTCAGCCTCCAGGGCCCGCGTCGGCGCCTGGTTCTCGATCACGCCGATCACCCGCGCCCGCACCTCGTTGGCGCCTTGCGGCGCGGAAATGTCGAAATCCTTCGCCGCAAGCTTCTTGCCGAGCTTGACCGTGTTCTTCGCGGATCGCGGATAGTCATAGGCGGGGATGTCGATCTCCAGCTTGCCGGCCTTCGCCAGCCGCACGCCGCGGCCATAGACCTCGTCTATGGTCATCCGGGCAAGGTCCGAGACGATCAGGAGATCGGCCAGTCGTCCAGGCGCGATGGAGCCAATCTCGCGCTCCAGCCTGAAATGCAGCGCGGTGTTGAGCGTCGCCATCTGGATCGCCGTCACCGGCTTCAGCCCCTGGCTGATAGCGTGCCGCACCACCCGGTCCATGTGGCCTTCATGCACCAGCGTGCCGGAATGGCTGTCATCGGTGCACAGGATGAAGTTGCGCGGGTCGATGCCGCCTTCCGTCACCGCCTTGATCTGCGCCGCGACGTCGTACCAGGCTGACCCCAGCCGGAGCATCGCCTTCATGCCCTGGCGCACGCGCGCGATCGCGTCATCGGCGCGCGTGCCCTCATGGTCGTCTTCCGCCCCGCCCGCGACATAGCCGTGGAAAGGCAGGCCGAGATCGGGCGATGCATAATGCCCGCCGACCGTCTTGCCGGCCTTGACCGTCTCGGCGATCTCGCCCGACATCACCGGATTGTTGGCGGCGACGCCGGGGAAATTCATCACCTCGCCGAGGCCGATGATGTTTTCCCAGGTCATGGCCTCGGCGACGTCGGCGACCGTCAATTCGGCGCCGGCATGTTCCAGCCCCGGCGCCGAAGGCACGCAGGACGGCATCTGCACATGCACGTTGATCGGCATCGCGACCGCCTCGTCATGCATCAGGCGCACGCCCGGCAGTCCAAGCACATTGGCGATCTCGTGGGGATCGATGAACATCGAGGTGGTGCCATGCGGGATGACCGCACGGCAGAATTCCGTCACTGTCACCATGCCGCTCTCGACATGCATGTGGGCGTCGCACAGGCCGGGCACCAGATAGCGCCCGCCGGCATCGACCACCTTGGTCCCCTGCCCGATGGCATGGCCGGCGTTCGGCCCGCAATAGGCGAAGCGGCCGGCGGCGATCGCGATATCGGTGCCGGGGATGATCTCGCCCGAATGCACATTCACCCAGCGACCGTTGCGGATGACCAGATCCGCGGGCTTTCGTCCCATCGCGACATCGACCAGATGTGTCGCAACCTCCGTCCACGGCTTTGGCTTTGCGGCGCTTGTCGGCTTGGCGTTCGTCATTGGCTTGAGTCCTCTGTATGGGCCAGTTTGGCAAATGTCGGCGCCCGGAGCCAGAGCGTCAGGTCGTAAACCACTGTTGCAGAGATGCAATTCCGTTTCGCGGCGAATGGGGCTAGTTTGCGCCGAGGAGTCTTTCGAAACCGCCATTTCGGAGCGCCCGATGCGTCGACTGACGCTCGCCAGTGCCGGTTTTCTTGCCCTGCTGTCCGCGTCTGCCGGGGCGGCGGATTTGGCTGGCGATCTGCCGATGACCGCGCCCGGTTTCGACTGGACCGGCTATTATGCCGGCATGCAGGCCGGCTATGGTTGGGGCCGATCGGAGATCACCGGCGACGATGGCGGCCCGTTTTCGTTAAAGCCCGACATCGATGGCGGTTTCGTCGGCGGCCATGTCGCGGGGCTCTGGCAGTTCGACCAGGCCGTGATCGGCGCCGAGGCCGATCTCAACTACGCCTCGATCGACGGCACCGCCGGGCCGGCAAACGCGTTCGGCACCGACATCAAGTGGTTCGGATCGATCAATGCCAAGGCCGGCTATGCCATGGATCGCGTGCTGATCTATGGCATCGGCGGCGTCGCTTTCGCCGGCATCGAGACCTCGCAGGCGGCAGGCACGGCCTTTGCCCGAACCCGCACCAGCACCGGCTGGACGCTCGGCGCCGGCGTCGACTACGCCTTGACCAGCAATGTCGTGGTCGGCGCGCAATACCGCTACTACGACTTCGGCAAGGAGCATTTCGACGCTTCGGACACCTTCACCGAGGACGTGAAGCTGCAGACGCTGGGCGTGAATTTCAGCTACAAGTTCTGAAAAGCGAGCTGAACCCACAGGCATCGGCAGTGGTTGCTTACGACGAATAAAGCGCCGATGCCCAGCGACAGAAGGCCTGCGCGTCCAGCCTCCCGCTGCCGCCCTCGGGTTGAACCAGATAATGGGCGCCGTTCATCGGCAGCCGGTAGCTGAATGGCGCGACAAGCTGACCCGATTCCAGGAACGGCCTGGCAAAGCTTTCCAGAAGGATCATTGCCCCACCGCCTGAAATCATCGCCAGAACAGCGAGCAGCGAGGAATCGTACCTGGCTGTCATCAGCCGGGCCGGCAGCGCTTGATTGAAATGCTCCGACAGGCGCTGCCATTCGCTTTCGAAACCGATAACCTGATGAACGCGTGTACCTGAGAAGTCGGGGGTGCCTTGTCCGCAACCCAGCTTCAAGGCGTCCGTTGGGTGGCACACCAGGATCGCGTGTTCGTGGACGAGCCGTTCTGCCACTCCATCCGCCCAGTCGCCATATCCCCAACGAATGTCCACATCGCTGTTGTCCATTTCAAAACGGTCGGCCCAGACAAACGTGGAAAGCCGTAGGTCGATCTCGGGATGCAGTTCGCGAAACTCAGCCAGCCTTGGTGCTAGCACCAGCGCGGCCCAGGAGATCGAAGCACGTACGCGCACGACACGCCTTTGCAGCCGCGCGAACAGGCCCTCGGTCGCTTGCTGCAGATCGGAAAAGGATTTTCGAACCGGCAGCGCATAGGCCTGCCCGATATCGGTCAAAGCAACGCCGCGAGGCAATCGATCGAAAAGCCGAACCCCGAGTTGCTTCTCCAGCAGCCTGATCTGCTGGCTGACGGCAGCCGCCGTCAGATTCAGCTCCTCGGCTGCGGCGCTGAAGCTGTTGTGCCGCGCCGAGGCTTCAAAAGCCCTGAGCCAGGTCACGTGAGGCGCTTTCACAGGCCAACCTGCAATGAAAATTAAGCCTATACAGAAAAAGGCATTGTTTGTGTTGTCAATAGGCTCGGGCAATCGTGGCAGCCGAATAGCCGTGGCAGTCGTTGCCTACGGAAGGAAAGGTACACGATGTCAGACAGGAAGGAATGGAACCACGTCCCGGACAAATTGCCAATTGCAGTCGCGCCGATCTGGCGTTGGCCTCTCAATCTGATCGAGATCTTTCGCTGGTATGTCGGAAGCTGGCTGCCCGTCTCGATCAATCTCGGCCTCGTTGCCCTTGCTTTCGCCGCATACTACTGGGCAAGCCCCACCTTGGCAGAAGCAGCTACCCCTGGCCGGTGGATTGCGGTGATCTGGCTGCGCAATTTGATCATCACTGTGCTGCTGGCGCATGGGCTGCATCTGTTTTTTCACCGCTATCAATTGCAGGCCACCGACAAGAAATACGACCCACGTCCCTACCCACGGAAGGGCCGAGCCTTCGACTTCGACGATCAGCTTGTCGACAACATTTTCTGGACGCTGGCTTCGGGGTTGACGGTCTGGTCCGCCTATGAGGTGCTGCTCTGGTGGGCGATGGCCAATGCCTATGCGCCGACGATCACCTGGTCCTCCAATCCGGTGTGGTTCGTCGCGATATTCCTGATGATCCCGATCTGGCAGAGCTTCTATTTCTACTGGATACATCGTCTTCTGCACACGAAACTGCTCTATCCGATGCACGCGCTACACCATCGCAACGTCGACGTTGGCCCGTGGTCCGGCCTTTCCATGCACCCGGTCGAACACGTCTTGTATTTCGGTTCCGTGCTCATCCATTTCATCGCCCCCGCGCATCCGGTGCATGTGATCTGCCATCTGATGTTCTATGGACTTTACGCCATCACGACGCACACCGGCTTCGAGGGATTGTGGGTCGGAGGGCGCAAGCGCGTTGACCTCGGCACGTTCCACCACCAGATCCACCATCGCTATTTCGAAGTGAATTACGGAACGCTCGACGTGCCGTGGGACAAATGGTTCGGGACCTTCCACGATGGGACCGCCGCAGCAAAGGAACGGATGAAGAAGCGTCTGGCCGAACGGCGCAGGGTCTAGCGGTCACACTCCCGGCAACCGTGACGGATGAATAATAGGTGGCCGGCGCCCGCAGGGGGCGGGGGAATGGGTAGGGGCCTGATAGACGCCGGCCTCGGCGGATCGATCCGCCGCGTGGCCAAACTTAGCGCTCCTTCAGCAATCCGAAATTCCGCGATCGCGCCACTTTCCAAACGCCCTGCTCGCGCCGGAGCCGGGCAAAACGCGGACCGGTCAGGACCGGTCCGAAGCCGTCTTTCCCTCCGGCATCGCGTCGAGGCACTCCTCCAGCCGCCGAAGCTTAGCCTTTTGCCAGCGCAGCGTGTGCGCGACCTCATGCAGGTTCCACTTGGCCTTCGAATTGGCCGCCTCGATCAGACCCCGTTCGAGCCGATCGATCTCGCTGCGCAGCTGCCGCGCCTCAGCCTCCCGCAACCCCCTGATCCAGCCCGCCCCACGCATGGTTCCCACCATCAAAGCCGGCCTTATGCTCGCAGACAAAGGCTAATGAGATCGGTTTGGAGTGCCTGGTATTTTAAACATCGCTAATATTAAATCTACATCGCAGGACGCATGACGGCCGCGGGCACCACATCCGCCTAACGAGTTCGGTACGGCATGTCACCGGAAGCTCGAAGAGTGGTGCGGACGACGGGAATCGAACCCGTACGATCAGAGATCGAGGGATTTTAAGTCCTTTTTTCTGCGGTGCTTCCCGCTCCACAGTCTGGAAAACCGGGACTTCGAGCTGATGGTGAAGCCCGGTTTCTCCCACATGCGTGGGAAATCCCCACGATATTTCCCACACAATCAAGTGTGCCAGCATGCTCCCTTGGTCTTTGCAAAATCTCACACCACGCGTACATGTGCGGGCACTGCGGGCGTGGTGAAATTGGTATACACACCGGACTTAAAATCCGGAGGCCTCGGCCATGCGGGTTCAAGTCCCGCCGCCCGCACCATGCTTCCCATAGGATAGAACGTATCACGGCACGGAGGCAATTAAGCATGGCTAGGCGACCAACGAAAAAACCAGCGAAAAAGATGTCGGCCGGGCCGCACAGCTTGGCGCTGCGATTGGATGTCATGGGCGTAACCGCATACATGACCAAAGCTGCAATTGAGGACCTCATCAAAGAGTTAGTCAGGATTAGCGCGTCTGATCCGGAGGAACTCCACGATGTGCATCTTGCGATGCACTTCGGCGGCTGGACGCCCTCAGGCGAATATATCGCGCCGAGTTTCGGCCATCACCATGGGCTTGGATCAATCCTGGCCAAACTGCGCAACGAGCAACTGAAGGACGGCATGACGAAGGCGGAAATCGAACGCGGCATTACGCCAGATGAGGCCTATCGGGCTTTCGATATTACCATCATGCATGTGTCCCCCGAGGTGGTTAAGCGCGTGGCCATCGAAAACGAAGCGGCCGAAGAGCAGCAGCACTGACTGAGGGCGTTCCCACAAGATTTCCCACATTTTCTCCTTTCGTGGGCATCGGTATCGGCAGTGGGAAGATCGCTTCAATGGAGGAAATATAGCGACGCGATTTCAATAAGATGGCGCGGCAAAATCAGGGGTTGAAAACCGTCGCAACTCAGGAATGTGCAGAGGTAAGGCGGGGTGCCGAGGTAAACCATTGAAAACATTGCTGTAGACGCAAGGGATATTTTAAGTCCCTTGCGTCTACCAATTCCGCCACGTCCGCAGGCGTGCCCTTTTCAGATGCCTGATATAAGCCGTCAAGCGATGTTTCGGATCGGCCGTACTTTGTGTCCCCTGCAGCTTTGGCCAGGGAGGACCATCGCCGGCTGAAATTTTCACCGCTAAGTCGCACCAACACGAGACCATTCAAGCTTTGATATGGCCCGCCGCCATCAGCACCGCCTTGTAGCATCGGGCAAACCAGCTTGGCGGGTCGCGCAGATAGGCTGACCGGGCAAGGTCCCATTTCTCGCTGACGGCCAGATCGAATGAAGGTGGATCGAAGCGGAACAGGCCGCTGCGCGGATAGATGGTGAATTCCCCGAAGACGGGCGCGCCGTTTTCTTCGTAGAGATCGATGCGCAGCAGGTCGAAATCGGCGCCCAGCACCTCGACCGCCTCGACCATGCGCGAAAAGCTCACTGGTCGAGGGATATCCAGGCTCGCATCGTCCGCGGATTCGGCGATCGCGAGGCGTTGCCAATCGCGATCGTAAAAGCCGCGCCGCAAGACCGTGGCGCGTCCCGCTATGGCCAGGACATAGACGACGCGTCCGCCCGCCACGCAGAACTTGTAATCGGTCGGCATATAGGCTTCAGCGGCGCCGATCAGCGGTTCGACAAAGACCCTGGGCTCGATATGCCAGTACGACCGCTCGCCGAGGTTCGTTCCGTGGCGTCGGCCAAGATATTTCGCCATCTGCGCGACCACGCCGGCCCGATCGACGATCTTCGGGTCGGCGACGACGGCATTCATGCCGCTGCCGTGGTTGCACTTGACGATGTAAGGGGCGGTGAGTTCATCGAACGGTATCCGGGCCGCGTCGGCGCCCTGCCAGAGCACGGGCGGAAAGGTCAGCCAGGGCACGCGCCCGGACACGAAGGCCTTCGATTTCAGCTTGTCCAGGAGAACGGCGAAACGCGGATCGTCATCGAAGATCTTTCGCCAGTGCACCTTCTCCGTGTAGTAGACAGGGGCCGACAAATTCGGCAGGCGCCCGTGCAGCCGGTAGAAATACCGGGCCATGCGATTGTGCCGAACAAGCAACCATAGGTTGAAGGCGGCTAAAACCGCCCTCGCCCCGTTGCCGGTTCGATTCTCAAGCCCCGTACCACCCATCGCCAGGAATTGCACCAGACGCACAGGGGAAAGACAACCACTTTTGTTGTCCGGCGGGGCAGCCGCGCCCTCGTTGTCTCAAACCTTGATCGGATTGAGCTTCAGGTGCTGGATCAGGATGATCGTCTTGGCATCGACGATGCGGCCGTCGGCAATGCCGGCCAGCGCCTCGTCCAGCGGCATTTCCAGAACCTCGATGTCCTCGCCCTCCTCCGGCGCGCCGCCGCCGTCGGAAATGCGGTCGGCCGGCGAATAGCGCGCGATGAAGAACCAGAGCCGTTCGGTCACGCTGCCGGGACTCATGAACGGCGCGAACAGCCGCTCGACATCCTTGAGGCGGTAGCCCAGCTCCTCTTCCGCTTCCTTGCGAATGGCGGTTTCGGGGTCGTTTTCGTCGAGCAGCCCGGCGCAGGCCTCGATCAGCGGCTCGCGGTGGCCCACGGCGTAGGCCGGGAAGCGGAATTGACGCACCAGGAGCACGGTCGAGCGCTGCGGATCGAAGGGCAGGATCACCGCGCCGTCGCCGCGATCGTAGGTCTGGCGGGTCTGCGTCTCCCATCGCCCGTCGCGGCGGCGATAGTCGAGCACCGTCTTCTTCAGCACCGCCCAGTCGTCCGAGAGCACCTCCTCGGAACGAATGCGAATGCGATCTTCCATGACGACCTCCGTATTGGCGGAAAGGGGTAGCGATGAACACGCCCCTGCGCAATCCTGGAAACCGACTGGTCCAGCGGGAGTTTCACCGGCTCGTGTCTGGCGCGACGCGCCGCGACTGCCTAGATAGCGGTATCTTTCCAGGAGCCCGTTTCATGACGTCATCGCTTTTCCACCCGATCACCCTCGGCGGCCTCACCATCCCCAATCGCATCGCGGTTGCGCCTATGTGCCAGTATTCGGCCGAGGACGGCTCGGCCAGCGACTGGCATCTCTATCACTGGATGAACCTGGCGATGTCGGGCGCAGGCATGGTTACCGTCGAGATGACCGATGTCGAGCGGCGCGGGCGCATCTCGCATGGCTGCCTCGGGCTTTATTCCGACGACAACGAGGCGGCCGCCAAGCGCACGCTCGACGCCGCCAGGCGCGTTGCCGCGCCCGGCACGAAGTTCGGCGTCCAACTGGCTCATGCCGGCCGCAAGGCCTCCAACAGGAAACCTTGGGAAGGCGGCGGCCCGCTGCAGCCCGGCGAAGATCCCTGGCAGACGGTTTCGGCCTCGGCTGTCGCCTATGACACGGGCTGGAATGTGCCGCACGCGTTGGAGGACGGCGAGATTCTGGAGCTCATCGCGCGTTTTGCGCAGTCGGCCGTGCGCGCCGTACGCGCCGGCTTCGACTTTGCCGAACTGCACGCCGCGCATGGCTATCTGATCTTCCAGTTCCTTTCGCCGCTTTCCAACCAGCGGACGGACCGCTGGGGCGGGTCGCTGGAAAACCGCATGCGCTTCGCGGTCGAGATCGCAAGGGCGGTGCGGAAGACCGCCCCGTCCATGATGCTGGGCGCGCGCCTTTCGGTGAAGGAATGGGTCGACGGCGGTTTCGACGTCGAGGACGCGATCGAGGTGGCCAAGGCGCTGAAGACCGAGGGCGTTGCCTATATCTGCTGCTCGAGCGGCGGCAATTCGCCCCTGCAGCAGGTGCCGCCCGGCCCCGGCTACCAGGTGCATCTGGCGGAAGCCGTGCGCAAGGGCGCCGGCATCCCGACGCGCGCCGTGGGGCTGATCGACGACCCGAGCCAGGCCGAGGCGATCGTCGCCGACGGTCGTGCCGACATGGTGGCGCTGGCGCGCGCATTCCTCGCCGACCCGCGCTGGGGCTGGCGCGCGGCGGCGACCTTCGGTGAGGAAATCCATCCGGCGCCGCAGCTGGCGCGTTCGGTGACGACGATGCGGCATTGGATGAAGGCCGCCGGCTAGAGCAAATTCCAGGAAAAGTGTGAACGGTCAGGCTCGGCGACCTCGCCGTAGCCTTGCGTCCGGAATTGCGTCGAAACAAACCGGAAATCAGCGGGGTCCTGAGACGTTTGGGCGCAGGATCCTCGCCACAACTGCAACCAATTTGGCCGCTTTTCGTTTGCCGCCATGATGGACAACAAGCCCTTTGAAACGCCGGTGGTGGTCGAACTCGGCCATGTCGGCAAATATCGCCAGATCCGAAGCACCCGCGAGGCCGCCGAGTGCCTGATGACCGTTTGGCCGCTCAATCGCGGCGAGCGCCATCGTAATGCTCTCGACACTTGCCTCAAGGCGCTGGAAGGTTATCGTTCGACAGCGGACGCGCGTCGCGCCCTTGTCGAGGCGGCCCGGGAATCGGAAGTGCTGGTTCCCGAAGACAGGCTGCCCGACGCAAAGCTGCATTGAGCAATTCCAGGAAAAGTGTGAGCGGTTTTCCGTCCGGAATTGCGTATAACAAGGAGACGGGGCGTTTCACCGTTTCCGTGAAACGGTGAAACGCACTAGCAGGCTTCTTAACCGGAGGATTTCATGGCGAAGCTGACTTACAAGATCGTCGAGCATGATGGCGGCTGGGCCTACAAGGTCGGCTCGACGTTTTCCGAAACGTTCCATACGCACCAGGAGGCGCTGCGCGCCGCCGAGATCGCCTCGGCCGAGCAGCAGGTAGCCGGGACCACCGACGGCATCCAGTATGAGGATTCCGAAGGAAAGTGGCACGACGAACTGGCCGATGGCCGCGATCGCCCGCAGACCGAAGTATCTGATTGATAAGGCGCAGGCGCCCCCGCGACCGGCGAAGCCCAAGGCTTCATACCGGCCGCCGGCGGCTATGCGACCCTACTTGCCGCAGTAATGGTCGTTGACGTTCTGTTGCGAGTTGGCATCCGGACCCGGGGTCGTGTCGGCGCACGGCCCGATGGCGCCTGTGCTGCCATAGGTAGTCAGCCCGGAGCCACCGTTGATGCTGCCTGTGGTATAGGGGTCTACCTGCTCGCTCGCTGCGGGACGATGGTCGCGGTGCCACCACCACCAGTCGTCTGACGACTGCGCCATGGCCGCGCCACCCATGGCCAGCACCAGCGCCGAAGCTGCAATAAGTCTTGTAAGCATCGGATTTCTCCATTCTCTTGATCGCAAAATACGTGGGGCCGAAGCCCCACAGCGATACAAACGAAACCCTGGGTCGAGTACGAAGGTTCCACTGGAAATTCCAGGTGGGACAGAATGTCCGACACTTTTGCGTGACGCCGCGTGAAGAGCCGCAAGACCCCGCGAAGGTCAGTTGTGGTCAATGAGGGTCGGCGAAGGCGCGCGGGGCAATCCGTTTTATGAAGGCGACGACCCGTTCAGGCTCCGCAAATTGCGGCATATGGCCGAGACCCTCGACCCGTTCGAAATCGAGGCCTTCGATCCTGTCCAGCATCGGTTCGCCATGCACCGCCTCGCCGATCACCTGGTCGCCGGTGCCGAACAGAATGCCTGCCGGCATCGCTATGTCGCGGTAGCGCCGTTCGATTTCGCCAAGATCCCGCTCCACGGCCACGACATCGGTGGACGTGGCGAAATAGTGGGACGGACGCAGGCCGAGCCATCCGCCCCCGCTGATCATGTAGTCCACGGGAACCGCTTGCGGTGCGAAAATGAACCGCAGCGTCGGTTGCGCGTAGCGAAGGCTGAGCGGTATCGCCACCGTATAGGCCAGAACACGGCGCAGCAGCCTGGATGGGACATAGAGCAGATCAAACCCTTGACGCCCACTCGCCTCCAGATGCGTCAGCGGCGAGAGCAGCGCAATGCCGGAAATCACCGCCGGATGCCTGGTCGCCAGCGCAAGCGCGATGGCCCCGCCGAGCGAGTGGCCGACGACCAAAGGCCGCTCCAGGCGCAATTCCTCGATGAAGCGCCGCACGATGTCCGCCTGTTCCGGCAGCCTGCCGGTCGCGCCGCTTGCCCGAACCGAATAGCCGGAGCCCGGCCGGTCGAGCGCGATCAGCCGGTACCCAGGACCGAAGCGTCCGAACAGCGTGTGGCGGAAATGGTGGAGTTGAGCGCCGAGCCCGTGCACGAAGACGATCGGCCTGCCATCGCCCTCTTCCACATAGTGGACGCGGTTGCCGTCGATCTCGACGAATTTCCCGCAAGCCGGCACCAGTCTTTCGGCATTCGCCGCGATCCGCCAGGTCGCAAGCATCAAGGCGAGCACGGCAAGCGCCGCCGCAACGAGCAAGCCGGCAAGCAGCCACAGGACAACCCATATCAGCATGTTTTCACCCCAAGGCGACCGACCGCACCATATTCGCAACGGCCGCCGCCACAAGCGGATATCCGGCTTTCGCATTGCGGCCGGCCGCCGGCCGCGTTATCTCAGGCGACCTTTTGCGCCGGAGCCCGTCATGCCTGAAATCGTCACCGCCGCCATGCTAGTCATCGGCGACGAGATCCTCTCCGGCCGCACCAAGGACAAGAATATCGGCCACCTCGCCGACATCATGACCGCGATCGGCATCGACCTGAAGGAAGTACGCATCGTCGCCGACGAGGAAGACGAGATCGTTGCCGCGGTGAATGCCGTGCGCGCCCGCTATACCTACGTCTTCACCACCGGAGGCATCGGCCCCACCCATGACGATATCACCGCCGACTCCATCGCCAAGGCCTTTGGCGTGCCGTGCGAATACGACGCCAAGGCCTACGCGCTGCTCGAGGCAAGCTATGCCGGTCGCGGTATCGAATTCACCGAAGCGCGCAAGCGCATGGCGCGCATGCCGCGCGGCGCCGACCACATCGACAATCCCGTCTCCATCGCGCCGGGCTTCCGCATCGGCAACGTCCATGTCATGGCCGGCGTGCCGTCGATCTTCCAGGCGATGCTCGACAATGTCGTGCCGACGCTCAAGGCCGGCACGAAGATGCTGTCGGCCACGGTACACTGTCCCTTCGGCGAGGGCCTGATCGGCGGGCCGCTGGCCGAGATCCAGAAAGCGCATCCCGACACCATCATCGGCTCGTATCCCAAATATGGCGACGGCAAGTTCTGGACCGAGCTCGTCGTGCGTGCCCGCAGCGAGGAAGCGCTCGAGGCCGCCCGCAAGGACGTCGAGGCGATGGTGGCGGGCTTCGCCAAGGCAGGCTGACCGGCAGTTCGGCTGGAACCAGTCAACGCGCTGAAGCGTTCCTTTTGCCGCGCGGACGCGCAGGGCAACAATTTGAGGGACCGGTCATGCGCTTCAAGACAATCGTCGCCATCTTGCAGAACGAACAGGACGCCGAGCGCGTCCTCGATTGCGCCCTTCCGCTTGCCGACAGGTTCGAGAGCCATCTCGTCGGCATCCATGCCGAGGCGCTTCCCGTCCCCTACACATCGGCCACCGGCTTCCCCGATACCGAGTTCCTCCAGGTCTCGGCCGAGATGAACAAGGAACGCGCCGACAAGTTGGAGGCCTATTTCCTGAAGCGGATCGAGGAATCCGGCCTCTCGTTCGAATGGCGAAGCCTGGAAAGCTTTTCCGGCGACAGCGCGCTGACCGGCATATCGAGCGTGCGCGCCGCCGACCTGATCATCGCCGCGCAGCGCGATGCCGGCGGCGATCCGAGCGCCGATGTCGACACGCTGGTCTACGACGCCGGCCGGCCGGTGCTGGTCGTGCCCCATGCCGGGCCGCTGGTCACCACCTTCCGACGTGTGCTGCTGGCCTGGAATGGCAGCAAGGAAGCGGCGCGCGCCGCGTTCGACGCCCTGCCCTTCATCGCCGAGGCCGACAAGACGGACATCCTCGTCATCGATCCGCCGGAGACGCTCGATGAATCTCCGGAAGCCGCCGGCGCCGAGATCGCCGCGGCGCTGTCGCGCCACGGCGCCAATGTCAGCGTCTGCGTGCAGAAATCCGGCGGCACTTCGGTCGACGACATGATTCAGGCCAGGATTGTCGAATCCGGCGCCGACCTTCTGGTGCTCGGCGCCTACAGCCATTCCTGGCTGCGCCAGCTTCTGTTCGGCGGCGTCACCCGCACGGTGCTGCGCACCACGAACGTGGCGGCCTTCCTGTCGCGCTGATTCATTTTTAGCGCGACGCGCTTTAAGTCCACAGCCATCGCCGGCCTCCCCTTGCCAAGCCTGGCGCTTTCCGGCTAATTCCGCCTGCATTCCAGTGTTTTTAGCGCCACGGCGCGCCTTGCGGAGTGCGAACCATGTCCCTTCCCGAAAAAGCCTTTCCCGTCTCATGGGACCAGTTCCACCGCGACGCCCGCGCGCTTTCCTGGCGGCTTTCCGGCGCCAACAAGGGACAGTGGAAAGCCATCGTCTGCATCACCCGCGGCGGCCTTGTGCCCGCCGCCATCATCGCGCGCGAGCTCGGCATCCGGGTCATCGAGACGGTGTGCGTCGCCTCTTACCATGACTACACCAGCCAGGGTCAGCTGCAGGTGCTGAAGGAGATTTCGCCTCCGCTGCTCGCCGATGACGGCGCCGGCGTGCTGATCATCGATGACCTGACCGACACCGGCAAGACGGCCGGCATTGTCCGCGCCATGATGCCGAAGGCGCATTTCGCGACCGTTTATGCCAAGCCGAAAGGCCGCCCGCTGGTCGACACGTTCGTCACCGAGGTCAGCCAGGACACCTGGATCTACTTTCCCTGGGACATGGGCTTCACTTACCAGAAGCCGATCGCGGACGATCACGCCGGCTGAACGGCCTTCATATCTTCCAGAGAATCTCGCTGAATCTGCATCGTGCAGTCGAGCTAACGAGCACCACTACTTTGCGAGATTGACTTTTTCTGGTGGGGTTTTCCGACGGAGTGAAGTTTTTTACTTTTAAAGCTCACAATTCGCCGTAAGATTCCTAAGGTGGCAAACGATTCTGGAGGCTGGGGGCAGCTTCTTACCATGTTGACGAGGCCGACGACGCACAACCAGATGGCCGAAAGAGTCCGGCGGCTCTTCGGCGTTGCGCCTTGTCGCCTGCAGGTTGCCGCCTTGCCTTGGCGTGAAGGCGAGAACGGCGTCGAGATCATGCTGATCACCAGCCGTGACACCGGGCGCTGGGTGCTGCCCAAGGGCTGGCCGGAGGCCAGGGAGCCGCTGTGCGAGGCGGCTGCCCGCGAAGCAGGCGAGGAAGCCGGGTTGCGCGGCAAGGTCTCGCATCTTGAAGCCGGCCGCTATTTCTATGCCAAGGTCCTCGCCTCCGGCGAGGAAGTGCCTTGCGAGGTCTTGGTCTTTCCGCTGCATGTCGACCGTGTCGCGGATCGCTGGAAAGAAAAGCGCGCGCGAACGCGCAAATGGGTCGGCCCGAACGAAGCCGTCCGGATGGTCAACGAACCCGACCTTTGCCAGATCATTGCCGGCTTCTGCGCCGCGCCGCATAAGTTCGCCTAGGAAACTGGAAACGGTCAGGCTGGGCGACTTCGCAGTAGCTCTCCGCGCCGGAATTGCGTCATATCCCGGAAGATCTTCAGGCGCGGCCGAAATCATCGGAACTGAGCCGGGTCCAGCGATCGCCCATCAACCCGCCGATGAAGATGTCGCTGGAGCGGACCGCTTCCGTGACCTCGGCGATGCGTGAACGCACCATCGTGCCCCCGGCATAGTGGAAGAAGACGTTCTTGTAGCCGAAGAGTTGAGGCATGAATCTGCTTTGGGTCTGCCCGGTAATGCCCACGCAACCCATATCCCGCGCCGCCGCGATGAGAGCATCCAGCGTCGCGCCCCAGTGGGATCCGGACGCCTGGATCTGCAGCAGGTTCGCGATGCCGCCGGCCTGGCCGTAAAAGGCATGGCAGCCCAGCATCTTGCCCGTTTCGTCGTAGAGCCCGCCGAAATGAAGCGGCCCGTCGGCCCGCTTCTCGGCCGCGAGCGCAAGCAGCCGCGGCAACTCGCCCTCCCTCCAATTCGGCCGAAGGGAGTAATCGGTCATGAGGATCGGCAGTTGTTCCGCAAATTGGGCCGCATCGATCGGCTCCCGGTGGGTCCGTTGGGACGACGAATGCTGGGGCGACGGCTCGAACCTTGCTCTTGCAAGAGCGTCGAATGCTCTCGCGCTAAGATCGAGTGCCGGGCGAGGCAGGCCGGGCCATTTGCGGCGCAGCACAGCGGCGCCCATCGCACCTGGTCGGAAAACACAGGTCCATTCCAGACAATGCACCGGCAGGAGCTGATACTTCATCGGCCGCGCGAAGGCCAAGGACGTCCGGTTGGCGGAATCGGTCAGGTACAGATCGAATTCGCCTTGATGCAGGGCACGCAGCAATTGCGGCCCGGCCCAACCGTGATCGGTGCTGGAATCGGTCATGAAGGGACCGATGATGGCAGCGTTCAAGGCCCTTCCATTGAGTTCGTAGCCAGCCTTCAGAACGCCCATGAAGCCGCCCAGGCGGCCCTGCGGGTTGATCTGGACAAGAGCCTTGCTCTCATCACCGCCAAGGTAAAGCTCCCTCATATAGTCCGCCGTCCGTGCGATCGCGCGATCGCGCTGGCTGCGACGATGCCTAAACTTCATCAGGAAGAGCGCGGCGACATGCTCAAGATCCTCGGTGGCCAAAGGCCGAACCGAGCCATGGGATTCCAGTGCCGGCGGTGCAGCCGCCTTTCCCGGGCCCGCTTTTGCGGAAACAGGATTCATCGTCAATGCCTATACGAAAGCGCTAAAGGCAGCCGTGCTTCCCAAAGAAAATCTCCATAAGGTCGGCCTCCTGCAAAAAAGTCTCCAAGAGACCTTCTTCTGCCACATCCGATTTTCTTTTCTGTAAATACATCCCGATAATTTCTACAATCCAAGATAATATATAAAAACTAAAATAGGGCCTTCTAAAACTTCAATACACATAAAGTAATTTGAATGACATATTGAACCACCTTAACCGCATAACGGGAGAGCGGTTGCAGCTGCAGAACTGCAGACGGATTGCCCGGGTCATGGCGACAGGTTCGGCTCGGTCCCTGCAAATGCCAGCCACAGGCGACCGGTTCACCGGTGTCGAGCTCAAGCCCAGGCCGGGTTGTGAGAGACAGGGCCCCGCCCCCGCCCCGCGGCGCCACTCCGGGCACGATGCCTAAAATGC
>NZ_JAIUIM010000004.1:0-353882 GCF_020165615.1 Mesorhizobium sp. BH1-1-5
CCCCCCCCCCCCCCCCCCCCCCCCCCCCCCCCCCCCCCCCCCCCCCCCCCCCCCCCCCCCCGCGACTGCACTATTTCCAGTTCTTGCGCCGTTCGATCTCGGCTTGCGAAGGCTTCTCCTGGGCAAACGAGCCCGTGCGGATTGCGCCCGCTCGCTCATAGGTCGCGATGATGACGCCCGTGGCGGAAGTCTGCGATTTGACGAGCTTGAAGGCTGCCGGCATCGCGTTGTCGCCGAACAGCCGCTTGCCCTTGCCCAGCACCAGCGGGAAGATCATCAACCGGATTTCGTCGATCAGCCCGTGGGCGAGCAAGGTCTGGGTCAGATTGCCTGAGCCTTGGATGAGCAGGTCGGGTCCGTCTTCCTGCTTGAGCTCCTTGAGCCTGGCAACGATGTCCGATCCGAGCGACTGGGTGTTCTGCCAGGCCAGCGAATCCGGCCGGTGCGTGGCGACATATTTGACTGCAGGGTTGAAGACATCCGCGATCTGATCGTTCTGATACGGCCAATGCGCGGCGAAGATGTCGTAGGTTCTGCGGCCGAGCAGCAGGGCGAAGGGTTTGGAGAACAGTTCCTCCATTGCCGCGCCGCCCACCTCGTCGAAGTAATGGAAGGTCCAGCCGCCGAACTTGAAGCCGCCGACCGGATCTTCTTCCGGCCCGCCGGGCGCCTGCATGACGCCGTCGAGGCTTACGAATGTGGCGGCGATGATCTTGCGCATCTTTATTCTCCGTTTTCACGATCCGCGCCATCGCGGCCGGATTTCTGCCTAGAGTGGTTTGACGCAATTCCGGACGGAAAACCGCTTCGCGCTTTTCCTGGAATTGCTCTGGATCGGAATGACGATTCATTGAATCGTCATTCCGATCCAGCTCTTGTTGGAGCATGATCTTTTCCGAAAACCGGTTCCACTTTTCGGGATCATGCACCTAGGACGAACGGCAAGGCGCGTTTTCGACAAGAGCCTTAAAATTTCTGTCGCGGGCTGTCGGCGCGAATTGCGCGCGATGAGAACCAGACGTCGCCGAACACGGCGGTTGCGGTGCGGTCCGGCGCCTTGTCTTTACTCAGCCAGATCGAGCGGGTGCGCGCGGCGCGCTCGCGGGTCGGTATTTTCGCGCCAGCCTCGGCAACGGAGGCGCCGACGCAAGGGATGAACCAGGAGCCCATGAAGGGCCGGCAGGCAAAGCCGTTTTCCAGGCGGGTTATCAGGACCGCAAGGCCGACGGTTTCGGACGGGCGCCACGGAAAGATCATGCGACCGCCGGGCTTCAACGCTTTCAGCCACGCGGCGGGCGGAGCGGCGACGCCGGCATTGACATAGATGACGTCGGACGGTGGCGGCGCATTGGCGACGGCGTCGGCTTGGACCACCTCGATGTTGCCGTACCGGGCAAGGTTCGCCTTGGCGCGCGCGGCCAGACCGGCCTCCAGTTCGAAGGCCATGACGACGCCCCCCGGCTCGACCAGCTTTGACAGCAGCGCCGTGTAATAGCCGGTGCCGGCGCCGATATGGGTGACGTGCTCGCCAGGCTTCAGATCGACCTTGCCGATCCACATGGCGTGCAGAAGCGGCTCGCCATTGTTGATGCCCTTGTCGGCATCGAGTACGACAAGCACGTTCTGGTAGATATAGGCTGGATCGGCCTTCGGCGTTTCGATCCTGCCGTCGCCGGCAAAGACGGTCCAGGGCCCCGGGCCGAGAAAGGCTTCACGCGGCACGGAAGCAAACACCTGCTCGATGCGCGGGTCGGCCCAACGCGCCTGCGCCGCCATCAGCCTGGCGTAGAATTTGCGGGCGTCGTCCGATCCGGCCATGCTTGAAGAAGATAGCGCGGCCGGCGCGAATGTCGCGGTCAGCCGGCGATGGTGTCGTAGAGCAGCTTGAAGTTGAGAACGAGGATGATTGCGGCCACCACCCAGGCTAGCGCCGCGACGCCGCGCGGTATGGCGAAACTGCCCATCTTCTTCTTGTCCGACACGAACTGCACCAGCGGGATGACCGCGAAGGGCAGCTGCATCGACAGCACCACCTGGCTGAAGACCAGAAGTTCTGCCGTGCCCTTCTCGCCGTAGAGCGCCGTGACCACCACCACCGGGACGATGGCGATGCCGCGCGTCAGGAGGCGCCGTGCCCATTGCGGGATGCGCAGCCGCAGGAAGCCTTCCATCACGATCTGGCCGGCAAGCGTCGCGGTGACCGTCGAGTTGAGGCCGGAGGCGAGCAGCGCGACGGCGAACAGGATCGAGGCGATGCTCAGGCCGAGCAGCGGCGACAAGAGCTCGAAGGCCTGGCCGATCTCGGCGACGTCCTGGTGTCCGGTGCCGTGGAAGGCGACAGCCGCGACGATCAGGATCGAAGCGTTGACGAACAGCGCCAGGATCAGCGCGATGGTCGAATCCGTCGTCGCCCATTTGATGGCGTCGCGCTTGCCGGCATCGGTGCGCTCATAGGCGCGGGTCTGCACGATCGAGGAATGCAGATAAAGGTTATGCGGCATGACCGTCGCGCCGATGATGCCGATGGCGATGTAGAGCATCGCCGGGTTGGTGACGATCTCGGATGACGGCACGAACATCGAATGCAGGATCGTGCCGGCCGGCGGCGCGGCGACGAATATCTGGATGGCAAAGCAGCCGAAGATGATGATCAGCAGCGCGATGACGAAGGCTTCGAGATAGCGGAAGCCCTTGTTCATCAACAGAAGCACCAGGAAGGCGTCGAGCGCGGTCAGCATGGCGCCGCCGATCAGCGGAATGCCGAACAGAAGCTGCAGCGCGATCGCCGTGCCGATCACCTCGGCGAGGTCGCAGGCGATGATCGCCAGCTCACAGGCGATCCAGAGCACCAGATTGACGGGGCGCGGATAGTAGGCGCGGCAGGCCTGGGCGAGGTCGCGCCCGGTGGCGATGCCGAGGCGGGCGGACAGCGCCTGCAGCAGGATCGCCATCAGGTTCGACAGCATGACGATGAAAAGCAGCGTGTAGCCGAACTGGGCGCCGCCGGCGAGGTCGGTCGCCCAGTTGCCCGGATCCATATAGCCGACCGAGACCATGTAGCCGGGTCCCATGAAGGCGAACAGGCGGCGGAACCAGGCGCCAGTCTGCGGCACCGCGATCGAGGCGTTCACCTCGCGCAGGCTCGGCTGCTCGTCGTCAGGCCTGTCGAATCGCCATGCGGGTCGGGCTACTGTTGCTGCATCGGCGTCGGACATGAGGGATTTCCGCTGGAATGTATCGAGGGTGCTCCTTATCTACGCCATGGCTCAACATTATTCAATAGGCTATATTTCATTGATCATGCTTTCGTGATGCGCTTGGGCAAGTCTGGACGCAGGCGACCGCGAACGCCGGTTGCGCCCGCCCGGGAATGCAAATAAACGCCGGACCATCAGGGGTTCGTGTTATGGATACGATCCCGATTCAAGGAGGAGCGCGTATTGGCGCTGAGGAACAAACTAGTTCGACGCGAAGAGCCGCTTCCCGATGCCGAAATCCATTCGGAAGGATTCCGGCAGCAGCGCCAAGCGCGCCGCAGCGCGCTGGTCGAGGACTATGTCGAGCTGATCGCCGACCTTATCGAGGACGGCAACGAGGCGCGGCAGGTGGATATCGCGGCGAGGCTCGGCGTCGCGCAGCCGACGGTGGCAAAGATGCTGACCAGGCTGTGCGCCGACGGACTGGTCTCGCGCAAGCCCTATCGCGGCGTGTTCCTGACCGAAGCCGGCCGCAAGGTCGCCGAGGAAAGCCGCATTCGCCACCAGACGGTGGAGGCCTTCCTGCGCTCTCTCGGCGTCAGCGCCGAGACGGCACGCATCGACGCCGAGGGCATCGAGCACCATGTCAGCGCCGAAACGCTGGAAGCCTTCCGCCGTGCAATGACGCATCGCCAGGCGTAGGAGCCCGATCCACCCGAGCACCTTGAAACGGAACCGACGCATCTCCGCCGCATTACTTCCCACATCGCGCGATTGTCGCGCTTAGGGAGGAAGCAATGGGCATCGAACAAGCACCGACCGCCAAGGGGAAGCAGGCAGCCGGGGGATTGCGGCAGGCCGCCGCCAGGGACGAGCGCAAGACCGAGGCCGAGACCGGCCATCCGCTGAAGAAGGGAGCGGCGCGTTTTGAGGAACGTTCGAAAAGCTCGGACGGCAAGAGCGCCGGCGCCAAGCAGAAAAGTCGAGGTTTTTAGCCGGTTTATGGTCGGTGAGCCTTGCCTGTCCGATTGACGTTCCCGGCGCATCCGACATTTGGCGGGAGCGAAAAATTCTGTGACTTAGGCCAGCCGTTGCGATAATTGTCTGCAGGGGATGGTCGCGGGCCAGTCCCTCCAGGACATTCGCGTTGCGAGGAGTTGCCATGCTTTGGAGAGGCCGTCGTCAGAGCGACAACATCGAGGATGACCGTAGCGACAGCGGCGGCGGACTTGGCGGTGGATTGGGCGGCGGTGGCCAGTTCCGCCTTCCTATCGGCGGCCGTACCGGTGGCGGCGGCAGCATCCTCCTGGTCATCCTGGTCGTGCTCGCAGGATGGTATTTCGGCTTCGACCCGTCGCAGATCCTGGGTGGCGGCGACGGCGGCCTGCTGCCGGGTGGCGGCGGCCAGATCACCGACAACAGCGGCTCGCAGGATAATGGCGGCGCGCCCGCCAATGACGAGATGAAGCAGTTCGTCGCGACGGTGCTGGCGGAAACCGAAGACACGTGGACGGGCATTTTCAAGGCGCAGGGCCTGACCTACGAGGACCCCAAGCTGGTGCTGTTCAGCGGCCAGGTTCGTTCGGCCTGCGGTTTCGCCTCGGCGGCGGCCGGTCCGTTCTACTGCCCGGGCGATCATAAGGTCTATCTCGACATGACCTTCTTCCAGCAGCTCGACCAGCAGTTCGGCGCTTCCGGCGAGTTCGCGCGCGCCTATGTGGTGGCGCACGAGGTTGGGCACCACGTGCAGAATCTCACCGGCATCATGGGTAAGTTCAACCAGATGCGGCAAGGCATGAGCGAGGCCGACGCCAACCAGCTCTCGGTGCGCATCGAGCTCCAGGCCGATTGCTTCGCCGGCGTGTGGGCACACTACACCGCGCAAAAAGGCATATTGGAGCAGGGCGATATCGAAAGCGCGCTGAACGCGGCCAAGCAGATCGGCGACGACACGCTGCAGAAGAAGATGCAGGGCTATGTCGTGCCGGAAAGCTTCAACCATGGCACCTCGCAACAGCGGCAGACATGGCTGGCGCGCGGCTACAAGAGCGGCAAGCTGTCCGACTGCAACACCATGAGCGGTCCGATCTGAGGCGGCGCTTCCGCTTCTTTTCGGGCGACGATCCACGATCGGCGGCAGCTGGCAAGTGATGTCAGCATAAGACGGTTGCCTTCGTTCGCGGATTGTTCCCGTCGCTAACCTCGCCTATAAGGTCCGTCCCGCCCGTGCCCCAAGGCGGATGAGGAGCTTGTCGCCATGATCGACCCGAAAACCGCCAGGCGGGGCCTTGCGCTCGTTTTCACGACGCTGCTGCTCGACATCATCGGCTTCGGCATCATCATGCCCGTGCTGCCGGCCTATCTTGAGGAACTGAGCGGCGTCAGCATCAGCGAGGCCGCGATCGAGGGCGGTTGGCTGTTCTTCGTCTATGCGGCGATGCAGTTCTTCTTCGCGCCGATCATGGGCGGCTTGAGCGACCGCTTCGGGCGGCGGCCGATCCTGCTTGCCTCGGTGCTGACCTTCTCGATCGACAATCTTATCTGCGCCGTCGCCTGGTCCTATCCGATATTGTTCATAGGCCGCGTGCTCGCCGGCATTTCCGGCGCCAGCTATTCGACGACGTCCGCCTTCATCGCCGATATCTCGAACGACGAGAACCGGGCGAAGAATTTTGGCCTGCTCGGCATCGCCTTCGGTGTCGGCTTCGTCATTGGCCCGGTGCTGGGCGGCCTGCTCGGCACGTTCGGGCCGCGCGTGCCATTCTTTTTCGCCGCCGGGCTCGCTTTCGCGAATTTTCTGATCGCGATGTTCTTCCTGCCGGAAACGCTCGACCAGCAGCACCGCCGCCGCTTCGAGTGGAGGCGCGCCAATCCCGTCGGCACGCTGCTCCAGATGCGCAACTACAAAGGCATCGGCTGGATCGGGCTGGTCTTCTTCCTGATGACGCTCGGCCACATGATGTATCCGGCGGTCTGGTCGTTCGTCTCCAGCTACCGCTACGGCTGGAGCCAACAGCAGATCGGCTTCTCGCTCGGCGCCTTCGGCCTGTGCGGCGCGATCATCATGGCGACGGTGCTGCCGCGGATCATTCCCAGGCTCGGCGAGTGGAAGACGGCGGCTATCGGGCTGACCTTCACCGCGCTCAGCGCCTTCGGCTACGCGTTTTCGACGCAAGGCTGGATGATCTATGCGGTGATCGTGGCCGGTTGCCTGGAGGCGCTGGCCGATCCGCCGCTGAGGAGCCTCGCCGCCGCCAAGGTGCCGCCTTCGGCGCAGGGCGAATTGCAGGGCGCGATGACCTCGATCTTCTCGATCACCTCGATCATCACGCCGCTGCTCTACACGGCGATCTTTTCCTGGTTCACGAGCCCGACCGCGCCGGTCGTGTTCGGCGGCGCCCTTATATGCTGGGCGCGATCTTCCTGACGCTGGCGGTGATCGTCTTCGTGACGAAAGTTGCCAGGCCGGCGCCGAAGGAAGTCGAGCGCCTGCACACGCAGGAAGCGGCGGTGACGGACGCTGCGTGAGGATGACTAATGGATGTCGCCCAGAAGTGTGCTCGGTTCTGGGACAACGACATGCATCAAAACAAAGACTTAAAGCGCGTCGCCTGAATACGGTTCAGCGCGACGCGCTTTAAGGCTCGATCCATTCGCCGGGGATATCGAGCGCCTTCGCCAGCATTGCGCTGGTCTGCTCGGACGGCTTACGGCGATTGGATTCGAGGTCCGACAAGAAACCCTGGCTGACACCGATCGCCGCTGCCAGCTCGGCTTGGGTCAGCTTTCGCCAGTTGCGCAGCGCCTTTAGTCGACTGGAGCCGCGCAAGACATCCATGGTCACGTCCGCGGGCAACGCCCTCTCGGTTTTGAGGTCGGCTTTGCGCTCGTCGTAGATGGCGACATCCGCGGCATCTTCGAGAGCCTCCTCGGCGGCATGCAGCAACGCCTCGTAATCCGCTTTGGGGATCACGACCAATTCCTCGCCGGTTGAGGTTTTGATGATTTGCGGGGCATTCATGACATCTTGTCCTGCTATGACCTGCTGTAGGTTGTTGTCTCGCGTTTTCCTATGTAGATCGCCAGGATAGTGGTGCGATCCTCATCGAAAATAACTCGGTAGCGGCCGATCCGCAGCCTGTAGCCGTTCCTACCAGCTAAGCGCTTTACATCTCCTCGACCGCTTATCGCGTAACCTATCAGGCCCTCGGATACCTGGTTCCGAATGTCGGCGGGTAGATTGTCGAGATCACGAGCGGCGGCTGCCGAGAGGATGATAGTCTTCACGGAATATCGCCGCTCTAACCTCTATCTTGGCGATATTATAGCTAACACGCACGGCGTGTCAACGTTCGGCCAGCGCTTCCTCGCCGCGCCGCTCGCGGATCAGGTTGACGAAGCGGCGGAAGAGGTAGTGCGAATCCTGCGGGCCGGGCGAGGCTTCGGGATGGTGCTGGACCGAGAAGACAGGCCGGCCGGTCAGCGCGATGCCGCAATTGGAGCCGTCGAAGAGCGACACATGGGTTTCCTCGACGCCTTCGGGCAGCGAGTCGGCATCGACGGCGAAACCGTGGTTCATCGACACGATCTCGACCTTGCCGGTGGTGTGGTCCTTGACCGGATGGTTGGCGCCGTGGTGGCCCTGATGCATCTTCTCGGTCCTGCCGCCGAGCGCCAGCGCCAGCATTTGATGGCCGAGGCAGATGCCGAACACCGGGATTTCGGTCTTCAAGAGGCTCTGGATCACCGGCACGGCATATTCGCCGGTCGCTTCTGGATCGCCGGGACCGTTCGACAGGAAGATGCCGTCCGGCTGCATGGCCAGGATTTCCTCCGCACCGGTCTTGGCCGGCACGACGGTGACCTTGGCGCCGAGGCCGGCCAGCAGGCGCAGGATGTTGCGCTTCACCCCGTAGTCGATGGCCACGACGTGCATCGATGGTGCGTCCTGCTCGCCAAAACCCTCGTTCCAGACCCAGGGCGTCTCGCGCCAGACCGAAGACTGTCCCGACGTCACGTCCTTGGCGAGATCGAGGCCGATCAGGCCCGACCAGGCCGCGGCCTGGCGCTTCAGGTCCTCGATGTCGAAGACGCCATCGGGCGCATGCGCGATGACGGCATTGGGCATGCCCTTCTCGCGGATCAGCACGGTCAGCGCGCGGGTGTCGATGCCGGACAGCGCGACGATGCCGCGCCGCTTCAGCCACTGGTCGAGATGGCCGGCGGCGCGATAGTTGGACGGGTCGGTGACATTGGCCTTGAAGATCGCGCCGACCGCGCCGGCGCGGGCCGCGGGATGCAGGTCCTCGATGTCCTCGTCATTGGTGCCGACATTGCCGATATGCGGGAAGGTGAAGGTGACGATCTGGCCGGCATAGGACGGATCGGTGAGGATCTCCTCGTAGCCGGTCAGCGCCGTGTTGAAGCACACTTCCGCGACGGCCGATCCGGTGGCGCCGAGACCGCGGCCTTCGATCACCGTGCCGTCGGCGAGGACCAGAAGGGCGGTCGGCTTTTCGGTGGCCCAGGGGGCGGTGGTCGTGGCCATGGCGGCACTCCTGTCTGTCGCGTCCAAAACGGTCGGCAGCACCGTTTGCGCGGCAAGGCGCGCGAGCTGGACATTTCAGCTCCCACGCGTTGATTCTAGTTGGTCATGTCGTTTCTCCCAAAACCGCTACGCACTTTTGGGCGACATGACTCCATTGTCTTATGCAGGACCGAGTACATAGGGGAAGCCGCGAGAGCGGTCAATGCGCCGCCCCCGAACCGCAGCCGATTTGCTTTCGTCCAGCAATATCAGCGGCTTGGCCGGATTTGCGTTGGCCGTTCGGCGAAGCTATTGTCCGCCGCATTCGAAGGAGAAGCACGATGCGCGAGAAAATCGCCGAATCCATGAAGAGCGCGATGAAGGCGCAGGACAAGCACCGCCTGCCGACGCTGCGGCTGATCCAAGCCGCCATCCACGACCGCGACATCGCCAATCGCGGCGCCGGCAAGCCGCCGGCGAGCGAGGAGGAGATCCTGCAGATCCTCGCCAAGATGGTGAAGCAGCGCGAGGAATCGGCCAAGGCCTTCGAGGACGGCAAGCGGCCGGAACTGGCGGCGCAGGAACGCGGCGAGATGGAGATCATCCGCGAATTCCTGCCGACACAGCTCGACGACGCGGCGATCATGGCCGCCGCGCGCGAGGCGATCGCGGCCACGGGCGCCGCCAGCCAGAAGGACATGGGCAAGGTGATCGGCGCGCTGAAGCAGAAATATGCAGGCCAGATGGACTTCGCCAAGGCGAGCGCCATCATCAAGGGGCTGCTGCAGTAGGGCGCTGCTTCGCTAATCCTTGCACATCGGAACCGGCTGCGGCGGCGGCGCCGGATGGTCCTTCTTGTACTGCGCGATGATCGGCTCCAGCGTCTTCTTCGGCCAGAATTTGGGCGCGCCGATCTCCTTCAGGCAGGAGGCGTTCCAATAGGTTCCCGCGTCTGAGAGCGCCTGGCCGCCGGACTTGGCGCGCGCGACGGCGGCGATGTCGCGCGATTCCGGATAGATGTAGAGCGTCGTCGGGTTGTTCTTCACCAGCGGGATGATCTGCTCGGCATCGGCGGGCGACCAGCTGGTGCAGCCATTGCTGCGACCGCCGGCATAGTTGACCAGCTTGCCGAACGGGACGAGGCCGTCATGGTCGGCGTATGAGCTGTTCGGGTCCTTGCGCATGCACATGCCCCTGAGCAAGGCAGCCGGATGCCCGCCGATCACGCGCTGCCTTGCGTTCGCCGCTTCGCCTTCGCCGTCGAACTGGATGAAGCTGCGCATGAACACCGCGTTCTGCGCGCCGACACGGTAGTAACCCTTGAAGGACGTCTTGGTCTCGGCGGTCATATAGGCGCCGCCGGCGGTGAGCTCGGAATCCATCGCATTGCCGAAATTCTTCGCGCAGCGCCTGCCATTGGAGAAATCGGCAACGCCTTTCAGATTGCGGCCGCCGCCATGACCCGATGAGACCGCGCGGAAAAGCTGCTTGGCCTCGCAGATGATGTAATAACGCTGGCCGAGCACGCTGTTGCCGAGATCGCCGGGACGCGTGGCATCCATGGCGAAGTAGCAGGGGTTGCTGACCGAGCCATCGCTGATTTTCTTCTGGTAGAGCGCGCGCGCCCTTTCCAGCACGACCTGGGAGATCTGGCCCTCGCCGTCGCCGACATGGCGCTGCAGCCAGTCGGGAACGGTCGACGGACGCAGGGCCGCGAACGAGCTGACCGACGCCGTCAAAGCGGCGAGGATCGCGACAAGACAGAAGATGGCCGCGCCCAGCGGAAAAGATCTCAACCGCACCGGTTTGCCCCTCCTGTCGAAGCGTTGTCTGGCACCCGTGATCACCCGGGCCGATGATAGAAGGTCTCGCATGCGTCGGCGAAACACTTCTAGTTTAGCGCCCTTGAACGTTCGCGATTTGAACATTCGCGATTTTTGATTGCCGCGAGCGCCGGTTTGCGGTGACCCCGAGCCTGATATCCGATGGGCTCATCGGCGTCAGCTCATGCCGCGGCATGGCGAGATCACTCCTCAGGTTGAAGGCCCGTCGGGAAAACCACGGAACATAAGTGGCTGGCGATGGCCTCTACCGGTGGCGAAAGCTCCTGCAACGCTATCAAGGCCAGTTCCAGACGAGGGAGTATCGGAAACCTCTCGGAAGGGCCGAGGCGCCGCATACCGGGCGCGATGGTATTTTCCGCCAGAATTGCCGCGCCGAGACCGGCGACGATTGCTGCTTGTACCGCCGCAAGCCCCTGGCCGGTAAAGGCGATTTGCCAGGCCCGTCCGCTCGCGGTCAGCGTTTCGATGGCTTGAGAACGATAAAGGCAACCGTGCGGGAACACCGCCAAGGGAACTATGTCCACGGAAGGGTCGAAGCCCGGCGAGGCAACCCACACCGCATGTTCAGGCCGCGCCGCGAGCGCCGGACCTCCTCGAGCTTGCTTGGCCAGCACAAGGTCGAGCTCGCCGCAGGCCCGCAACCGGTTGAGAACATCACCCCACGCGGAAGTGACCTCCAGCCTCACTTCGGGCACGTGTAGTCGACAGGACTCAAGAAGCCGTACCAGCAAGCTGCTTTCAAGGTCCTCGGTCACCCCCAGGCGAACCACCGCTTGCCTGTTCTCCCGCGAGACCACGGTGCGCGCTTCCGACGAAATGTCGAGCAACCTGCGCGCATACGGCACCAGGACCTCTCCCGAGGGAGTCAATGAAACGCTCCGCCCTGCGCGCTGACGCAAAATCAGCGGCTGCCCCAGCTCTTCCTCCAGGCGGCGTATCTGTTGGCTGATGGTGGATTGCGTCCGCGCGAGGCGATCCGCCGCCCGCGTAAAGCCATCCGCCTCAACCACGGCCAGGAAAACTCGCAGCAGTTCGAGGTCCATTTCATAATCCTGAATTGCGATTAAAAACATCGAAACATTTAATTTTACAATTAATCTGCCACCCCCACAATGGCTCCGACGAATGAAGGGAGCGACCGATGGCACAGGCGAAACGCAAACTGAACTGGCTGGGTGGCAATCCGGGCGACGGCTGGTACGAGATGAGTGAAGGCCTCGTGGCGCTGATCAACGAAGCCAATCCCGGACTCAACATCCAGCTTGTCGCGGGCGGTGGCCGCAGCAATCTCGAGAGCGTCCAAGCGGGCCACGCTCACGTCGCGATGAGCATAGATGTCGTGACCAGCGCGGCGAGGAACGGTGGCGAACCGTTCATCAGCCCGATGGATAGGTTGAACGTGCTTGGAACGGGTTGGTCGCCTCTTCCCTACAATCTGCTGAAGGGACCCAATGGGCCGGCCGATTTGTCCGAGGCCCTGCATAAGGACGGTTTGCGCTTTGGCGCTCCGCCCGAAGACACGACGGACGAACTTGTATTCCGCCGTGTCCTCGGCTTTTGCCAGACATCCTACAAGGACATCGTGCGACGCGGGGGCAAGATCGTCCTCCGAGGATATGATGCGCTGGTCGATGCGCTGGCGCAAAGAGAGATCGACTATGTCTTTGGCGCGACAACGCTACCGGCCCGAAGCATCGCACAGGCAACGGCCACCAAGGGGCTGCGCCTAGCTCCTCTCCCCAACAAGGTCATCTCGCATCTGGCGCGGGAGTGGGGACACGGAAGCGGCATCATCCCCCAAAGCGCCTATCCTGGCCTGTGCGATGGCGACATTCCTACATCGTTCGTTCAGACAGTGCTGGTCGTGTCCTCTGGCGCGTCGGTCGACGACATGCAGGCAATCACGAGAACGCTGCTGGAACACCGCCAAAAGTTGCCCAGGATTCATCCGAGCCTCGCCGCCCTCAACCCGCGGACTGCGTGGAGGAACGTTCCCGCGCCAATGCATCCTGGAGCGTCACGAGCATTTCAAGAACTCGGTTTCATGAGCTGATAGGCGCCGTGCGGAGCAGCTGCGGCGTATCTTCCCGGGTCTATTCCGAAGGTCCGCGATTTTCGATTTGCGAAGTTTCGATTATCATGTGATTCCGGCGCGCGCCCACGCCTCCTCCCTCCATCGGGAAGCATCGTTCATGCAGGGCAGTCCATCACCCGACCAACTGTTCGAGCGCCAGGCATAAGGAGGGGTTGTCGAGACTGCTCGCAGCAGGAGGTTTTTCGATGCGGCTTTCCGCACCCGTCTATCATTTGAAGCGTCAGGCGAGGCTCCTTTCCCGGCGGGAAAATGTGCCCCTGCATCAGGCGCTCGACCGCGTTGCCGCCAGCCAAGGTTTTGGCAGCTGGAGCCTGCTCGCGGCGAAAGCCGCCGAGGCCGCGCCCGCCGGCGTCCTGTTGGCGCGGCTGATACCCGGCGACATGGTTCTCGTGGCGGCGCGGCCGGGCCAGGGCAAGACGCTGATGAGCCTCGAGCTCGCCGTGGCGGCCATGAAGCAAGGCAGTCGCGCCGTGTTCTTCACCCTGGAATACATGCACGCCGACATCCTGGACCGGTTCCGGGACATCGGCGTCGAACCGGCCGATTTCGCCCACCTGTTCGAGTTCGACAATTCCGACGCCATCAGCGCCGACCATATCATCGAGGCGTTGCGCTCGGCGCCGCGCGGCACGCTGGCGGTCGTCGACTATCTGCAACTGCTCGACCAGAGACGGGAGAATCCCGAGCTCATGGTCCAGATAAGCGCCTTGAGATCGTTTGCCCGGGAGCGCGGGCTGGTGCTGGTCTTCATCTCGCAGGTCGACAGATCATATGATTCCGCTCGGAAACCATTTCCGGATATCGGCGATATCCGGCTGCCCAACCCCCTCGACCTGTCGCTGTTCGACAAGGCCTGTTTCCTGAACAAGGACGAAATCCAGTTCCAGGCGACTTGAGAGCGATCCGCGTGGTGGCTATGTCGGTCTCGACAGGAAACGAGCCATGATCGAAATCGTCAAACCCGCGCTCGAACATTTGCCGTCCTACAAGGCGGCGCTGGAGCGCGGGTGGTCGCCCGACAATGTGCGGCTGCTGGAAGCGACGCGCGAGCAGCTCGAGGCGATCGAGAAAGATCCCGTCGAATTCCTCGCCGGCCTCGACGACCCCGAAGCGAAAGGGCCGCCCATCACCTTGCCCGACGGCGCCAAGGTCGCGCGGCTGCCGGGCTTCCGGCGCTGGATCTGGGACGGCGAGGCCGCCGGTTCGATCGGCTTTCGCTGGCAGAAGGGCACGTCGGCGCTGCCTTCGCATGTGCTTGGCCATATCGGCTATGCGGTGGTGCCGTGGAAGCGGGGCCGCGGCTATGCCACCGAAGCGCTGCGGCTGATGCTGGAAGAGGCGAGGGCGGTCGGACTCGACTATGTCGAGATCACTGCGAAGCCGGGCAATCCGGCATCGCAGAAGGTGATCGCGACCAATGGCGGCAGGCTCATCGGCCGCTTCTTCGAGGACGCCGCCTATGGCGGCGCGGAGAGCCTCAAATTCCGTATCGACCTTTAAAGGTCACTCGCCGGGCCTGGCCAGCCTGCCTTCTTCCGCCTTGTGGTAAAACTGGCTTGCCACGAGCCAGCCCTTGAGCGGCCTGAGCGGCGGGATGCAGGTCGCGAGAACGATCGGGATCGAAACGAAGGCGTGGAACCACATGGAGGGCTCGAAGGTCACCTGCGCCCACACGGCGAAGAGCACCGAAGGCACGCAGGCAAAGCAGATGACGAAGAAGGCAGGGCCGTCGGCGGGATCGGCAAAGGAATAGTCGAGCCCGCAAACATCGCATTTCGGCGCCAGCTTCAGGAATCCTTCGAACAGGTGGCCCTCGCCGCAGCGCGGGCAGCGGCCCCGGATCCCTACCTGCCAAGGTATCAGACGTGGATAATGCGCAAGGTCTTCCATGATCGTCGCTCCAGTGGACCTCGCGGGTGGCCAGACCGGCCTTGAGGTCTCTCATGCATACATATATCATTCTTGTATGCATACAATGCGACAAAATGTATGGATGGTGAAAGTGACGGGCGAAAGTGACATCGGCTGGCTCCCGGTCCTGGAGGCGGGGCCGCGACCGGTCTATCTGCAGATCGTTGGCGCCCTGGCGGATGCCCGCTCGAACGGCCGCTTGCAGCCTGGAGACCGGTTGCCGCCGCAGCGGGAGCTTGCCCGGCTGCTCGGGGTCGATCTTACGACCGTCACGCGGGCTTTTTCCGAAGCGCGGCGCAGGAACCTTATCGACGCGACGGCGGGCCGGGGCACCTTCGTCACGCCGGGCGAACCTGAAGAGCCCGTCCTCGATCTCAGCATGAACATTCCGCCGGCACCGGCCGGCCTCAACCTGCCGGCCTTGATCAGGACGGGCATCGAGGGGTTGCTGAAGCGCTCCAGCGCCGAAGCGTTGCTTTCCTACCATCCCGGTCCGGGCTCGCCCGTGGAGCGCGCCGTCGGCTCGTCATGGCTGGCCGAAACGGGGGACAGGCTGCCGGTCGACAGGGTCGTTGTCGGCTCGGGCGCGCAGGCGCTGCTCACGGCCGTGCTCCTGTCAGAGACCCGCGAAGGCGACACGATCCTTGCCGATGCGCTGACCTATCCCGGGCTGATCGCGCTGGCCGGGGCCACGCGACGCAGGCTTGCCGCCGTCGCAAGCGACGGCGAGGGCATGCGGCCCGACGATCTCGAACAGGCGGCGCGACGGCATGGCGCCCACGTTCTCTACCTCAATCCGACGCTGCAGAATCCGACCGCATCCGTCATGCCCGAAGGCCGGCGGCGCGAACTCGCCCGCATGGCCGCAAAGCTCGAGCTGACCATCGTCGAGGACGATCCTTACAGAAGGTTGCTGGCTGCACCTCCGCCGGCCTTTCTGAAGCTGGCGCCGGAGCGGACCTTCCATGTCGCGACATTGGCGAAGTGCATCTCGCCTTTCCTGCGTACGGCTTTCCTGGCGGCGCCCGATCAGCAAGCCGCGGAGCGGGTCGCGGCAGCGATACGCGGCACGACGATGATGGCGCCGCCGCTGATGACGGGCCTTGCCTGCGAATGGCTGCGCAGCGGCCTTGCCGGGGAAATCACCGCCGCCGTGCGCGCCGAAGCGCAGGCCAGGCAAGAGATCGCGCGCAACATCCTGCCCGAAGGCTTTGTGGCGGCGGAGTCCAGCCTGCATCTGTGGTATCCGTTGCAGAGCCAGTTGCGCTCGGCCGAATTCGCCGACATCGCCCGCCGCCGAGGGCTGGCCATCAGCCCCGCAGAAGAGTTCGCGGTCGGAGACGACTTCGCCAACGGCTTCCGCCTGGCGCTGGGCGCTACCCCCAATCGGGAGCGGTTGAAGGAAGGTCTTCAAAGCCTGGCTTCCATCCTTTCGGGCGTGCCGGGCTCGTCGCGGCCGCAGGTCTGAGGCCAGCTATTCCGCCGCTGCCGGCAGTGGCGGCGTCGCGCGGCTGCGCCATTCCCAGGCCTGCGAGGCGACGGCCACCACCACCGCCACCAGCATGGCCAGGGCGCCGGCCAGCGGCAGGCTGCGATAGCCGTAGCCGGCATTGAGCATCGCCGCGCCCAGCGAGGCTGCGAGCGCGATGCCGACATTGAAGCCGGACGGGATCAGCGCGGAAGCGAGGTTCGAAGCATCGGCCGTCCAGGCGAGGATGCGCGTCTGGATCGGCGCGCCGATGGCGAAGTTGAGACCACCCCAGACGACGATGGCGACGACCATCGGCACCGGGTAGGGGCTGACAAGATGGATGACGCCAAGCGCCACCGCCTGCAGGGCGAGCATGACGATCAGCGACGGCATCAGCTTCCAGTCGGCGAGCTTGCCGCCGACCAGGACGCCGATCGTGGCGCCGACGCCGTTGAGCAAAAGCACCCAGGGGATCAGGCTCTGGTCGAGGCCGGTCACTTCGAGCAGCATCGGCGTGATGTAGGTGAACAGCGCAAACTGGCTGATCATCAGCATCAGCATGAGGATCAGCGACGTCCAGACCTGCTGGCGGCCGAGCACCCGAACTTCGCGCGCCAGCTCGGCGGGCCGGTTGGCGGCGCCCGCCGTTCGCGGCAACAGCGCCAGCATGGCGAGGATCGCGATGATGCCCAGCGCGCCCATCACCCAGAAGGTCGCGCGCCAACCCCAAAGGCTGCCGATCGCGGTGCCGGCGGGCACGCCGATGACGTTGGAAACCGTCAGTCCCGAGAGAATGACCGCGACCGCCCGGCCGCGCTGGTCCTCGCGCACAAGGCTGACCGCAACCACCATGGCGACGCCGAAATAGCAGCCATGCGCCACGGCAGTCGCAATACGCAGCAGAAGCATCGAGGTGAAATCAGGCGCCAGCGCGCAGGCCACCTGGCCGAGTGTGAAGGCGATCGTGAGTCCGATCAACAGCGTCTTACGCGAGACTTTGCTCGTCGTGAGCGCCAGCAGCGGGCCGCCGATGGCAATGCCGCAGGCATAGCCGGAGACGAGATAGCCGGCGGTCGGCACCGAAACGCCAAGGCCCTGAGCCACCTCCGGCAGCACGCCGGCGATGACGAATTCGGTGGTGCCGAAGGCGAAGGCGGCAAGGAAAAGGGCAATCAGCGGCAGCATGATTCAAAACATTTGGGAGGAATGCATGCCTCAAACCACGCCCGGGCGGGCACGGCAATGCAGAAATTGACGATGGCGCTTTAGCTTTTCTTGACTGGACCGATCCGAGCCGGCCTATCGCTCCGCTATGCGGGCGTTTTGCGTCCATACGGGATCTTCAGCCAGGCCCGTTCATGCAGGTAGTAGAGCAGCGACTTGGTGACGACTTCGGTGAGGCCGATGGTGGCAGCGAGCTTGATGCTGCCGGTGACCACCAGCGATATGATCATCGTGTCGATCGTGCCGGTGGCGCGCCATGAGAGTGCCTTGGCGAAGCTGCGCGAATGCGTATCCATCGACCGATCGTCCTCCCATCAGGTCCTCAGGTGATCCTTAGCCGACGGAAGCGAGGATGAGCAAAGCCTAATTTTCTCGGCCGCAACCGCCGAGCCTCAGCTGGCCTTCAGCCGCGAGCCGCCAAGCAGGCCGCGTTCCTCAAGCACGGGATAGGCCATCGAAGCCAGCAGCGAGTTGATCTGCTTCAGATCGCGAATGGTATCGAGATGGATCGAACTGGTCTCGACGCTCTTGGCCGTGCCGTCGCGCAGCCGCACAAAATGGCTGGCGCTTGTTTCCTTCTCGCGCTCGCGCAGCAGATCTTTTTCCAGCACCAGCTGCCTGGCGGTTTCCGGATCGCGCGAGACCAGCACGTTGAAGGCGAGCCGCGCATTGGCAAGCACAGAGGAATGGAAGGCGCAAAGCTCCTGCCAGCCTTCGGGCGTGAACTCCAGACCGCGCTCCAGCTTCTTCTTCACATGCACCAGCATGTTGCGCACGATGATGTCGCCGACCTGCTCCAGCTTGACGCAGGCGCCGATCAACTCCTGGCACCGCAAGGCCTCGTCCTCGGTTAGCGGATTCCTGGTGATCTTGGCGAGATAGAGCTTGATCGCGGCGTGCTTCCGGTCGACGCGGTCGTCGAGCGCGGCAAGCGCCTTGATCTTGGCGGGGTCGGCATCCTCGTAGAGCTCGATGATGCGCTTCAGCATGATCTCGACCGTCTCGCAGACCCGCACCACCTCGCGCGTCGCGTTGGCCAGCGCCTGGCTCGGCGTATCGAGGGCGCTCTCGTTCAGCGCCGACAGCTCGACGACTTCAAGTGTGGCGGCCGGTTGCGGCTTGCTGCCCAGCGCCACGATCTTTTCGGACGCGCGGTAGACGAGGCCGGCCAACGGCAGTCCGGCGAGCAGGATCAGCACGTTGAACAAAATGTGGGCGTTGACGATCTGATCCGGCGCGGTCTTGCCGAGGAAGGCGACGTCCGGCTTGAAGGTCATGATCAGGACCAGCATGATCAGTGAGCCGAGCCCGCGCATCAGGAGATTGCCGATCGGCACGATGCGCACCTCCGGCGGCGCCGACCGCGTCAGCATCGGCGCGATCAGCGACGAGCCGAGGTTGACGCCAAGCACCAGCACCACGCCGAGCTCCGGCGTGATCAGCCCGCGGCCCGCCAGCGTCGCCATCAAGAGGACTGCGGCGATGCTGGACTGGAACAACCAGGTGACCAGCGCGGCCAGGAGATAGGTGGTTATGGAGTCGCCCGAGAAATAATTGATGATCAACGGCATCAACTGGCTGTTGCGCAGCGGCTCCGACGCCTGGCCGATCATCTCCAGCGACAGGATCAGCAGGCCGACCCCGATCAGGATACGGCCCAGCTGCCGCCAGTCGCGCCGCTCGGTGGCCATGAACATGACCGTGCCCGCGATCAGGCAGAGCGGCACCAGAAGCGTGAGGTCGAAGGTGAGCAGTTTGGCCACCAGCGCCGAGCCGATCTCGGCGCCGCGCACGGCCAATTGCCCGGCGGCGCCCGAAACGATGCCGGCGCCGGCGAAGGAGCCGACCAGCAGCGTCACCGCGGTCGAGCTCTGCAGCGCGACCGCCAGCCCACAGCCGGCCAGCACCGCCATGATCGGATTGCGCATGGTGGCGCGCAGCCTGTGGCGCAGCACGTCGCCATAGGCGCGCTCGACCCCTGTCTTCACCATGCGGGTGGCGAACAGCATCAGCGCCACCGCGCCGGCAAGGTGCAGGAGGACGACGGAGCCGCTCACAGCCCACCTCGCAAGGTGGCTCTGGCAATGTGGAGAGAAGGACGAATCTCAATCATTTCAATGCGTGGAAATATACCAATTAAGATTAGCCGAATAATAGATTTTTCTGATGCGATGATAGTCTCGGCTCGACGGCGCATGTCGGAAATGAATGGCGGAAGCATTGGTTGCATGCGCCTGGCGGCGGCGCTTTCGCTCGGAAGCGATGCCGGGATCGCACGGCCGACGCGATCCGAAGCCTTGTTGAAGCAGGCTCTGCAAGCATCGGAAACCATTACAAAATTGTAATTTTCATGTTCAGTTTCAGTTCATCCATTGGCGGCTATTCCTCTGCCTATCGACAACAAGGAGTACCGACCATGAAGCGTCTCATACTTTCCGCCGTCACCGCCTCCATGCTGGCCGCCTCAGCCTTCTCCGGCCAGGCCGCGCCGCTCGCCCAGCCGAGCGCGCCGCAGTCGAACTACACGCAGGTCGACTGGCAGAAGCCCAACCGGCATGTCGACAAGCGCGTCATCGTCAAGAAGAAGGTGGTGAAGCGCAACCATTGGCGCAACGGCCAGCGCTATTCCAGCTGGAAGCGCCACCAGCCGGTCCGCGACTGGAACCGCTACGGCCTGCGCCGCCCCGGCCCCGGTCAGGAATGGATCCGCGTCGGCAACGACTATGTGCTGGTCAGCATCCTTTCCGGCATCATCTTCGGCGCGATCGCCGCGCAGTAAATCGCGACAAGCAGGAATCCAAAAAGAAGGCGGCCACCCGGCCGCCTTCTTTTCGTCTGTGAAAAGCGGGTACGATAGGGCGGACGGGGTCGCCCTTGCCAGGCGGCTTGCTTATATGGAGGGCAAACGAGTTCCCCGATGCGCTTTCCGCCCGCCTTCCTCGACGAGATACGCGACCGTGTGCCGATTTCATCGGTCATCGGCGCGCGCGTCGCGTGGGATAGGAGGAAGACCAACGCGTCGCGTGGCGACTATTGGGCCTGCTGCCCATTCCACGGCGAGAAAAGCCCGTCCTTCCATTGCGAGGACAAGAAGGGCCGCTACCACTGCTTCGGCTGCTCGGTGTCGGGCGATCACTTCAAGTTCCTTACCGAGCTCGACGGCATGAGCTTTCCCGAGGCGGTCGAGAAGATCGCCGAGATGGCCGGCGTGCCGATGCCGGTGCGCGATGAACGGGAAGAGCGGCGCGAGAAGGAACGCGCCAGCCTCACCGACGTCATGGAGATGGCGACCACCTTTTTCCAGGAGCGGCTGCAGAGCCCGGAAGGGGCAAAAGCCCGCGCCTATCTGAGGGAACGCGGACTGACGTCGGCGACACAGCAATCGTTCCGGCTTGGCTTCGCGCCCGACAGCCGCAATGCCTTGAAAGAGCACCTGGCGGCAAAGGGCGTGCCGAAGGCCGATATCGAGGCCTGCGGACTGGTGCGGCATGGCGACGACATTCCGGTCTCCTATGACTGGTTCCGCGACCGCATCATGTTCCCAATCCCGGATTCGCGCGGCAAGATCATCGCCTTCGGTGGGCGCGCGCTGGCGCCCGATGCGCTCGCCAAATACATGAACTCGCCCGACACCGAGCTCTTCCACAAGGGCAACGTGCTCTACAATTTCGCCCGCGCCCGCAAGGCGCTGGCCAAGGGCGGCACCGTCATCGCGGTCGAAGGCTATATGGACGTGATCGCGCTGGCGCAGGCCGGCTTCGAGAACTCCGTGGCGCCGCTCGGCACGGCGCTCACCGAAAATCAGCTCGAACTTTTGTGGCGCATGGCGCCGGAGCCGGTGCTGTGCTTCGACGGCGACAAGGCCGGATTGAAAGCGGCATGGCGTGCCGCGGACCTGGCCCTGCCTTCGGTGCAGGCCGGACGCTCGGCTCGTTTTGCCTTGCTGCCGGAAGGCAAGGACCCCGACGATCTGGTCAAGGCCGAGGGGCCGGACGCCTTCCGGGCGGTGCTGGCGGAGGCGCGGCCGCTCGTCGACCTACTATGGATGCGGGAGACCGCCGGCGGCGTCTTCGAAACGCCGGAGCGTCGCGCCGAACTGGGAAAGAGGCTGAGTGAGCTCGCCAGCCGTATCCGCGACGAGAGTGTGCGCTACGAATATCAACAGGTAATGCGCGAGCGGGTGCGGAGTTTCTTCGGCGCCCAGCGCGACGCCAGGCAGGGCCGGCACGAAGGAGGCCGGCCGGGAGAGCGCGGCCAGGGCAAGGCCGCGGCACCCGGCGGGCAGTTCGCCAAGGGTGGAGGCGGCCGCATGGCGATCAGCGAAAGCCTCGGACAGTCGGCGCTGGTCAAGCGCGGCGGCGAGGGCATGCCGGTGCGCGAGGCGACGATCATCGTGGCCCTGGTCAATCATCCGGCGCTGATCGACGAGAATTTCGCGCATGTCGAATTCCTCGACCTGGCCAATTCGGATTTGCGCAAACTCCACGTCGCCATCCTCGACGCCATGGCGCATGACGCGGCCGACGAGCGCGGCGCGGTCATCGCCACCATCGAGCGCGCCGGCTGCGGCGGCATCTGGGAGCGGGCGGTGGAGTTGATCAAACGCGCGCGGCAATGGCCCGCACTCGAGACAGCGGCGCTCGACGATGCCCGCGACGCCTTCAACCAGGCGCTGCACTTGCAGCGTAGCGCCCGCACATTACATAGAGAGCTGAAACAGGCGCAGGCGGCGCTCGATGCAGATCCTTCGGACGAAAACTTCCGGCATCTCGTCGAGATTCAAGCGCAATTCAACGATGTGCAGGCAACGGAAGCGCTGATCGAAGGGTTCGGCGTTTCGTCGGGCAGGGTTGGACGCGTTTAGGCCGGACTGCTCCCGGAAATGAAGTGGAAATGTGCAGCGCGTCGAATCGACGCCGCTAAGTCGGGTAATTGATTCGCTTTTTTCATGCGAATCATGCCAGAGGCGCTTGACCTTCTGGCAGATTGGCGGAATCAGGACGATTCGAAACGTTAACCGTGCCCCGGCGTCGCGGGAAATTTGAGCGATGTGAGGTATCGGTGACGTCTGGACAGGCAAAGTGCCTGCTCCAGATATCAGGGTTAATCTGGACTTAATGCATGTCGCCCAAAAGTGGAAACCGGTTTGGGACAGCGACGTGCACAAAACAAAAGAGATGACGCGGTTACTGGGCCGGTGAAAAGCGTTCTGGTGCGAGCGCGTCCAGCATAACCGGTCCGGCAGTTTACGCGGCCTCGATATTCGGCCGCTTGGAGACGACAAAGAATGGCGACAAAGGAAAAGGAAGAGGTCGAGACCGAACGCGAAGGCGCCACCGATGGCCCCCTGCTCGACCTTTCCGACGATGCTGTCAAGAAGATGATCAAGGCCGCGAAGAAACGCGGCTATGTCACGCTCGACGAGCTCAATGCGGTGCTGCCCTCGGAAGAGACGGATCCGGACCGAATCGAAGACATCAATGCGATGCTCAACGACATGGGCATCAATGTCGTCGAGGACGACGAGCAGGGTGAAGAGACCGAGGCCGAAGCGCCCGCCGACACCGAGGAAGACGCCAACGAGCTCGCCGAGCAGACCGGCACCGCCGTTGCCGCCACGACCACCAAGAAAGAGCCGACCGATCGCACCGACGACCCGGTGCGCATGTATCTGCGCGAGATGGGCTCGGTGGAATTGCTGTCGCGCGAGGGCGAAATCGCCATTGCCAAGCGCATCGAGGCCGGCCGTGAGACGATGATCGCGGGCCTTTGCGAAAGCCCGCTGACCTTCCAGGCCATCATCATCTGGCGCGACGAGCTCAACGAATCGAAGATCCTGCTGCGCGAGATCATCGACCTCGAGGCGACCTATGCCGGCCCCGAGGCCAAGCAGGCGCCCGTCGTCGAACGCATCGAGGAAGCGCCCAAGCCCGAGGAAAAGCCGCGCGGCCGCGCGGCGGCACGCGAGGAAGAAGACGACATCACCAATGTCGGCGGCGACACGCGCGGGCTTGAGGAAGAGGAAGACGACGAGGACGAGGCGAGCCTGTCGCTGGCCGCGATGGAAGCGGAACTGCGCCCGCAGGTGATGGAGACGCTCGACGTCATCGCCGACACCTACAAGAAGCTGCGCAAGCTGCAGGACCAGCAGGTCGAGAACCGTCTGGCCGCCGCCGGCACGCTTTCGCCTAGCCAGGACCGTCGGCTGAAGGAGCTGAAGGACCAGCTGATCAAGGCGGTGAAGTCGCTGTCGCTAAATGCCGCGCGCATTGAGGCGCTGGTCGAGCAGCTCTACGACATCAACAAGCGCCTGGTGCAGAACGAGGGCAAGCTGCTTAGGCTCGCCGAGAGCTATGGCGTGCGCCGCGAGGAATTCCTCAAGGAGTATCAGGGCTCCGAGCTCGATCCGAACTGGACCCGCTCGATCGCCAACCTGACCTCGCGCGGCTGGAAGGAATTCACCAAGAACGAGAAGGACGCGATCAAGGAGCTGCGCGCCGAGATCCAGAACCTCGCCACCGAAACGGCGATCTCGATCCTGGAATTCCGCAAGATCGTCAACCAGGTGCAGAAGGGCGAGCGCGAGGCCGCGATCGCCAAGAAGGAAATGGTCGAGGCGAACCTTCGCCTCGTCATCTCCATCGCCAAGAAATACACCAACCGCGGCCTGCAGTTCCTGGATCTCATCCAGGAAGGCAATATCGGCCTGATGAAGGCGGTCGACAAGTTCGAGTACCGCCGCGGCTACAAGTTCTCGACCTACGCCACCTGGTGGATCCGGCAGGCCATCACCCGCTCGATCGCCGACCAGGCGCGCACCATCCGCATTCCGGTGCACATGATCGAGACGATCAACAAGATCGTGCGCACCTCGCGCCAGATGCTGCACGAGATCGGCCGCGAGCCGACGCCGGAAGAACTGGCCGAGAAGCTCGCCATGCCGCTGGAAAAAGTGCGCAAGGTCTTGAAGATCGCCAAGGAGCCGATCTCGCTCGAAACGCCTGTCGGCGACGAGGAGGATTCGCATCTGGGCGACTTCATCGAGGACAAGATGGCGATCCTGCCGATCGACGCGGCGATCCAGGCCAATCTGCGCGAGACGACGACGCGGGTGCTTGCCTCGCTGACGCCGCGCGAGGAACGCGTTCTCAGAATGCGCTTCGGCATCGGCATGAACACCGACCATACACTGGAAGAAGTCGGCCAGCAGTTCTCGGTCACGCGCGAGCGTATCCGACAGATCGAGGCCAAGGCGCTGCGCAAGCTCAAGCATCCGAGCCGCTCGCGCAAGCTGAGAAGCTTCCTCGACAGCTGAGCGGAAACGCAAACACACCAAGATCCAAAGGGCGCCTCTGGCGCCCTTTTTGCGTTTCCGGCTACCCTCTCATGCCGCCTTGCCGGGTTTGCCCGAGAGGAGGATAATTCCGGGGTCGGATGCATTGTGGGCGACAAGCCGGATGCCCGCCCGGCGTCAGCCGTCAACGGCCAGACGCCTGCACCGTGGCCCCGGAGGGAGGTGTGCCATGACAACCTACATCGTGCTTATCAACTGGACCGAGTTGGGCGCCAGGAATGTGCGGGAGTCGCCGAAGCGGCTCGATGCCGCCAAGAAGCTGCTGGGGGAAATGGGCGGCTCGTTCAAGTCGTTCTACCTGACCATGGGCGAATGCGACATGGTCGCCATCGTCGAAGCTCCGGACGATGCGGTGCTCGCCCGCTTCGCGCTGCTGTTGTCGTCGGGCGGCAATGTCAAAACGCGGACGATGAAGGCGTTCCCGGAATTCGCCTATCGCGAGATCATCAGCTCGCTTGGATGAAGCGTAGGGAACAGGCTGGCCGATCGGTCACATTGCGGCGCTGCGCTCGGTCGCCGATAGTCACGCCATGCCCAAGCCTTGGCTGACCGTCTGGTACAACACGCGCTGTCCGGTGTGCGACGCCGGCATCAATCGCCAGAAGCGGCGGCTCATCGAAGCCGTCAAGGCGGGCCGGGTCGAATTCCGCGACATCAATTTCGAACCGGAAGCGCTTTCCGACTTCGGCGCTTCGCTGGAAGACATCCGCCGCCGGCTGCATGCGACTGACGCCAGCGGGCGGCTGCTGGTCGGCGCCGATGTGGCGATCGCGGTCTGGCGGCTTACGCCGGGTGAGGGGTGGCTGGCGACCCTGTTCGGCAATCCTGTCGTGCTGCCGCTGACGCGCTTTGCCTATGACCGTTTCGCGGACCTTCTCTACGCCTGGAACCGGCGCAAGGGCCGTTGGTAGGCGGCAACTCCACTTCCCAAATCTCAGCGATGCCGGGGGGCCTTGGCGTACCGTGCGATACATCGTAAGATATATCTTGACTCCGTAAGAAGCACGCCTTACTTAAGATGTATCGTAAGATATAACTCAAGGAGCAATCCATGCACAGACACGACCATTTCGGGCATAATCATTTCGGCGAGCGCATATTCATGCGCATGGCCGGCAAATTTGGTGGCAAATTTGGTGGCAGAGGGGGTGGCGGCTTCGGTCCGTTCGGCCATGGCGGCCGGGGCGGCGGACGCGGCGGCCCGGGCGACATGTTCCGTGCCGGACGCATGCTGGCCGACGGCGATCTCAAGCTGATCACGCTGTCGCTGCTGGCCGACGCGCCGCGCCACGGCTACGACATCATCAAGGCGCTGGAAGAGCGCACCAGCGGCGTCTACAGCCCGAGCCCGGGCGTGGTCTATCCGACGCTGACCTTCCTGGAGGAGGCGGGCTACGCGGTTTCCTCGAGCGAAGGCAACAAGAAGGTATTTTCGATCACCGAGGCCGGCAGGGCGCATCAGGAGGAAAACCGCGAGATGATCGACGGCGTGCTCGACCATCTCGAGCGTTTCGGCCGCAAGATGGCCGCGGCGCGCGAATGGTTCGGCTGGGGCGACGACAAGGACGAGGGACCCCGCGGCCGCTCTGAAACCCGCGACCGGTTCCGCGCGCTGCGCCACCGGCTGCGCGCCGCTCTCGGCGACATCGCCGACGCGCCGGAAGACAAGCAGGCCGAGGCGATCAGCATCCTGGAAGACGCCGCCGAGGCGATCGAGGCGCTGTCGCGCCGCTAAGTCTGACTGCGGTTTCTTCAGTTCAGCGAAAAAAGGCCCGGAGCGATCCGGGCCTTTTTCTTGTCGACCGGGAAGCGGTCAATCCTTGCCGACATACTCGCTGATCAGCTTCTCATTGCGCGCCTTCTCAATCTTGGCGGTGGTCTCGGCGGAGATGCGTTCGTCGGTGCGGTACTTGACCAGGTTCACCAGGCTGCCGGTGAGCAGGAGGACGCCCATCGCCCAGTAGCCCTTGGTCGAGAGGTCGACCGGCGCCAGCCACAGCGACAGGGCCAGCATGAAATAGGCGGCGCCCACCGACACGGTGTTGAACAGGATATAGGTCTGATTGCCGTTCATCTTAGTGTTCCTTTGATTTGATCCGTTTGGGAAAATTCAGGTTCAGTTGAGCGATTTCAGGCGTTCAAGAACATCCTGGGCGCGTACCTTGGTGGCTGGTCCATGACCCGCTTCGGCGAGGCGTTCGCGGATCGCCTCGTGGCGCAGCTCGCCGTCGATCTCGTCGAGGATGCCGGCCTCCTCGAACGGGTCGGGGCTCGCCTTGATGCGGGCGAGCAGTTCCTCCGCTTCGTTGATGCTTGCGGTGCGGCCGATCGAACGGTTGAGGCGCGACTGCGCCTTGCGTTCGGCATCGATCGCCCTGGCGGAAATCATGCCCTGGTTGAGATCGATGATGCGGCGATGCGCCTGTTCGACGGACAGACGCATCCGCAAGGTCTTCTCGCCGAGGCTCTTCACGGTGGCGCGGCGGACCTCGCGCTCGTTCTCGAGCTCGGCGATCGCGGAAGCGCCGCCTTCGGCAAGCGTCTGGTTGTTGGCGGAAAGCGCGCTCAGCGTGCGGGTTTCCAGGTCGGCGATGCGGCGGTCGAGCTGGTCGAGGCTGGTCTGCTCGGCACGCTGGCGCACGATCAGCGAGGCGAGCGTCTGCTTGGCGGCGGCGAGGCCCGCCTCCGCGTCGCGGATGCGCTGGGCCAGAAGGTCGATGGCGAAGCGGTCCTTCAGATTGTCCTCGGCCCGGGCGCTGGCGCCATCCAGCAATGTCTTGATCAGGCTAAGCATGGTCTTCTCCCTGTTGATGTGAACGTTGTTCACGAGGCAAACATAACATGAAATGAACATTGTTCAAGAATTATTTTGAACGCTGTTCATGAGGTGTTGGACATGGTAAACGCAGGCCGATGGAATGAAGCCGGGCGGGCTGCACCGGCCCGGGGACAAGGACAGGAAACTGCATGGCGCTGGACAAGGAAGAGATGAGCGAGAAGGTGCTCGCCATTGCCGAGGCGCTGCTCAACGAGGGCGGCGCCGAAAACCTGAAGGCGCGCACCATCGCCGAGCAGGCCGGCATTTCGGTCGGATCCGTCTACAATCTGTTTGCCGATCTCGACGAGGTGCATCGCGCCGTCAACATGCGGCTGCTCGACCGGCTCGGCGCGACAGGCTTGGCGGCGATGGCCGATCTCGAAAGGCAAGGGGTGACCGATGTCCAGCACCGCATCCTGGCGATGGCCGCCGCCTATGTGCGTTTCGTCGAGGCGCATCCCGGCAGTTGGCCGGCGGTGCTTGCCTTCAACCGCCGCCGCGCGACGCGGCCCGGCCCGGACGCCTATGACGCGCTTCTCGACGCGCTCTTCGACATCGTCGCCGGCGTGCTCAAGGCAGGCGATTTCGATCTCGACGACGGCCGCCGGGCGCTTGCGGCGCGGACCTTGTGGTCAAGCGTGCATGGCATCGTGACCAGCGGCTATGTGGCGAATTCGGACAGCCGGCAGGGCGAGGAGATCTGGCATCAGATCGAGCTTCTGGTCGGCGTCTTCGTCAAGGGGCTGGAACACGGCGGCGCATTCGCGCATGCTGAGACAAAGCCTGTGTGAACAGGGGCCTGTGTGAACAGGGGCCTGCGTGAACAAGGGGGCGCCGCAATTTCTGGTGCCCGTATGAAATGGGAGTTTTGAAAAATGTCTTTTCTGAAGAAGCTTTTTGGCGGCGGCAATAGTGAGGCTACGGAGACCGGCTCCGCCAAGCCGGCCAAGCAGGTCGAGCACAAGGGCTTCCTGATCAGCGCGACGCCCTATAAGGCCGAGGGCCAGTACCAGACCTGCGGCGTCGTCTCGAAGGAAGTAGACGGTGTGATGAAGGAGCACCGCTTCATCCGCGCCGACCGTTTCGCCGGACTGGACGATGCCGTCGACATCTCGATCAAGAAGGGCATCCAGCTGGTCGACGAGCAGGGCGAGCGCATCTTCGGCTAGCGCCGCCCAATCAGAATGCGACCTTGTCGCCGCCCTTGAGCTGGAGGATCTGCCGCGCCTCGTCGGGTGTGGCGATCGATGCGCCGAGGCCTTCGATGATCTGGCGGACCTTGGTCACCTGTTCGGCGCTGGAGCGGGCGAGCTTGCCCTTGCCGATCCACAGCGAGTCCTCCAGGCCGACGCGCACATTGCCGCCCAGCGCGATCGCCTGCGTGGCGATCGGCAATTGGTGGCGGCCGGCGCCCAGCACCGACCAGTGATAGTCGTTGCCGAACAGGCGGTCGGCCGTGCGTTTCATATGGGCGACGTCTTCCGGATGGGTGCCGATGCCGCCCAGGATGCCGAACACGCTCTGGACGAAGAATGGCGCCTTGACCAGGCCGCGCTCGACGAAATGCGCCAGCGTGTAGAGATGGCCGATGTCGTAGCACTCGATCTCGAAGCGCGTGCCGTTGTCGGCGCAGGTGCGCAATATGTGCTCGATGTCGCCGAAGGTGTTGCGGAAGATGCGGTCGCGTGAGGATTCCAGATAAGGCCGCTCCCAGTCATGCTCGAAGGTCTTGAAGCGTTCCAGCATCGGGAACAGAGCGAAATTCATCGAGCCCATGTTGAGCGAGGCGACCTCAGGCGCGAACACCTTCGCCGGCCTGACACGCTCCTCCACGCTCATCGTCGCGGCACCGCCGGTGGTGATGTTGACGACGCAGTTGGAGCGCTGCTTGATGACCTGCAGGAACGGCGCGAAGGCCTCGGTCGACTGGTCGGGGCGTCCGTCGACGGGATTGCGCGCATGAAGATGGACGATCGCGGCCCCCGCTTCGGCCGCCTCGATGGCCGCGGTGGCGATCTCCTGCGCCGTCACCGGCAGATGCGGCGACATCGATGGCGTATGGATCGAGCCTGTGACCGCGCAGGTGATGATGATCTTGTTCTGGTTCGCCACTTTGATGCCCTGACTTCGTTGTTGGACCGCGCCTACTTGACCGCGCCTTGCGTTATGCCGGAAATGAACTGCTTCGACAGCACGATGTAGAGCAGCGTAATCGGCAGCGCCGCCAGTGTCAGCCCGGTGAACAGCACCCCCCAGTCGGTGGTGAATTCGCCGACGAACACGGTCAGCCCTTGCGGCAGTGTCTTCAAATTGTCGGAGGTGATCAGGACCAGGGGGAAGAAAAAGTCGTTCCAGATCGGCACCGCGTTCTGGATCGCCACGATGACCAGCGCCGGCCGCGCCAGCGGCAGCATGATCGACCACATGATGCGCAGCTCGCTCGCGCCATCCATGCGGGCGGATTCCTCCAGCTCGCGCGGCAAGGTGCGCAGGAAGCCGGTCATGATGAAGACGGCGGAGGGGATGCCCATCGCCACATAGACCAGCACCAGACCGAGATAGCTGTCGACGAGGCCGAGCGTATCCAACTGGATGAAAAGCGGGATGATCGCGAGCTTCAGTGGCACCGTCATGCCGCTCAGGAAGAACATCAGAACGAGCGAGCTCAGCCGGAACCGGTAGCGGGCGATGGCATAGCCGGCCAGCGTGCTGAACAGCAGGATCAGCGCGACCGATGCCGCGGTTATGCCGACCGAATTCGCCAGATAGCGGACGAAATTGGTCTCGGTCCACACCTTCTCCAGATTGGCGGTCGAGAAATGCGTCGGCAGGGAGAGCGGCGAGGAAAAGATCTCGGCGTTGGTCTTGAACGACGACGTCACCATGACGAACAGCGGATAGATCATGATGACGGCATTGACCGCCAGCAAGAGCTGGATGGCGCCGTTCCTGACGGTCTCGCCACGATCCCTCACTGCTCGATCTCGCGGCGGCGCAGGTAACGCAGGGCTATTGCCGTGACGCCGGCGACAAGGATGAACATCAGCACGGCCAGCGCGCTGCCCTGGCCGAAATCCTGGATGCCGGTGGTCGTGCTGCCGAAGGCGGTGCGGTAGAAATAGAGGCCGAGCACATCTGTCGAGCCGCCAGGCGAACCGGTCAGGCCGGCCATGACATAGGGGATTTCGAACCAGTTGAAGCTGCCGATGAAGGTCAGGATGGTGACGATGGTGACGCTCGGCGCGATCAGCGGCCAGACGATCTTGGTCATCAGCGCGTAGTCGCCGGCGCCGTCGAGGCGGGCGGCTTCCAGCACGTCCTTGCTGATGCGCTGCATGCCGGCGAGCAGCACAAGCGTCGGGAAGCCGAGCCAGTGCCAGACGTTGGCGAAGAGGATGCTGCCGAGCGCTGTGTTTTCGTTGCCGAGCCACGGAATGGCGCCGATCCCGACCAGCCCAAGCAGCTGGTTCACCAGCCCGAACAGCGGATGCAGGAACAGCTTCCACAGGAAGCCGACGATCACGGCCGACAGCACCACCGGCAGGAAGAGGATGACCTGGTGGACGCGATGGCCCGGAAGCGCCTTGAGCAGCGCGAAGGCGATCAGGAAAGCGGTGCCGTTCTCGAAGACCATCAGCGCCAGGAAAGCGATGACATTGTGCTTCAGCGCATTGTAGGTCCAGTCGCTGAACGGCTTCTCGAACAGGACCTGGCGGAAGTTTTCGAGCCCGATGAAGCCGGATGGCCTGAGCCCATTGAACTCATAGAAGGCGAAGCGAAAGGCCGAGAGGAGCGGCCACAGCACGAACAGCACCATGACCACCAGCGCCGGCGTCAGCAGCGCGGCAATCCAGAGCGCGCGGCGCCACGGAAAAGGTCTTTCGGTGTGGCGCCAGCCGTCGGTCATCTCATTTGCCCTGGAACGGCTTGTACCATTTGGCGAGGCCGTCGGTGAGGTCGGCGGCAAGCTGGTCCGGCGTGATCGAGCCGGACATCATCTTGGTGATGTCGCCCTGCAGCAGCTCCGATCCCGTCGGCTTCTCGAAGCGGAAATAGACGACATTGATATGCGGCATCGCCGTCTCGTTCAACTTGGCGACATGCGACAGCAGCTCATCCTTGATGACGACGCCCTTGATCGGCGAGATGTTGCCGAGAAGCGCGGAGAACTTGTCGCCGAACTCCTTGGTGCCCATCCAGTTGACCAGCTTGAGCGCCGCTTCCTTGTTGGCCGACTTAGAATTGACCGCATAACCGCCGTCGAAGAACTTCGTGGCTTGCGGCGTGTCGCCGGCCTTGGCCATCGGCGGGGCGACGAAGTCCATGTTGATGGCCGGGTTCTGCGACCGGTAGGTGGCGATGTCGAAGCTGCCGCCGGCGAGCATTGCCGCCTTGCCGCTCAGGAACAGCTGGCCGGCCGTCTCGTAGTCGATGCCTTCGAAGCCGTCGGGCATGTAGGGACGCAATTCAAGCAGCTTGCCGAGCGCCGCGACATAACGCGGATCCTTGAAGGTAGCCTTGCCGCTGGTCAGGTCGCCGACGAAGCCTTGGCCGAGGAACGGGTTGGTGAAGATGGCCACGAACATCTCGTTGAACCAGCTGGTGCCCATGCCGTTGGCCAAGGGATAGATGCCCTTCTCCTTCAGCGCCTTGCTGACGGTGATGAACTCGTCCCAGGTGGTCGGCGGCGTCAGCCCTGCCTTGGCGAAGACGTCCTTGTTGATGAACAGGCCAAGCGTCTGCGAGGCGAAGGGCAGCGAATAGACCTTCTTGTCGGCGCGGTAGGTGCCGGACACAAGCGCGTCCGCCGGCTGGTTGGCGAGCGACGGCACGGTGTTCATATCGAGTGGCTCGAAGTAGCCGGCCTTCACGAACTGCTCGAGCCAGCCATAGGCGTGGGTGTGGATGACGTCGCCGCCCTTGCCTCCGGCCAACGCCGTCGAGACGATGGTCGGATAGTTCTCGTCCGGGAAGGACTCGAACTTCACGTGGATGTCCGGATTGGCCTTGGTGAAGTCGGCGAAGAGCTCGTTGTAGGCGGCCTTGTCTTCCTGGCGCCACGTCCAGAACGAGATGTCGGTGGCATGCGCCACGCTTGATGCGAATCCCCATACGAAAGAGGCGGCCGCGAGGGCCAGGCCGATCCTTCTCCTGCTCATCTTGCTGATCTCCCATTGCGCGCTTGATGCGCTTTTGACGGGATCGATCAAATCATAGTTCTTGCTGTCTGGAAAGATAGTTTGTAAAGTTTCCTAACTAATGTGATTGCAGCATTGCGCAGGGCTTCGGCGGCGCGTCTGGCGAAGGGAATGTTCGTGGATCGGAACCTGTTGGCGGGCGTGGACATAGGCGGCACCAAGACGCGCATCATGGGGCGTCGCGGGAACATAGTGCTGTTCGACAAGACCATCGTGACCGACGAGTGGCGCATCCGCCAGATGGAGGCCGATGCGGCGAAGCTTGCGGCCATCGTCATGGACCTCTGCGACGGCGCGGCCCCGGCCGCCACGGCGGTCGGCGCGCATGGTTGCGACACCGACGAGCAGTGCCGGCGGTTCCAGGCGCTGCTGTCGGCCGCCCTGAAAACGAGCGTGCAGGTGGTAAACGACGCCGAACTGATGGTGCCTGCTGCGGGCTACGATGACGGCATCGGCGTGGTGGCCGGAACCGGTTCGATCGCCGTCGCGCGCACAGTCGAGGGCAAGATGCTTGCCGCCGGCGGCTGGGGCTGGATCCTCGGCGACGAAGGCAGCGCCGCGGCACTGGTGCGCGAAGCCGCCAAGGCGATCCGCCGCGCGCTCGATCGCGGCCAGGAGGGCGATCCGCTGATTGCCATGCTGATGCGCGAGATCGGAACCGACGACCAGACCAAGCTCGGCATATTGCTCAACGAGACGAGGGGCGCCGCGGCCTGGGGCCGCTACGCCAACGCCGTCTTCGATGCCGCGAACGCTGGTTCCCCGCTCGCTTCGCGCGTCATCAAGGAAGGCGGCGAGGGGCTTGCGGCACTTGTGCCCCTGCTGATCGAACGCGGCGCCAATGCCTCGCTGGTCGTTGCCGGCGGCGGCGTCATTGCCGAGCAGCCGACGCTGATGGAAGCTTTCGTCGTGGCGATGGCATTGGTGTCGCCGGCAAGCCGCGTGGTCCTGCTGCGCGAGCCGCCGGTGATCGGCGCGGTGGCACTGGCTGCGCGCCTTGTCGCCAGCCAGAGCGGTGGCAACGGCTGAAGGGCGGATCGAGGGAGTATCGACGATGAAGCGTATCGGTTACCGCCCCGCGGTGTCGCGCCAGGCTGAAAGCCTGGAACTGGGAAGGCAGGCCGTGGTAGGGGCGCTCGGCTCGCTCGACCTGTCTGGTTTTGCCGGCGGCACGATCGGCTTTGCCGGCATCGGCGCCAGCTATCAGGCGGCGCTTGCCGGCGCCTTCTATCTGCGCCAGTCCGGCAGGCGGGGTTTGGCCTTCGTGCCGACCGAGCTCTATGGCCGGACGGATGCGGCGGCGGACGCCTTTGTCGCTTTGTCGGCCTCCGGCCAGAGCCGCGAAATCGCCGACGTGATGCTGGAGGCGAAGGCCTATCCGCGTCTTGCCATCTGCCGTGGCGCCGACAATCCGCTGGCCGGTATAACCGGCGCGGTGATCGCGATGGAATCGGGCGCCGACAATGGCGCCAGTTCGACTGGCTACACCGGCACTTTGCTCGCACTCGGCATGCTGGTCGACAGGATCGCCGGCGGCGCCTTCGACTGGACGCAATTGCCGCCAGCCGTCGGGCGGCTGCTGGCCGATGGCTGGAAGAGCGCTGGGCGGGCGGCAGGGTTGCTGACCGGCCGCGCCTCCATCGACATCGTGGGAGCTGGTATCGGCTTTGCCAATGCCGGCGAGGCGGCGATGCTGATCCGCGAGGCGGTCCGGGTTCCCGCCTCCGGCTGGGACACGCTGAACTATCTGCATGGCCCGATGGAATCGCAGGACGCGGCCACCGGCCTTATCGCCTTCGGCGACGACCGCGAGGTCAAGATCGGGCAGGATATGGCCGGCTTCGGCTGCCCCTCGGTTCTGATCACGCGACGGACCGATATCGCCGCCACGGAAAAGCTCGCCGTGATCGTCATCCCGGCGTTGAGCAATGCGATCGCGGACGGCATCCTGGAGATCATCGCGCTGCAGATGATCGTCGCAGACTTGCAGGATGCGGCCGGCCTCACCGACATCACTTTCCGCTACCGGCAGACCGACACCAAGCTGAAGCCCTGGTCGCCGACGGAGCTTTAGTTCTCCTGGACGCCGGACTTGCTCTCTCAGTGGGGCGCATTCGCGCAATCCGCCGACACGCATCACAATGGCAAGTGTCGCGGTTGATTCGTGATATGCGATCCGGCGCGCCCGGCCGAGCGCCGAGAGGATGAAGGCGGAACAAGCGTCGCAGATGGCTCCATCCGAAATCCCCAGCCTGACGGAAAGCGCCCGCGCCGTTTTGCGCCTGCTGGCCGCGCAGGGGCCGGTGACGCGGCCGAAGCTCGGCTCGATGCTGGAGCTCTCCAAGCCGACCATGTCGGCCGCAGTTTCCGAGCTCAGCGCGCTCGGCCTCGTCGCGTCGCGCGGGACCGAACGCGGCGCCATTGGGCGGACCGCGACCATCTATGGCATCGGGCCGGGTGCCGGCTATGTGATCGGCATCGATGTCGGGGCGGCACAAGTGCGCGCCGTCGCCTATTCGATGGACGCCCAGCCCTTGGTGACGGTGGAAGAGAGCATTCCGGAGGGGGCGACCACCGACGGGATCGGCGCGGTCGTGCTCTCGGTTGCCAAGTCGATCCCGGCAAAGGTCGGCAAGACTTTCCGCACCTTGCGCAGCATAGCGGTCGCGGTGCCGCGCATCGTCTCGCACAGCCGCCTCGGCAATGGCCAGGGCAACGGCCCGGACGCCGTGCTGCATACCCTTCGCCGCAAGATCGATGTGCCGATCATCCTGGAAAACAACGTCAATTGCGCGGCGATCGGCGAAATGCATTTCGGCGCGGCGCAGGGCCACCAGACCTTTGCCTTCCTGCAGGTCGGCGTCCGCGTCGGCCTGGGTCTGATCAATGAAGGCCGGCTTTATCGCGGCGCCGGGGGTGCGGCCGGCGAAGTCGGCCGCATGCCTTTTCCGTGGTCGGCCAGCGAAGTGCCTTATCGCGAAGGGCTCGAGCATTATCTCGGCTCGCGGGCGCTCGTCGAACGCAGCCGGCAGTCCTGGCCGGCGGAAGAGGGAACCCCGCCGAGCTCAGCCAAGGAATTGTTCGCGCTGGCGCTGGCAGGGTCGCGCCCGGCCGCCGCGGCGGTGTCGCGCCACGCCGCCGATATCGGCCGGCTCGCCGCCGGCTGCATCGGCATGTTCGATCCGGGCCTGATTGTGCTTGGCGGCGGTGTCGGGCGCAATGCGCTGATGACGGCCGAGGTCGAGCGCATGGCCGGCGAACTGGCCTGGCCGACGCCGATCGCCGTCAGCGCGCTGGAAGATGTCGGCACCGCGCTCGGCGCCATGAAGCTGGCGCTGGATTACAGCCTTGGGCTGATCCTGCGCGAGGACCGCCACCCGGCCGTGGTGCTGCCACCGCTGTAGGGCGGGGGCACAACTAAGCGAATGCAAAAAAGGCAGGCGCTGGCGGGCGCCTGCCTCTTTCATTTCCTGGCATCGGCGGTCAGGCCGCGACCGCGACCTGATTGGCATTGGCAGCCGCGATCGCGTCAACCTTGGCGGTGGCCTTGGCGAGCGCGGCCGTGACCGCACCGGCGCCCATGCCGACGCCCTCGACGCGGATGACCTCGACGTCGGTCATGCCGAGGAAGCCGAGCACGCTGCGCAGATACGGAACCGCATGGTCCATCTGCACCGCGGCGCCTTCCGAATAGATGCCGCCGGAAGCGAGCACGATGTAGACCTTCTTGCCGCTGACGAGGCCCTTCGGGCCACCTTCGCCATAGGCAAAGGACCTGCCGGAGCGGGCGACGTGGTCGACCCAGGACTTCAACGTCGAGGAGATGTTGAAGTTGATGAAGCCGGTGGCGAGGATGATCGTGTCGGCGGCGAAAAGCTCGTCGAGCACGGTGTCGGAAACGCCGACGACCTCGGCCTGGCGCGGCGTACGGGCTTCGGCCGGCGTATAGATGCCGGTGGCGTAGTCAGGATCGATATGCGGCAGCGGATTGGCGACCAGATCGCGCACGACAAGCGTGTTGGACGGATCGGCGGCATTGAGCTTCTGGGCAAGATCGGTGGCGACGCGGCTCGAGTGCGAAGCGGCGCCGCGCGGGCTGGACGTAACGAGAAGAATAGACATGGCGGTGTCCCCTTGGGGTTGGATTGAAACTTTCCAGCGCAATATGGGATTGCCGCTCCATCAGAATAACTGGTATAATGTGTATACAATCCATCAACAAAATGGATATAAAAGCATGCAGCCGAACCCGACATTGGATCAGCTTCAAATCCTGGTGGCGGTGGCCGACACCGGCAGCTTCTCGGCCGCGGGGCGTAAGCTCAACCGCGCGCAGTCGGTGGTGAGCTACGGCATCGCCAATCTCGAAGCGCAGCTCGGCCTGAAACTGTTCGAGCGTGAAGGCGTGCGCGAGCCGCAGCTGACCGATGTAGGCAAGGCGATGCTGGAGGACGCGCGACGCATGATCGGCGTCCTGCAGCGCATCCGCTCGCGCGCCGACGGCTACCGGCAAGGGCTGGAAGCGGAAGTGGCCGTATCTGTCGACGTGGCGCTGCCGTCACCGGCGCTGGTGCGCGTGCTCAAGGCTTTCGAAGCCCAGTTCCCGGCGGTCACGCTGCGGCTTTATATCGGCTCGCTCGGCCTGATCGTCGATCAGGTCGTCAACGGCCAGTCGGATCTCGGCTTCGGCGGCCTGCAAGGCGATGCCGACGTCACCCTGCTGCGCATCGGCTTCACCTCGATGGTGCCGGCCGCGGCGCCCGGCCACCCATTGGCCAAACTGCCGAAGCCGGTCGCCGTCGAGGATTTGCGCGAGCACATCCAGATCGTCGTCTCCGATCAGTCGGAGCGGACGCGCGGGCGCGACTATGGCGTCTTTGCCTATCGGACCTGGCGGTTGACGGACGTGCGCACCAAGCATGCCCTGATGCGCGAAGGTCTTGGCTGGGGCGGCCTGCCGCGCTGGCTGATCGCCGACGACCTCGCCAGCGGCAGGCTGGTGGAGCTCGACCTGGAGCCCTATCGCGAGGTGCGCTCGCCGCTCTATGCCATGCACCGCGCCGACCGCAGCCCCAAGCCGGCGGCATCCTGGCTGATCGACGAGTTCAAGCGGCAGCTCGGCTGCTTCAACGAGATGGAGCCGGGCGTCTGGACGGAGGAGGGGCCGCAGACAAGCCGTCCATGAGCGCGACCAACACCACGCGATAATCCGCGCCGGACGCGCCTGCCTCGACGGCCAGGGCGGCCCGGTCGAAGGCGGCGGCCAGCAAGGCGGTCAGCGCCTCGGCCGGCAATCTGGTCATCGCTTGCGCCCGCATCGCGGCGACCAGGCCTTCGCGCAGCGAGCGGTTGCCGTGCCGGTTGTCGATCTCGTCCATGGCGGCGCGCCCCAGCACGGCCGGCCCGTCAAGCAGCAGAAGCCGCGTGCGGCCGGGCGCCCGCATGGCCTCCAGATAAGCGTCCGATCCGGCGATCAGCGCATCACGGGCGGAGAGCGAGGGCGGCGAGGCATGATCGATCTCGGCAGCCACCGCTGCCGCCTCCTGCTCGACGACCGCCGCGAACAGCGCCTGCTTGTCGGCGAAGTGATGGTAGAGCGCGCCGCGCGTGACGCCGGCCTCGGCGACGATCTCCGGCGTGCCGGTCTCGGCATAGGATTTTTCCGTGAATAGTTTTCGCGCCGCACGGATCAGATCGGCGCGCGTCGCCTCGGTGCGGTCGCGGTTGGAGCGGCGTCCGGACTCTTGTTGCATACATGCAGCCTGTATGTTATTTGCACTTACATACAGACTGTATGTTAAATGAGAGGAGAAGGAAAGATGAAGACGACGAGCTATTATCCAGTGCTGATGACGAACGATGTCGCAGGCACTGCCGCCTTCTATGTCGAGCATTTCCGCTTCAAGGCGCTCTTCGAGAGCGACTGGTATGCGCATCTGCAGTCGGCCGAGGACAGGCGCGTCAATCTGGGCATCGTCCAGGGCGACCATGAAACGATCCCGCAAGAGGGGCGTGGACGCGCGTCCGGGCTGCTGATCAATTTCGAGGTCCGCGATCCCGACGCCGTTTATGAGCGGATTGTCGCCGCGGGCTTGCCGATATTGCGCAGCTTGCGCGACGAGCCCTTCGGCCAGCGCCATTTCATCACCAGGGACCCGAACGGCGTGCTGATCGACGTCATCAAGCCGATCCCGCCAAGCGAGGAGTTCCTGGCGCAATACGCCGAGGGTATGGTAGGAAGGTAGGCTGGACGCCGGGTCTCAGTTCGTCCGCGCCACCGGCGTCACCTCCACCTGGCTGACGCCGGTGCGGCGCACGACCGTACAGAGCGTCGCGCGGCCGATGCGCTCGGCATCGAGCGTGCGCACGAGATCATCGACGCCGGTAACCGGCCGACCGTCTATTGCGGCGATGATGTCACCTTCCTTCAGGCCGGCCTTGGCGGCGGGACCGTCCTTCTCGACGCTGCGCAGGCGCACCGCCGTGTTCGTGGTCACCTGCGACAGGAGGGCTGCACGGCGGGGCAGGTTGGTCGTGTCGGCGGAAACGCCGATGAAGGCGCGGCGTACGCGGCCGAAGCGGATGATCTCGGAGATGACGAAATTGGCGGTGTTGGAGGCGACCGCGAAGGCGATGCCTTGCGCGCCATGGATCATGGCGGTGTTGACGCCGATCACCTCGCCCGCCGACGACACGAGCGGTCCGCCCGAATTGCCGGGATTGAGCGCGGCGTCGGTCTGGATGACGTCGTCGATCAGCCGGCCGGTCGAGGCGCGCATCGAGCGGCCGAGCGCAGAGACGACGCCGGCGGTGACGGTCCATTCGAAGCCGAGCGGATTGCCGATGGCGATCGCGATCTGGCCGCGGCGCAGGCGCTTGGAATCGCCGAGCGGCGCGACATCGGCGAAATTCCCGTCGGCGCGCACCAGCGCGATGTCGGTGTCGGGGTCGCGGCCAAGCACGTGGCCTTCGCGCGACGCGCCGTCCGGCATGGTGACTCGGACGGCGCGCGCATCGCCGACGACATGGAAGTTGGTGACGACCAGCCCATCCTGCGCGATGACGAAGCCGGAGCCATGGCCGCCGGCGCCGATACGCTCGATGCGGCACACTGCCGGGCCGATGCGGTCGACGGCGTCGGCAACGGATGCCGAGTAAGCGTCGAGCAAACTGTCATCCGATGGAAGTTTTTCGGCTGCGAAAGCCATGGGCGTGTTCCCTCGTAGAATGATGACTATATGTGCGGAGCAGCCGCAGGCGCCGCGACCTGACCAGATGGCCAGTCCGGCCGGCGACTAGCCGTCAGGCGAGTATCCCCGGCGGCGTTCCGGAGCGATATCTGGGTCACCGAACCCAGGAGACAGTCTTATGAGCGACTTCAATCTCAGTGCCTTTTCCGACGCGATCGCCGATGTCGCGGCCACCGCCGCTCCGGCGGTGGCGAGCTTCGTCACGCACCATCACCGCACCGCGAGCGCCTTCCATTGGCGCGACGGCTACTTCGTCACCGCCGAGGAAGCCGTCGAAGCCGGCGAGGAGATCGAATTGACGCTGGCCTCGGGGGAAACCGTGAAAGCCGAGCTTGTCGGCCGCGATCCTTCGACGGGCGTTGCCCTGTTGAAGCCGGCTTCCGTGGCTGCCGGTTTGCCGCAATTGGCTGAGGCCGGCGCCGTGCGCCCCGGCAATCTGGTACTCGCCGTCGGCAACAGCGATGGCGCCGCGCTTGCGGTGTTCGGCACGGTCGGCGAAGTCGGTCCGGCCTGGCGCTCGATGCGCGGCGGCACGATCGACCGGCGCATCAACCTTGCCATCAACACCGGCGGGCGTTTCGAGGGCGGGCCGGTGCTCGACGCCAAGGGCGGCCTGATCGGCATGCTGTTGTTCGGACCGCGCCGACGCGCGCTGGTCATGCCTTACGAGACGATAGAGCGCGCTGTCGCGACACTGCGCGAGAAGGGCCATGTCGCGCGCGGCTATCTCGGCGCCGGGCTGCATCCGATCCGCAATGGCGACACCAAAGGCGCCATGGTGATGAGCCTCGACGAGAACGGCCCGGCCAAGGCCGCCGGGCTGCATGTCGGCGACATCGTCATCGCCTGGAACGGCGAGGCAGTGCATGGACCGCGCGAGCTGATCCGCAAGCTCGGGCCGGACAGCGCGGGCACAACGGTGACGCTCGGTGTTTCGAGCGGCGGCGCGGAGCGCGACGTGTCGATCACCATCGGCGAGAAGCCGCTGAGCTGAGAGGGCCGATGGCAAGCAGCGCCGCACAAGTGATCGCAAGACCGGAACCGTCAGCCCACCGACTGACGGTGCTGGTGGCGCTCGGCGATGCCCGGCGCGCCGAGCAGCTTGCCGATGCGCTGGCCGCGAGCGACGATCTGGCGCCGGCATTGGCTGGAAGTGGCGTCGGCCAGATGGCGGATGTCGCTGTCGCCGACGAGGCCGGCCTGGAAAGCCGGGTCGTCAGTTCGGCCACGCCCGTCGTCCTGCTTTCGCGGCGGGTGGGCAGCGAGCGGGTGGCTGACAATGTGCTGGCCGTGCTGCCCCTCTCCGCAGATGGCCTGCTGATCGCCGCCGCCGCGCGATTGGCAGCGTCAGGCTACCGCGTCGGCAAGGCGCCGCCGTCGGAGGTCGCGCATGACGCTTTCCACGATGACGAGCTTGCCGAGGAAGAGACGCCCGACGACAACCAGCCCCGCCCGGCCTTGTCGCCGCGCGAGGCGGAAGTGCTGGCGCTGCTTGCCGAGGGCGCGCCGAACAAGGTGATCGCCCGGCGGCTCAACATTTCCGTGCATACGGCGAAGTTCCACGTCGCCGCGATCCTGATCAAGCTCGGTGCCGCCAACCGCACCGACGCCATCGCAATCGCGATGCGGCAGGGGCTGGTGCTGGTCTAGGGTCACCTGAATCTCAAGTGACCCAGGTCCGGTGCCACCGAGGTTGCTACCCTACGCAACGTAACCGCTTCGACTGCTTTCGGCTCTTGCGTCACGGCTGTGCGCCGCGCAATTTGCCTGCCTGTTTAAGAGGGAGGCGAAGGATGTCGCTCAACGGAAAGACGCTGTTCATCTCGGGCGGATCGCGCGGTATCGGGCTGGCGATCGCGCTGCGCGCGGCGCGCGACGGCGCCAATGTGACGATCGCGGCCAAGACCGCCGAGCCGCATCCGAAGCTGCCGGGCACGATCTACACGGCGGCGCAAGAAATCGAACAGGCCGGCGGCAAGGCGCTGCCGGTGCTTTGCGACATTCGCGACGAGGCGCAGGTCTCCGACGCGGTGGCCAAGACGGTCGAACGGTTTGGCGGCATCGACATCTGCGTCAACAATGCCAGCGCCATCCAGCTTACCGGCACGCTGGAGACCGACATGAAGCGCTACGATCTGATGCACCAGATCAACACGCGCGGCACCTTCCTGGTCTCCAAAATGTGCATTCCCCACCTTAAGTTGGCAAAGAACCCTCACATCCTGAATCTGGCGCCGCCGCTCGACATGAAGGCCAAGTGGTTCAAGAACCACGTCGCCTACACGATGGCGAAGTTCGGCATGTCGATGTGCACGCTTGGCATGAGCGCCGAGTTCGCGGGAGCCGGCATCGCCGTCAATTCGCTATGGCCGATCTCCACGATCGATACCGCGGCCGTGCGCAATCTTCTCGGCGGCGCGACGGTGGCGGCGATGAGCCGCTCGCCCGACATCATGGCCAATGCCGCGCACGCCATCTTCATGCGATCCTCGCGCGAGGCGACCGGCAATTTCTACATCGACGAAGAGGTGCTGCGCGCCGAAGGCGTGACAGACTTTTCGGTCTACGCGCCGGGCGCGGCCGATCAGCTCGCTGGCGACTTTTTCGTGCCCGACGAGGTGTTCGCCAATTCGGACACGAAGATAACCCGAGCCTTCTAGAGGTGTCTGGGGTAATCCATCTGTTGATGCAAAATGCGCACAACATCGATGGATTGCTCATTCATCCGCAGATACACTACGTGAGAACCGACTGAGTATTTCAGTAGGCCAGGTCGGATATCCGACGCGTTTCGTACTATCGCCGGAAATTGGTCTATCAGATTGAACGTGGAATGGATGGAACGGATATAAGCGTCGGCTCGCTCTGCTCCCCACAGGTTAAGCGAATAATTCCAAATACCGTCCAGGTCCGACTTTGCCTTCGGCGAGTACCGGACCGCCCGCTTCATCCACGTTTCTTAGACTCGATAAACGCCTCGATGTCGAATGGTTCGGGATCGCCTGACATATCGCCCTCGTCGATTGCGGCTCGTAGCTGCTCGATCTTTAGTTCCTGTTCTTCAAGAAGACGAAGACCTGCGCGAACGGTCTCACTTGCCGATCCAAAGCGGCCTTTTGCGATCTGTCGCTGAATGAAGGTGTCATACTGATCGCCAAGGGTGATAGAGGTGTTTTTGGGCATGATAAAGCTCCAATACCAATAGATGGTATCAGGGGTGTGTCATGCTGACAAGATCAACGCGCCTACTCTTCCATCTTCTTACCCTTGGCCAGCGCCATGATCCGGTCGATATAGGCCAGCATCAGCGCCGAGACGACGAAGGCGAGATGGATGATGGTCAGCCACATCAACTGGTCGGTCGTGTAGGACACCGAATTCAGGAACACCTGCAAAAGGTGGATCGAGGAGATTGCGACGATGGTCGAGGCGACCTTGACCTTCAGCGAGCCGACATCGATCGTTCCCAGCCAATGGACCTCGCCGTCCTGCTCGTCGAAGCGGCTGACGAAATTCTCGTAGCCCGAGATGATGACCATCACCACCAGCGAGGCGACGAGCGCGGCGTCGATCAGGCCGAGCATCTTCAGGATCGTGTCGGTGTCGCCGAGCGTGAAGGCGCTCATGACGAACTCGTAGAGCTTCTTGCCGAAGGACAGCGCGTAGATCGCCAACGCCACGCCAAGCCCGAGATAGAAAACCACCAGCAGCCAGCGCGAAGCCAGGATGACGGATTCGATGGCGAGTTCGAGACGCTTCATAAAGGCTTCCGGACAAATTGCGATAGGTGGGTATTTCGGCCAGACGGGACGAGTTTTCAAGGCAAAAAACCCCGCCGGGGAGGGGACCCGGCGGGGCTCAGTGTGTCCCGCTGGAGTCGGGACAGGGCAGGGAACGCCCTGCCTAGAATCTGGGTGTCGCAATGCGGCAATTCAATGAGTTAGCTCTAATCGACAGGACAAATCTTCTTGAGCCAGGAAAGGAAAAGGCCCGTCCGGCGCGGACGGTCCTTTTCCTTAAGCACTGATTCCAAAGATCCGGGCAGGGTCTTGAAATCAAACGCTGAACCGTGTCGCGCTGAATGGGCTCAGCGCGACACGGTTTATGTCTGTCCAAGTGCATGTCGTTATCCCAAAACCGCTGCACACCTTTGGGCGACATGCACTGATCACTGGTCGCTGTTGCTCGCCACCGGCGCGACCAGCGAGGTGATGCGGCGGATGGCGACACGCCGGTTCTCCCGGTTCGGACCGGGCGTGTTCACCTTGAGATATTCCTCGCCATAGCCCTGCGTGGTGAGGTTCTCGGCCGGGATGCCAAAGGCGTTGGTCAACGCCTCGGCGACCGCCTCGGCGCGGCGGTCCGACAGCGCGAGGTTTGCTTCCGGCGTGCCGACCGCGTCGGTGTGGCCTTCGATCAGGAAGGTCTCGGCCGGGTTTTTCTTCAAAAGCTTTTCCATGGCGTTGGCGACGCCATCGAGCTTCTGCACCTCGGTGTCGGAGATGGTGGCCGAGCCGAACTCGAAGTTCAGCGTGTCGAGATCGATGCGCCGGGCGATGTCGCGCACGCGGGCCGAGCGCTTCACCTCGTCGATCGAATAGAGACGCTGCACCCTTTCCACCGGCGGCTGCTCGAGGAAGGTGTAGTAGTCGTCGTCGCTCTCGACATCCTCGGAATCGAGGATGTAGTCGCGCCGCGGGATGGTCAGCCGCATCGGCGGCAGGTCGTCGCCGGGATCCCGCCAATCGCCGTCATCCTGGTATTGCCGCTCGTCGACATAGCTCAGCACATATTCGCGGCCGTCCGGCATGACGCGCGAACGCTGGATGACATCGCCATAGCGGTTGCGGATGGTGACGACGCGGACGCCGTTGCCGCGTTCCACCGTCTCGCGCGTGCGGTCGCCCGACAGGTCCTCGTAGTAGACATCCCTGGCGCCGCGGGTGATGCGGGGCGCCTCGTTGCTTTCCACGAATGTCTGGTTGTTGAACTGGAGGATCACACGGTCGCCGAACTGCTTCACGACGTCGGCGCCCTGCGGTCGCCGGCGGTCGCGGGCAAACTGTTCGGGCGTGCGGTCGATCCGCTTGCCCTTCTCCTCATCGACGGGGACGATCTTCTCGGGCCTGATCGCCTGCTGCGCCGACTTGTCGTCGGTGGGTGGCGGGCCCTGATCGACCGGAGCCGGCCTCTGCGCCTGCCTGCCACCTTGCTGCTGCCCGGCCTGATTGTCGTTCTGGCCGTTGCCCGCCTGCCCATTTTCGGTCTGGGCACCGCCGGTCTGGGCGCCGCCGTTCTGGCCGTTGTCGTTGCGGCCACGGTGCTTGCGCACGGCATCCTTCTGGCTGTCCAGAACGGGCGCCTCGTTCGGATTTGCGGTTTCGCCCTGCGCGGCGTTGCCGCTATTGGCAGGCTGGTTGTTGTTCGCCGGCTGGTTGCCATTGGTTGGCTGTTCGCCGGTTGCGGGTTGCTGCTCGCCGGTCGTGGGCTGCTCGCCATTTGCCGGCTGTTCGGAAGTCGGCTTCTTGCGCTTCTTCTTGTCCTGGGCCTGTTCGCCCTGGACCGGCTGCTCGCCATTCTGCAACGGTTCGGCCTGCGGCACAGGTTCACCTGTCGGCGCCAGCTTTTTGGCCGGCTCGTTGGTCTGCGTCTGCTCGGCGGGGGCGTTTTCGTTCTGCTGGTTCTGCCGGTGCTTTTTACGACCCTGGTTGCCACCTTGCTGGTTGTCATTGGCGGGAGCGGTCTGTTCGGTCGGGGCGACCTGCTCGCCGGCCTGGCCAGCGGGCGCCCCCTCCGTCTGCTGCTGACCGTGCTTGCGCTTCTTGCGGCCCTGGTTGCCCTGCTGGTCGCTTTGTTGCTGGTCTGTCGCGGCAGGTGCGACCTGCTCCGCAGGCTGCTCAGCCGGCGCCGCTTCCTTTTGCTGGCTGCGCTTCTTCTTGCGCGGCTGCTGGTCTTCGGTCGCGGGCTGGCCGCCCTGGTCGGCGGGTGCCGCCTCGATCTGCTGCTGCTGGTCACGCTTCTTGCGCGGCTTGACCTGCTGCTCGGCCGGGGCAGCTTCCCCCGACTGGCCATTATCCATCTGCTGCTGCTCTTGCCGCCTCTTGCGTGGCTTCTGCTCGGTCTCGGCGGGTGCTGCTTGTTCGCCGGCCGGCGCCGACTCGCTTTGCTGCTGCTGCTCGCGCTTCCTTTTGCGCGGCTGCTCGGCTCCGCCCTGCGCGCATTCCTCGGCCGACTGGCCTTCGGCGCAAGCGGCCTGGGCCAGCACGAGCGGTGCCCCATGCAGGCTGCCGGAAGCGACACCCCCCTGCAGCGGGTACGCGCCCAACGGCGCGGATGCCATAAGCAGGCCGATTGCTGTGCCCGCCAGAATCCGTGGTTGGCGTTTCATATCAATTTTCTCCTAGTGGGGTCCCATCCCTGCCCAAACCTTCATCAACCGCAATTGGTTCCGTCGGGCATTGGCGCCAGCCAAGGATGCCTGGCCGGCCTTTTGAAGGCTATTTCGTGTTTTTCTAATGTTGATACTGGGTCACCTGTCATCGTAGCGCTTGACCGGAAGGCCGCGGAGGGCCAAATCCACCAAAATGACCGCGCCGTTCTGGAAAACGAAGACGCTTGAGGCGATGACCCCGGTCGAATGGGAATCGCTTTGCGACGGCTGCGGCAAATGCTGCCTGTCGAAGCTCGAGGACGAGGATACGGGCGAGATATTCTGGACAAGCGTCGGCTGCAGGCTGTTCGATGCGCAGAACTGCCGTTGCTCCGACTATGCCAACCGCCTGGCGCGGGTGCCCGATTGCGTCGGCCTGACGCCGCAGAATGTGCGCACCATCGCTTGGCTGCCAAAAACCTGCGCCTACCGGCTTATCGCCGAGGGCCATGATCTCTACTGGTGGCACAGGCTTGTCTCGGGAAGTGCGGCGACCGTGCACGAAGCCGGCATTTCGATCCAGGGCCGGGTGAAGGCCAAGGAAACCGATCTGGCTGAGCCGGACGACTACTTTGATTATATATTGGATGACGAACCGTAACCGGTTCGCGTCTTGACGACGAATCGTAACCGGTTCGCGTCTGGATGGGGGCTCGCGTTGTGGCGAACGACGAACCCAGCGGGTTCGCGTTTTGATGACGAACCATAACCGGTTCGCAACGCATATTGATGACGAACGCCGAAGCGTCCGCGTTTAAGGACGAGGCGTGATGAGGTTCGCGTTTGGCGTAAGAGCGACGAACCCTGGCGGGTTCGCGGTTAAGGACGGACCTGATCAGGTTCGCGTTTGGCATAAGAGCGACGGACCCTGGCGGGTTCGCGCTTATATGAACCGGACATGAATGGCTGGTTCGCGGAAAGTTCAGACACAAAAAGGCATTTTCCAATCATCGGTTCTACGGGCGCAAGCCCACAACAAGGAGAGAAGACGATGTTCAACACGATCAAGACGGCAGCCCTTTCGGCCCTTGTCGGGTTTGGCACTTTCGCCGCCACTCCGGCGCATGCGGACAGCCTCTATCTCGGTTTCGGGGACAGGCACGACCCGCGTTTCGGCATCTACACTGGCGACGATGACGGCTATCGCCGCGACCGCGACCGCGACCGCGATTGGCGCGGCTGCTCGCCGGACCGCGCCCTTGATAAGGCCGAGCGCATGGGTCTGCATCGCGCCCGCATCGTCGACATGAGCCGCCGCACGGTGAAGGTGGCAGGCCGCCAGTATGGCGACCGTGTCGTGGTGGTGTTCGCCAACGAGCGCGGCTGCCCGATCATCTATCGCTGAGGCCGGAGCCGAAAGGACGGTCCTCCGCGAGGATCGCCTATAAGTACGATCTTCTTTGAAGATCGACTTTGAGTAGCGGAGCCCCTCGAGGTGAGGCGCGGCTCGAAAAAAGCCCCGGAGGATCGATCCTCCGGGGCTTTTTTGTTGGTGGCGCTTGCGACGCCTGCGGCGCGCTTGCGATGCCGGTCGGCTGTTACTTCAGCTCGAAGGTGACCGTGACCTGGACGTTGTAGGAATTTTCGCCGGCCTGCACCGGCACGGCCGAGCGAGCGGCATCGAACGACTTGGCCGCCATCGGCATCGGTACCGGCGCGACATTCTGGTCGGTGATCTCGAGCACCTTGCCCAGGCTGACGCCGGCCGCTTCGGCGAGCGTCTTTGCCTTGGCCATCGCATCGGCGACGGCCTTCTTGCGCGCCTCGGTGATCGTCGCCTTCGGATCGTCATTGGTGAAGGTGATGCCGCCACCCTGGTTGACGCCGAGCGACACCGCCTTGTCGAGGATCTCGCCCGTCTTGTCGACATTGCGCACGCGCACCGACAGCGTGTTGGTCACCTGATAGGCGACGAGTTGCGCCTCCTGGCTGCCGTCGGCCTTGTTGGTGTAGTTGTAGCGCGGGTTGATCTGGATGCCGGCCGTCTGCAGGTCGCGGTCGGCGATGCCGGCGGATTTCATCGCCGCGATCACCGACGCCATGGCGTCGTTGTTGGCATCGAGCGCTTCGCGCGCGCTCTTGGCCTCGCGCATGACGCTGAGCGAAAGGATCGCCATGTCAGGCGCCACGGTCGCTTCGCCTTCGCCCGACACGATGATGCGGGGCGGCGGTTGGGTGTCGGCGGCGCGTGCCAGCGCCGGGAACGCGACCGCGGCAGCGAGCGCGATGGGCAAAAGATGTCTGGTCATGAAACTCCTCGAAGTCTGCGGTCCTCAGTCCCGTGCCGCATCGCATTTCGACCCCGCAAAGGCGCCGATTCCCTGCGATGCGGCGCATGGGCCTGGACCTGTTCACGCGCCTTATGGGCGCAAGCCGCTCTACGCAGCGAATATGGGCTGATTTTGACGGTTCCCGCCAGAGCTTTCGAAAGCCTTGTGCGACGACAAGAAAAACACTAAGCCAGCCCGCGTGGGGCCTGTAGCTCAATGGTTAGAGCCGGCGGCTCATAACCGCTTGGTTGGGGGTTCGAGTCCCTCCGGGCCCACCAAAATCTTTCAATATCAATTAGTTATGGCAAACTTCGCTCTGAAGTGGGCCAGTTTGCTTGTTCTACGCAGGACTCAGTTCGATTGCTCTGGCATGAACATGATCCATGCGCGGGGACAATCTATGGCTGGCTCTATCTTTTTACCCTTGCTCCGGTTCGTCGATCGGGTTGCGCACAGCCATTCATAGCGCAGTTGTTTCATGGCTGAAAAGACCACTGGACGATAGGGGCGGCGAAAGGCGGCAACGGCGTGCGATCGGGATGGTTTGGAGTGCTACATCGATAGGCCGCGGCTGTGACTAAGCTAGTGTGAAAACAGCAACCGTGTCCCAATGGTCGTTGCAGCTGCGTTATCCTGACTTGGAAGAGGGCTTCCGCCGAACCGTTATTTATGGCCGTCGTTCTCGCTGCGCCTGTTGAAGACGGCTTCGCGCCCTTTTAGAGTCCCCGATAGGGGATCTGTAAACCCCACGCCTTTGGGCGGCAGGGATGGGGCGGCGGTGATTTGCGGTATAGATTGGCTGGATGGAAGCGTACAAGCGCGGCAGCCACACGGTTTGGGACTGCAAATATCACCTGGTCTGGGTGACGAAGTACCGCTACGCGGTGCTTGGCGGGGACGTTGGCAATCGGTGCCGTGAGTTGCTGCGAGAGACGGCGCAAGCGCATGAAATGGTGGTGCATGCCGGGTCGATCAACCGAGACCATGTGCACATGCTTGTGTCGATCCCACCGAGCCTGTCGGTATCGCGCGCGGTGTAATATCTGAAAGGGCGCAGTTCGCATAAGCTGCTGAGCGAGTTCGGGATATTGCGTAAGCGTTACTGGGGCCAGCATCTGTGGGCGAGGGGCTATTGGGCGGCGACGAGCGGGAACGTTACCGACGAGATGTGGATTGAGTACATCAAGAACCAGATGCCACCGGAGCCGGACGACAACTTCAACGTGACGTGAGTTGACACCCTGTCCGCCAATGGGCGGACCGATCCGGCTTTAAGCCGTAACCTGAAGCCACCGCCTTTCAAGCGGTGGAGAATTCACGTCGTTCGAGTCGTTTATGACGGCCGCCAAAAGTAGACATGCCCGACAGGATCGCCATGGCTTTGTTCGGGAAAACTGACAGCTATCATGCGTGCCAGGTCTATGGCGACCCGAGGCGGCCCGATCGTTCGACAGCCATACAGGCCAACCACTCGGTACTGCCGATCGGCAGGCTGGCGTGTAACATTGCTTGCTAATATACGAAGGAAAGGCATTCCGCTCGAACTTGGCGGAATGCGTTTTTGGGAGAAGCCGACATGCGGGGCGCAGTTAAAGGCAACGATGCCAGCCGCTTGGCAGACGCCAAACGACGTATTGCCGAGTTGGAGAATATCAATGCAGTCGCAGCGATCGAACTTGACCGTCTTGCCATTGAAAACAAGCGCCTAATTCAGTTCAACGAAGAACGCACCAAGGAACTGGCCATCCTCAACAGCGTCGGCGACGCGATGGCGAAGTCGCTGAATGTCAAGACGGTGACCCGCATCGTCGGTGATCAGGTGCGCGAAATATTCTCGGCGGACATTACCGAAATCCTATTGCGCGATGAGACCTCTGACCTGATCACTGTCCCGTATTCATTCTATCGCGAGTATCAAGAGGTAGAGCCCTTCGCCTTGGGCGCAGGACTTACCTCCAAGGTCATCTTGTCTGGAAAACCACTGATCCTCTCGACGTTCGAGCAGTCCCTCGAGTTCGACGTGATCGCGCTCACCGAAGCGGAGCGATCCGAATCCTACATAGGCGTACCCATCATCGCCGGAGGCAAAACGCTGGGCGTTGTCAGCGTGCAGAGCTACGAGAAGCATGCCTTCAACGAAGATCATATACGCCTGTTACAAGGGTTATCCTCTAGCATGGGCGTTGCGATCGCCAACGCGCGCCTTTTTGACGAAACCCAACGGCTTCTGAAAGTATCAGAGGACCGCGCAAAGGAACTCGCGATTCTCAATAGCGTCGGCGAAGCGATGGCGAAGACCCTGAATGTGAAGACAGTGACCCGAATTGTCGGCGACAAGGTTCGTGAGATATTCGGCACTGAGGTAACCGAAATCCTGCTGCGCGATGAGACGTCCGATCTGATCACTGTCCCTTACGCATTCTACCGCGACTACCAAGATCCTGAACCATTTGTAATGGGCGAAGGCCTGACTTCGAAAGTCATACTGTCGGGCAAGCCACTGCTGTTAGGGAATATAGAGGAGCACATTGCTCTGGGCGCACTGATGCCGACGCAGGACGACCGGACCGAGTCCTATCTCGGCGTCCCGATCATTGCCGGCGACAGAACGCTGGGTGTGGTCAGTGTGCAGAGCTACCAAAAGAATGTCTTCAACGAAGATCATGTGCGCCTGTTGCAAGGGCTCTCAGCCAGCATGGGCGTTGCCATTGCCAACGCATACCTGTTCGACGAGACGCAGCGACTCCTGAAAGTGGCGCAAGACCGAGCCAAGGAACTCGCCATTCTCAACAGCGTCGGCGAAGCGATGACGAAGTCGTTGAATGTTGACACCGTTATCCGACTGGTAGGCGACAAGGTCAGGGAGGCCTTCGGCACCGAAGTCAGCGAGATTCTGTTGCACGACAGCCAATCCGGATTGGTTCGAGTGCCTTACGCTTACTACAGGGGTTACAAGGCCATCGAGCCGTTCCCACTCGGGATAGGACTTACATCGGAAATCATCTCCACGGGAAAGCCGTTGGTTTTCAGCACTATGGAAGAGGGAAAAAGGCGGGGTGCCTATTTTCCGTATGAGGAGGACAGGACCACGTCATACATTGGCGTGCCGATCAATTCGGGCGAGAGAACGCTCGGCGTGGTTAGCGTACAAAGCTACGAAAAGAACGCGTTCGACGAGAACCACGTACGTTTGCTGCAGACGATAGCCTCCAATATGGGGGTTGCGATCGCCAACGCCCGCCTGTTCGACGAGACCCAGAGGCTTCTCAAGGAGACGCAACAGCGCGCGGCCGAACTGGGTGCGATCAGCAAGGTCAGCCAGGCGCTGATCGGCGAAGCTGAACTTGGCAACACGATTCAGTTGATCGGCGATCAGATGCAGGAAATCTTCAGCGCCGACATCGTCTACGTCGCTTTGCTCGATCCAAAGACGAAGCTCATTCATTTCCCTTATCAATTCGGCGAAGCCTTTACCACGCTTCGGCTCGGCGAAGGCCTGACGAGTAAAATCCTGGAAACCGGAGAGCCGTTGCTTATCAACCAGGATGTGGCCGAACGCGGTGCGGAAATTGGGGCAACTCCGGTGGGTAAGGACGCACTGTCGTATCTTGGTGTTCCGATCAAGACCGCTCAGGGCAATGTCGGCGTCATCAGTGTGCAGAGCACAACTCGCGAGGGTATGTTCGACGATGACTCCCTCCGGTTGCTCTCCACCATCGCAGCCACTGCCGGTGCCGCCCTGCACAATGCGCAACTGTTCAGCGATCTCAAGTACACCGAGGCCGCCGTTCGCCAGAGCGAAGGACGGTTCCGTCAACTTTTCGAGTCAGCTCCGATTCCGCTTTGGGAGGAGGATTGGTCAGGTCTCAAAGTTATCGTCGATGGCTTGGTAAGGCAGGGGATCGGCGACATCCGCGGCTACCTACGAGACAATCCACAAGTGGCGGAGTCACTCCACGCTTCCGTGCGCTGGATCGATTTCAACGATGCTCTGGTTCGTCTCTACGGTGCTGAAAGCAAGGATGCATTGCGAGCTCGGCTGGAGGCGGACACCGGTGAACATTCCTGGGCAACCTATCCCGATGCCGTAGCGCAATATCTCGATGGCCACCTGCACACTTCAACCGAGGTCGTCGAACAGGATTTTAGCGGACGCGATCTCTACCTCGTCGAGACGGTGCAGCTTCCTGGCGATCCGGCAAATGACTGGTCGCGCATCGTCTCGTCCACTCAGGACGTGACGGAGTTGAAGCAATTGTCCCTCGCTCTCCAGCAGGCGAAGGAGGCGGCCGAATCGGCCAACGAGGCGAAGAGCACATTTCTGGCAACCATGAGCCATGAAATCCGCACACCGATGAACGGCGTAATCGGCATGGCCAACTTGATGCTTGCCACTAAGCTGGACGACGAGCAGCGGGAAATCGGCGAGACGATAAACAACAGCGCGGAAGCTTTGCTGACCGTCATCAATGACATTCTCGACTTCTCCAAGGTCGAGGCGGGCAAGATCGATCTCGATCCTCGGCAGTTCGAACTGCGCGAATGCCTCGAAAGTGCGATCGATCTGATCGCGCCAAGGACGGCCGAGAAGGGGTTGGACCTCAGCTATCTCGTCGAGCCGGGCACGCCGGAAGCGATCATTGCCGACAGCAGCAGGCTGCGGCAGGTCCTGATCAACCTCCTCAACAACGCTGTCAAATTCACTGAGCGGGGAGAGATCGTACTTTCGGTGGCGGCGGTACCGTCCGCAGCCGCAAGTGCCGGTTCACAAGCGGACGGCGAGCGGAACATGTGCACACTCCAGTTCGCCGTGCGCGATACGGGTATCGGCATACCAAGGGACCGGATGGATCGCCTTTTCAAATCGTTCAGCCAGGTCGATGCCTCTACGACTAGGCGCTATGGCGGGACTGGCCTCGGTCTGGCCATCAGCAGGCGTCTAGTAGAGTTGATGGGCGGTGAGATCTGGGTCGATAGTGCAGAAGGAAAGGGCACGACATTCTTCTTCACGATCCGCGCTCCAGTGGCTTCGAGCCAAAAAGCGGCTAACGCGTTGCCGGCAAATGGCGAGCTGGCCGGCAAGCGACTGCTGGTCGTCGATGACAACGCTACGAACCGGCGCATCATGTCCCTGCAGGCGCAGTCATGGAATATGGTTGCATCGGCAAGCGAACATCCGGCCGACGCGCTGCTAAGGCTTGAGGCAGGTGAAGCCTTCGATGTCATCGTTCTCGACATGAACATGCCCGACATGGACGGGGTCGAACTGGCCAGAAAGATACGGGCACTCGAAGGTAAGGACAGCGTTCCGCTGGTGTTGCTGAGTTCGATCGTTCCGATGTCGGAAGACAGGAAAAAGGAGATGGAAGGCCTAAAGTTCGCGGCCGCGCTTTCTAAGCCGATCAAGCCTTCGCCGTTGTTGAACGCGCTGCTCTCGATCTTCGCCGGAACCCCTACGCGCTACCACAGACCTGATCAACCGAAAGGAACGGCGCTTGATAGCGCGATGGCCGAAAAGCTTCCGCTTCGGATACTCCTAGTGGACGACAATGCCACCAACAGAAAGCTCGGCTCCAAGGTGCTTGAGCGTCTGGGCTACCGGCCGGATTTGGCAGTCGATGGGCGGTCGGCGGTCTCGTCCTACATGGAAGCCAGTCATGACGTCATTCTGATGGATATCGAAATGCCGGACATGGATGGCCTTGAGGCGACGAGATTAATCCGGGCGTCGGGTAGCGAACACGCGCGGCAGCCCTTCATCGTCGCGCTCACCGCCAACGCCATGGCCGGCGATCGGGAGCGATATCTGGAAGCGGGCATGGACGACTATCTTAGCAAGCCGCTACGCGTCGAGGACCTCATCGCCTCGCTGAACAAGGCGGTGCTGGCCGGCCGGCGGCGAAACGCTGGGGCAGCAAAAGATTCTGGGGAAACTGACGTGGCAGGGGCCTAGAACGAAAGGGGTAGCCTTGGCGCAATCACCTCTGGCGCCGTGGCAGAATTGTTCTAAAATTATGAGCTATCGCTAAAATAGCATGGCTGCGATATTCGATACGCTTAAGCTTGCCGAGGACATAGATATCTCAGGAAGTGGTTCGATTTCGGTCTTGCTTCAATAGTCGATTGAAGAAGTTCGCGGTTGGGCTAAAGCCTAAAAAAGAAACCGTGCATTCGGGGGTCGTTTTGGCGATCGACAGAGGGGCGCTTGCAAAGCTTCGTCAGCTTATGGGTGGCGAGGAATCCGATTTGGTAGAGCTGGTGGAGTCCTTTCTCGAGGAAGGACCTTCCATCATGCAAGCCTTGCAGGCGTCCGCTCAGGCATCGGACCTGAATGCTGCCCGCCGGGCCGCGCATTCTCTCAAATCCAACGCCCGGGACATGGGGGCGGCCGAACTCGCCGCAATCTGCGCTGGCCTGGAGGTTAGCTGCGCTAGTGGCGAACCGCTCGATCGGCGAGAAATCGACGCCGCAACGCACGCCTTCGACGTGGCGGTGGCCGAGCTTCGAGGGATTTTCAGTTTGGGAGGATAGCGTGGGCAGCCCTGGCAGGATTCTCATTGTAGACGACTCCCCGACCATAAGGATCAAGCTCAAGAAATCGGTTGAGGTTCTCGGACACAAGGCCGAGGCGGTGGAGGGCGGTCGCGCGGCTATCGATCGTCTTGCGGCTGAAAGCTATGAACTCATCCTTCTCGATATCATCATGCCCGAAATGGACGGCTTCGAGGTGCTTAGGGCCCTGAAGGCGTCACCAAGGACTCGGGATGTGCCCGTCATCGTGATTTCCGCGCTCGACGATGAGATGAGCAGCGTCGTAAAGGCCATTGAACTCGGTGCCGAGGACTTTCTGCCCAAGGACTTTGAACTTGCTCTTCTCAAGGCACGCATCAATACCTGCATTGAAAAGAAGAGACTCCGTGACGTCGAGACGGAATATCTGCGGCAGGTAGCCAAGTTGACCAAGGCGGCCGCAACCTTGGAAGCGGGGCGGTTCAATCCTTCGAAGCTTGGCATTCGCGATGTGGCAGGCCGCCCGGACGGTCTTGGCAAACTCGCCACCGTGTTCGCGAATATGGCCCAGAAGATCTACGAGCGCGAGCGCAAGATGCGGCAGAACATCCGCACGTTTCGAGGCGCCTTGCTGCTGCTCGCCTGCGGCGGCTTGTGGGGCCTTGGCGTGCCACTTTCGAAGATGGCTTCGCTCGTTGAAGCCCATCCGGTCGGACTGGCGATCCTCATCGACATAGTCGGGGCGCTGTTCTGCATCGGAATAAGCATGAAGCGCAAGACGATGCCGAACCTGAAAGAACTCACGCGAGCGGATTGGAAGTTCATCCTGTGCTTTGCGCTCATAAGCTCGGTGATCAACCAGGTTCTGCTTTACTGGGTCGCAAGCAAGCTTCCAGCCTTTATCGTCTCCATAGTCATCGTGCTCGAGGGGTTTGCCGTATTCCTTTTCGCCGCCCTGATGCGGACCGAAGCTCCCAATTTGAAGCGCTTTCTGGGACTTGGATTGGGTCTGGTTGGCATATGCATCATACTCTTCTACGGAGAGCCCGGGGAAATGACGACGGATTGGTTGTGGCTCGTCATCGCCCTTATCATCCCCGTTACTTACGCGACTGAAGATATCTATCTCTCGGAGGGCAAACCCGCCCATATCGATAACGTTGCCCTGTTCGGCATTACCCTTTCTGTTTCAGTTCTGATGCTGGTCCCACTGGCCGCCTTTTATCAGGATTTCATTCCGTTTGACCTGTTGGCCGGTCGGCTTGGCGTGATCGTCCTTTTGATGGCCGTCGCGGGGAATTTGGCGATGCTGCTATTCATGGCGCTAGTCTCCAGCACTGGTGCGGTTTTCGCCAGCCAGAACGCCTACGCCGTGACGGCGGCCGGCATAGCCTGGAGTATGTTGTTGCTGGACGAAGCAATACCGGCGCTGACCTGGGTTTCTCTGGCGCTGATAGTCGTCGGTCTTCTGATGGTCGAGCCCAAGCAGGAGGCCGAGGAAGAACCGCCATTGCTTGACGGCTCGTTGGATGAATTCGTGCCTCGGCTCGACCTGCTCCCGTCTGGCACGGAATGAAAAGATCCAAGGTAACTAGGGCGGTACGCGGGTTGAATCTTTAATAGTCTGATAGCACTTTCGGTACGGCCAGCTAGGCCTTCGAGTTGGCCGCTAATCGCGAGAGCGGTGTTGCTCCTTGAATGCAAGAGGCGGCTTTCTAACACGGCTATACTACCGTTCGTTTTCGGCCCCATTCACGACATCAGCAACTCGACGTAGATGCCCGTCACTGGCGTTATCATCACCTTCAGGCAGCACTGTGGAAGCTTCTTGCCAGCCATCGGGACACCTTTGAGCGAGGCGCATTTGGTCGACTGGGCGTAGCAATCTTTTGGGTGGGACAAAAAGATTGAAAAGCATTGGAACAGATTTGAATGCCGGATGGTCCCACCGGATTCTAACCTGTTGATTATGTTCGTTTTCCAAGCATCCTCCGGGCCCACCACTATCGTTATTTATCAAGGCTTTATAGGGTGGTTTGCCACGAGGTTCGCCAATAGGTTCGCCAAGCATCGGCTTGCGCGTCACGAGACGCACGACTCGATCCATCCCTTGGACTGCCAGCCGTACCTGCGATGCCTCGCGCGAATAGAGTTCTGCATGATCGATGTCGTCGTGACCGAGCACGTCCATGAGCTGCCTGGTCGAAGCCTCTGCCTCGGCCAGACAAACACCGAGAGACTTCCTTAAGCCATGGAGGGTCAGGCCCTTCGGCATGCCGGCAAGCTTGCACCAATGCGCCATCATTCCAGTCAGCGACTTGGCGGAGAAAGGCTCTCCATAGCCGTTGACCAGGACAGTCTCGCCGCGCCTGTCGGCCGCATCTAGAATCTCAGACAGCATCGGTGTGATCGGCACGAAGAGCCGTTTGCCACCAGTTCGTCCCTTGTTCTTGGCCTGAACGATATCAAACCCATCGAAGTGACGCTCGATGCCATCGATGAACACACGACGAGTGACTCTCTGATCCCAGCGCAGGCCCGCGACGTCGCCGCGGCGGTTGCCGAGCCAAAGTGCCAACCCGTAGCAGGTGCGCGCTGCGGTGCCGAACTGCCAACGCTTTTCAGATAGCAAAGACCTTGGGCACGATGGAGAACGATCGCGCTTGATACACGGTTTGCCAACCATACTCTCACGCTGGACGGCGCAATGTTGGATGCTGTGACGGTGAGCGGCCCGGCAGCCGCCGTCGGGTGTGCGGCCAGCGATTGCCGGGCCTGACCGGGCAGTTGTGAGTCCAGCCGGCTGACAGCATCATATCAGCAACATCTAATTCTTTATCCTGCGAATAGGGGAAAGCCACGCAAGCGACACGCGGCTTGAGCTTGTTAGCCCGGCATGGGCCGAGGCGTTCCAGACTTTGCACGATATCGCAATTGCCGAAATGGCTTTCAGCAAGCTCCAAGATACCTGACCATCTCGGTCTTGATGGAGCCCGCAAGCGGGTCGTGGCAGCTCGTCCGAGTGGAGGTCCCGCAATCAGCACGCCCTCGCGTCCCGCCGGCGGCTGGTTCAAACGTCCTTCGTTCGAAGGGCTATTATTTTAGCATAAGCTGATATGACAAATATCAGCCGGCGCCCTGTATCTAGTCCGTGCCCCGCCGGTCAGGCCCGGCTCGTGGGCACCCCCCGCTTTCGAGCCGGGCCGCTCGGTCGTCGACCTGGTATCGTTTCGGCGCTATCGGTTTGGGCGGTCTTCGCGCACGATGTTGTAGAGAAGAAGCCCCGCCATCAAAGACACGACAGCGCCTACCATGTCGTGGCCCGTCAGCCCCGAAAAATACACGAACGCAAATGCCAACTCGGCCATGGTCCACCCGGGAACGCGATGCCTCCTGAGAAAACCCCTAGAGCAAGCCGATGTTCCTGACGTCAGCGCCAACACAGGCAACGGCCCCGCGTTTCTGGAGACTAAGACGCGCGAAGGCGGGGAGTGGTGGCTGCGACCTGCGGAGGGGGCAGTGTCGGGAATCACCTAGGTTAAAGCAGAGCGCGCAAAGGTGGCGCAATGTACATTGCCTTGCCACCCTCAGGCGAGGTGAGATCCGGCTGTCTCAAACACATGGTCCGGTCGGGTCTCTTGGGAGGACACTTATAGGCCTAGACGCGCGCATTCAGAATGTTCTGCATGGCCGATTCATTTTGGGGGGACGCAATGGCTTTGTCCAATCGCCTGTTCGACCAGGATCTGACCTTCCAATGTCCCCGCTGTCACGTCCTGCTGGTCAAGAAAGGCTCCTGGATCAAGAGCATTACGAGCTTCAAGTGCGAGCGATGCCAAGAAACGGTTCGGCTGCCCTACGGTGACAAGCTCGCCATTTTCGAACGGCATCTGCGACTGGTGGGATGATTTAATCCGATCGCCGGGTGCCGCCTTGCAGGCCTTCGGAGGCGCCGAATTGGACTCTATATTTGCCTACCGGAAAGCGCGTGACATCTGGTCGGTGAGCGGCTTCAACAGATAAGACCAGACACTGCGCCGGCCTGTGCTTATGTGAACCTCGGCCGGCATGCCGGGCTTGAGCACCTTCGCGTCCCTCAGGCAACCCGTCCTGTTCTCGACGCTGATGCGTGCCGAGAAATAGGGCGCTTGGCGCTGCGGGTCCTTGATCAGGTCTGCGGAAATCCACTTCACCGCGCCTTGGCAGGCGGGTGTCGTACCGGCATCGAAGGCCGGGAAACGGATCGAGACCGGTTGACCTGACCGAATGTCATCTACCCGCGCCGGAGGAATGAGCGCGTCCACGACCAGATTGTCCGCATCGGGGACAACTGTCATCAGCAGTTCCCCGGGAGCGATTACACCGCCAATCGTGTGGACGGAGGATTGCTGTATCGTTCCCGATTGCGGGGCGCGGATTTCAGTTTTGGTCAGCTCGTCCTGAGCCACTATCTTACGTTCGTCGAGCTCGGTCCGCTTGGCTTCCGTTTCGCGGAGCTCCTTCGTCACTTCGCTTCGCCTTTGTTCGTCAAGCTGCAGAACCTGCAGCTCGGTTTCGGTGATCTTGACCTGGGCTTCCGCGACGGCCGCCGCCAGCCGCCCGGATTCGCCTTTGGCCCTTGTCGCGTCCAACCTGACGTTGCTGAGTCTCTCTTTCGAAACCAGCTTCTTGGAGTAGAGAGAATCCACATCGGTGAGATCGCGGCCCAGCAAAGCAGCGGATTCGTCCATCGCGGCCTGCTGGGCCTTCAGTCCTTCGAGCTGACGCTCAATCTGCTCGGTTTGGCTCCGCAGCAGCGTTTTTTGACCAGCCAGTTCCGACGCTCGCGTCTGGAGCAAGGCGCGCTCGCCATCGACCAGGGCCGCCACGCCCGGCTTGTCCATCTCCGCCTGAAGAGCAGCTGGAAGCTGCATTGTCGTCAGCCCCTGACGCTCCGCCTCCAGTCGGGCGAGCCGTGCTGTGGCGCGATCGAAATCCTCGCTTATGATCTCAAGGTTTGCCCGCGCCAGCGTATCGTCCAGCCTGAGCAACACGTCTCCGACCCGAACATGATCGCCATCCTGCGCAAGGATGTCGCTGATCGTGCCGCCGGCCTGGTGCTGCACCTTTTTGGTGTTGCTTTCGACCACGACGGTCGCGGGTGCGATCACAGCGCCCGCTATCTGGGTCAAGCCGAGCCACAGCCCTCCGCCAACGACCAGCAAGCAAGTCACCATCAGCCCAAGCGCCAGGCTAGGTCCGAGGTTGCCGGGGGGCGTGAGCACTTTCGTGCCCGTAGAGCGCACACCAGCGTCGAACCGGCTGTACCATGGCAGGAACGCAAAAACGCGAGGCAGAACATCACGCATGTCCGCTCACGCCCCTTTGGATGGGAATCACCGGGGAGGGGCGGTGCGTGGCGGAAGAGGGTGGTCGTGCGATGCTCGCCAACACCTCCTCGCGAGAGCCAAAGGTGCGAACCATGCCGTTGGACATCACCAGAACCTGATCGATGTTGGTGAGAGCGGACGGACGGTGTGCAACGACAACAACGATACCTCCGCGCTGGCGGACGGCCAGAATTGCGCCAGCAAGCGCGGCGTCGCCTTCGACATCGAGATTTGAGTTTGGCTCGTCCAGGACAACGAGAAACGGCTCGCCATAGAGCGCCCTGGCAAGCCCGATCAATTGTCTCTGGCCTGCCGACAAGGCCCTGCCTCCCTCGCCGATACGAGTTTGAAAACCTTCCGGCAGATGCATGATCATCGAGTAGACGCCTGCGGCCCTGGCGGCCGCGAGCACACCCTTGGAATCGCTCTTGCCGCCGAACCGGGAGATGTTGTCCGCTACCGTCCCGTCAAAAAGTTCAACATCCTGCGGCAGATAGCCGATATGAGCGCCGAGCGAGTGCGGGTTCCACTGATCGAGAGGGGCGTCGTCCAACCTTACGTTGCCGTTGAGCGGTCTCCAGGCCCCGACCAAGGCCCGCACCAGCGTCGTCTTCCCGGAACCGCTCGGGCCGACGATGGCCATGCCCGCGCCGCGCGACAGCTGAAAACTTACGTCGAGCACGGTTGGCTTTCGCGCGCCGGGCGGCGCTACCGTCAACGTCTCGACGGTCAGCCGCGTTTGCGGCCGGGGCAGTTCCAAAGGCTCGATCGGGTTTTCGAACGAGTCCAACATGGCCTTGAGTTGGAAATAGCTATGCCGTGTCGCCAGAAAGCCTTTCCAATTTGCGATCGCCGCATCGACCGGAGCAAGCGCGCGGCCCAGCAATATCGATGATGCGATGATCACGCCGGGGGACGCTTCGCCCCCTATGACTAGGTACGCGCCGAGGCCCAGCACTGAAGACTGCAGCGCCATCCTCAGCGCTTTCGACAATGAGCTGGTCCCTCCTATGATGTCGGAGAGCCGCTCCTGATGCGCCAGATAGCCATGAACGATGTCGCTCCAGCGCCTCGCCAGCCTGGGAGAGAGGCCCATCGCCTGGATGACCTCGGCGTTGCGACGGCCGGACTCGGCCAGCGCGCGCTGCGAGATCATGGCTTCGGATGTCAGTCTGGCAGGCCTGCGGCCGAAGATTTCCGCGACTGCGGTTAGCGCCACCACCGCAAGAGCGCCGATCGTGGCCAGCACGCCGAGCGAGGGGTGCAACATATAGATGATTAGCAGATAGAAAGGGATCCAGGGTGCATCGAAGATGACTGTCGGCCCGGATCCCGCAAGAAAGCCACGCAGGTGGTCGAGGTCCCGCAACGGATCGAGCCGGTCTGCTTCCCGACCTGCCTTGAGCGGCAAAAGCACCGAAATGGCGAATGCCCTTTGATGCAGGTTTCTGTAGAGCCGGCTGGAAATACGGACCAACAGGCGAAGCCGAATGAAGTCGAGCAGTCCGTAAGCGGCATAGAGGCCCAACATTCCAATCGTCAACCCGACGAGGGTCGGAACACTCTGCGAGGGCAGCACCCGGTCATAGACCTGGAGCATATAGAGAGACCCGGTCAGCGCCAGGAGGTTCGTCACCGCGGAAAAGAGCCCGACGCCAAACAAGCCCTGGGCGCAGTCCGACATCGCGATCCGTAAAAGGGAGGAGAATTCTTGCTTGGTCTTCATTGCCATCCGATTTCACGCGGATAACCGCGCGGCTTTGTTGACGCTGCCCGAGATGAGAAACCTTGATTGCATGGATATGCAGGTCCGAGCGATTACCGGACGTGAGGCGTCGCTAATGCAGCCTACTTTAACCCAAATGAAGCGAAATCGTGGCTCTGTCCCAAAATGGGGCAGTAAATCGGTGAAAAGCGGGGATAACGTTAGGAGAAAGCTTCGTGATAACTCGATTGACGAAGCGAGATTGCACTGAAAACATTGAGCTTTTCTTCGAGGGTGCCAAGGAAGATGCGGAACTTGATCACTTATTTTGACCGGCGAAATCGGTATGTGATTTCTGTCTAATATACCTTTCGTCTAGGCAAACGGTGCAGGGGGCGTTGCCGAATTACAAGAAGGAACAAGCATGGCAACTCTGCACTATGCGTCTGGCGGTTCGGCCGCCGCGGTTGCGACCGCTGGATTCAACCTCGTCGACGTTCAATACCTTTCCCAAGTGAATGAACTCACCGACGGAATGAAGGCGCTGGTCTATCTGGGCGCCCATGACGGCGTCACCCAGTCTTTCATCGATCAGGTCACCCCTTTTCTCAACAATCCGAAGGTGTTCGGGTTCTATCTCATGGATGAGCCGGACCCTACGGGCAAATGGGGAACCTATGCCAGCGCGGCAACTTTGAAGGCCGAATCCGACTGGATACACTCACACTTCCCAGGCGCGAAAACCTTCATCACGATGATGAACATGGGGTCTTCGACCAATCCGGATTTCACCAACACCTATAATCCCGCAAACACCGGTATCGACTATTATGGTGTCGATCCCTATCCGGTGCGCACCGGCACAACCACCGTCGACTACGACATGATCGACAGAGCCGTGGCCGCGGCCGTGAAATCCGGCATCCCGACCGATAAGATTGTTCCTATCTATCAGGCTTTCGGCGGCGGCGGCTGGATGACCGACACGGGCGGAAAACATGTCATGCCTACGGCGACTCAGGAGCAGGTCATGGTCGATCACTGGTCCAAGCTCGTTCCGTCGCCCGCGTTCGACTATGTGTATGCCTGGGGCTCGCAGAATGGCGACACTGCGCTCGAAAATTCGCCGGAACTGCAGACTTTCTTCCGGCAGCACAATGCCAGCACGACAGCGTCGACGCCGCCGACGAGCGCGGAGCCGACACCGCCTCCGACCTCCCAGCCCGCGCCGACAACCTCAGACGCGACGCCGCCGACGACGACCACGGACCCTTCTCACAGCGATCACGTCATCCATGGCGGCAAGGGCAACGACACTTATCATATCAACAATGCGCATGACAAAGTCATGGAAGCTAACGGTGGGGGCTTCGACAAAGTGATGGCCTCGGTCAGCTACGCCCTGTCCACCGGCTCGCATATTGAGCAGATCTCCACCGCCAGGACGGGCGGCAAAGCCGCCATCGATCTGACGGGCAACGAGTTCGGCCAGACCATCCTCGGCAACAACGGCGACAACAAGCTGAACGGCGGCGGCGGGTCGGACCTGTTGAAGGGTTACGGCGGCCACGATGCCTTCGTGTTCAACACGGCCCTTGGCCCGAACAATATCGACAGGATCGCCGATTTCAACGTTTCGCGAGACAAGATCTATCTGGACCACGCCGTGTTCGCTGGGCTTCAGGAGGGAGCGCTTGCGGCAGGCAGTTTCCATGCCGGTCATAGTGCGCATGATGCGAGTGATCGCATCATCTACAACAGCACGACAGGAGCACTCTCCTTCGACGGCGATGGAATTGGCGGCCACGCGCAGACTCAATTTGCGAGCCTGGCACCGCATCTCCACTTGGGCGAAAGCTCCTTCCTCGTAACCTGACAAGGCGCCTTGCCGGTAGGAGCGACCAATGCTCCTGCCGGCCGTGGAGACCGGATTTAGGTCCTTCACGGTATAAGCAAGTTGGCAAGGCCGAAGTAATCCGAGCTGAATGGAGCTAGGCTCTCGGCTCTCGGCTATCGGCGTTCAGCCTTCCCGTATGATCCCTGCGATCGGTAACTGCCGCATCCCCTGGACATCAAGTCCACCTTTGAAATTCCATGATCGCTGCGTCTGCGGGGCCGGAGCCCTCCGCTCACGGGAACATTTTGCCGCGATCGAGGTTGATGGTTGTGGTGGCGGGACAAGGGGTGCGGGAGGATGGCATGCCCAACTACGAGGTCGAAGAGATTTTCGCGGGAAAGGTGATCATCTCACATCGGATCGCTGCGCCAACGCCATTCCGGGCTGCAAAGCTCGCAACGAATCGGGACGTTACGCTGCGGAACTCTGAAGTCCGGTGGATACGGGTCTTTGAGGAAGACCGACGACACCGGGCCTATGAATACACTGTCATCGAGCGACCGCAGCCTGCATCGCGCGCTGGGCCATCATAGAACCTCGGCGTCCCGTCGGCGTCGCATTTGGAATCAGCTTCCTCCGAGGAGCAATGCTGTAGCTCCGCTTTCCACGCTCGATAGCGGGTAAGATCTCTCGTCCAGCCAGCGGCAAACCGCCTGCGCGATTATCGTCTACCCCGCATCGGTTGCCGACACCCATTGCCCTGATCACCGCGCCGAACCGGCTGGTCCCCTCATTCGAACAGACGAGGACAACTCTAGGGGCCGCCCGTAGCTTTGATGGCCTACTGAACGCATTCCGCAGAGACGGCGGGCCATGAGAGACCATCCAAGTTCCAGCCATTTCGGGCAGCTGGGGACCGCAGCTTTTTTGGGAGTGGCGAAATGAAGCCGCACCTAGTCTGTGTCGGCGGCGAGGATCACGCGCTCAGAATTCCATTTTTCATGGAGGTGCGCGACAGGGGCTTTCAGATCACGGCGGTTTCAACCTGCGACGGCGCCTCGTTCCTAAGACATGGGATCGCGCACAGGCGCTATGGATTTGACCGCTTCAGCAGCGGCGGCGGGAAAGCAGGCGTGATCAGGATGCTTCGCGGATTGATGGCGGAGCTGCGGCCCGACATCGCGCAGAGCTTCGACACCAAGCCTAATCTGTTGACCCCACTCGCGGCGCGAGGGCAGGTGCCGGTCGTTCGGACGATCAACGGATTGGGCTGGACGTTCTCATCGCATGCGCCGCGCGCGTTGATGCTTCGGCCGGTTTTCTGCGGCCTGCAGTGGCTGGCATCGTCCTGGACTGCAGCGACAGTGTTCCAAAATCGCGAAGATCAGACGTTTTTCGAAAAATATCGGCTGCTCGGATATAGCGAAAAGCGTATCATCGCCGGATCCGGCATCGACATCGGCGCATTCGCGGCTGCGAGGCACCTTGGGCCGTCGGCCGCGACGATGCGTCAGGAATTCGGGCTTCAATCGGCCGAAGTCGTGATGTTCGTCGGCCGATTGACCCGTCAGAAGGGGATTCCGACCCTCCTCAAGGCCGTGCCAAAAGTTCTCGCCAAAAGGCCGAATGCGCGCTTCGTGTTGATTGGGCCCCGGCAATCCGAAGGGCCATTCGCCGTCGAAGAGTCGGAAATTCGACGACTTGGCGCAGATGTCGCCGTGCTGGGAAAACGCCAGGACGTTCCCGCGCTTCTGGGCATGGCTGATGTATTCGCCTTTCCAACCGAATACCGCGAGGGAATTCCGCGCGTACTGCTGGAGGCCGGGCTTGCAGGCCTGCCCATTGTAGCCTCGAGGATGCCAGGCTGCACGGATGTCGTCCAGGATGGGTGGAACGGCTATCTGGTCGCGCCGCGCGATCCGGAGGCATTGGCAGATTGCATCGTCGACCTGCTCTCGGATCGCGAGCGCGCCAAGGTCATGGGTGGCCGCACCGCCGCGCTTGTCAGGCAGCGTTTCGCCCTCGCAGGGGTGGTCGACCAATATTGCGACCTCTACAGAAGCGTTCTGGCGGCCAAGGCCAGGGGTGGCCTTGCGCAATCACCGGCGACGGACCGCGTCGCCAAGCGCCGATTGGGCGAGGCGCGCCGATGACGAGGGATGCATTGCTCGCCGCGGGCGTCGCCTTGTCGTTCGCATCTCAGTTATCGGTGCCAGGTTTGCCATTCGGTTACGGCGAGCTTTTCCTGGTGCTCTGGATTATGCTGTCGGTCGGCCGGATATTGGCGGGCGGCGCCATCGAAGCGACACCGGCCTTTCTACAATTGGCGAAGTTCTGGACGCTCCTGTCGCTGACTTTGGCGATCGGCACGATCGTTGGGTATTCCACCACGGTGCTTTACCTCACCGGGCTGGCGCATGATGCGATCGCCTATGCGCTGTTGGCGAGCGTCACCTGCCTTGCGGCATTGGAACCCGACGCCGAGTTCCGTCTGCGGCGCAGCGCCTGGTGGATGATCGTAATCGCCGTCGGCGTCTTCATGGTCCAACTCGGACTCGCCTGGGGTTGGATCCACCAGTCCCGAATAGATCCGTGGTACTGGGATCGCCTGCGTGGCTGGTCGGAGAACCCAAACCAGCTCGCCCTCTATTGCGCGGTCTTCGGCCCATTGGCGCTGCATCTCGCTGTGACCACCAACAGCCGTTGGGCCAGGTTCCTCGCGCTCTCCAGCCTTATCCCGATCTTTTATGTCGGACGGCTGACCAAGAGCGACACCTATCTCTACACGACCGCTCTGAGCGGCCTCGTCTTTCTTGGACTGCGGCTCCGCGCATGGTTCGCATCCGGCGCAAACGGAGCCAGTCTTTCCAGGCAGATTGCGCTTTTGCTGATTGTCGGTGCCGTTCCGTTGGTCGTCGCGGCTGCACCATATGCGATCGCCGAGGAGAGCAGCGTGGCGCAGTTCGCCAAGAGCCTCACCAAGGATGGAGGCGGCGAAGCGACCGCAGAGACATTTGATCTACGGGTCTTTCTGTGGGGCGAGGCGATCGAAAAGGGATTGGGGTCCTGGTCGCTCGGCCTTGGTCCCGGCCCGCATCTGGAACGTCCGCCGGTCGCGGACAGGCAGTTTTTGGAGCGACCATTCGAAGCCCACAACACAATCCTCGATCTCTACCTTCAGGGCGGTCTGGCGGCGGTCTTGGCTTTGGTGTGGATTGTCGCATCAGCCGCCATGTCCGCCTGGCGAAGCCGGTTCGACGCGCTGTCGGTGCTTCTTGCTTCGGTGGTCGTCTTCAGCATGCCACATCTGACCATCCGCCATCCGATCGTGTGGTTCGCGCTGACGTTCTGCCTGGTTGCGGGGATGCGTCCCGACACCCGGCTGCGCCCCCAGCATGCAAGGGCAGCGTGATGTGTGGGATTGTTGGAATTCTGATCTCTCCGGGGCAAATGGACCCAAGGTCGCTTGAGGCGATCGGGCCGATGACAAGGTCGCTTCAGCATCGCGGGCCGGACGGTGAGGGGCTGTGGATGGATTGTGGCGCCGGCATTGCCTTGGGCCACCGGCGGCTTGCCATCGTCGACCTGTCAAGTGCTGGGCACCAGCCAATGCGCTCCGCCAGCGGCCGATATGTGATCACCTTCAACGGCGAGATTTATAATTTCCGCGACATGCGGCGTGAACTCGAGGGCGCCGGTCAGCAATTCCGTGGCACCGGCGATACCGAAGTCCTGTTGTGCGCCATCGAGATGTGGGGCCTTGAGTCCGCGCTGAGGCGCTGTGCGGGGATGTTTGCCTTCGCGTTGTGGGATCTGAAGACCAGGACCCTTCACCTCGCCCGGGACCGGATGGGCAAAAAGCCGCTCTACGTCGCCCTGGCCGGGCGTGCCCTGGTCTTTGCGTCGGAGCTCAAGGCAATCAGGTGCTTTCCGCTCTTCTCTCCAGAGCTCGATCTTGATGCCGCCGGCGCCATGCTTTCGAAGGGATGGGTGCCGGATCGAAAATGCATCTGGCAGAATGCCTTCAAGCTGCCCCCTGGTTCCCTGGTCTCGGTCACATCCACGGATCTCGCTCAAGCGGGCAGTGCGGCATCGATTTTCCAGCGCGTCGAACACTGGTGGTCGCCGGCCGAAGTTGCCATTGGGGGCCGCAAGGACCCCGTGGGCGGCAGCGACGACGATTTAACCGATGAGCTCGACGCGCTGCTTCGGCTCGCAATTCGCGAGCGGATGATCGCCGATGTGCCTCTGGGCAGCTTTCTGTCCGGCGGGATCGACAGTTCCACGGTCGTGGCTCTGATGCAGGCTCAATCCGGAAGTCAGGTGCGCACTTTCACCATCGCATTCGCGGAGGGGGGATTTGACGAGAGCGGTTATGCGGCCGATGTGGCAAAACATCTCGGCACCGAGCATACGGAGCTTCACCTTTCGCCTGAGGCGGCACGCCAGGTCATTCCGGAACTGCCCCGGATATGGGACGAGCCATTCGCAGACGAATCGCAGATACCGACGCTGCTGGTGGCACGGCTCGCGCGCCAGCATGTGACGGTTGCCCTGTCGGGCGACGGCGGTGATGAGTGCTTCGCCGGCTATGGGCGCCACTTCATGGCGGATCGGCTGAGGCGGCAACAAAGCGTTCCCTTGCTGGTGCGGCGCGCGGCAGCCGCGGGCCTGGACTTGCTGGCCCGTGCAGCACGCGAGGATATACTGGGCAGACTGCCCCTTGCCGCAAATGTCCGCCACATGCTGCGCCGCGACCGGCTCAATCGTTTCGCCGGCTTGCTCAGCGCAAGGCATGAAGACCAGCTGTATCAGCGGCTGATAGCGACACCGACCGCAAACCTGGCGCGCCATAATCGGTCCGCATCGGTAGCCGGCGCGCCGAAACTCGACGGATTGCTGTCGCGCGTTCTCTACGACGACATGGTCGGTTATTTGCCAGGCGACATACTTGTGAAGTTGGACCGCGCGACCATGGCCAACGGGCTTGAGGGCAGGTGCCCGTTGCTTGACCACAGGGTTGTCGAGTTCGCCTGGCGCCTGCCGTCGCATGCAAAAGTGCGCAACGGCAAAGGCAAGTGGATCCTTCGCAATCTGCTGCGTCGTCACCTTCCAGACCGGCTGATCGACCGGCCGAAGCAAGGGTTCGATGTTCCTGTTGGTGCATGGCTGCGGGGTCCGCTGCGCAATTGGGCGACCGATCTTCTCGCAGAGATCCGGCATGATGGCGACGTGCTGGACAGCGCCAACGTAGGCGCCTGCTGGCGCGATCACATGCGAGGGCAGGATCGTTCACGCGAATTGTGGTCCGCGTTGATGTTTCAGGCCTGGCGCAACGAGGCAAGGCGAGCCCCTCTCGTCATCCCACCACGCGAACTCGACACGGCAGGAGTGTGAAAATGGCAGGTTCCGCCATCAGCCGGATGAAGCTTCCGCGAGCCGCCGCTCAGCCTGCCCCAGCAGTGGTCGAACACAGGGATCGCATGCGGCCGCCGCGCGAATATCAATCACCTACGCCCACGCATGAACTGACGGCTGTCATGGCACGAAGAAAATGGCTGATCCTTGCCTTTGCGCTTGTGGGCGGGATCCTCGCGGCGCTTATAGGCCTGGCTCGGCCCGTGATGTTCGAGGCCACCAGCCAGCTGATAATCGATCCGCCGTCGCGCAGCTCGCTTGCTCCCGGCGGATCCTCCGCACAGGACCTGATTGATTCCAGTATCGACGATCATATCACCATGCTGTCGTCGCAAGGCCATCTGCGTCGCGTCGCGACGGCGCTGCATGATATGGAGACCGTGGCGCCGGGGCAGGGCACACCAAAAACCCAAACGCCCGGTCGAAACTCAGGTCCGGCGGCGACAACAAGGTCACGTGCTGCCGAGCTCATTGAGCGACTTTGGCCGCAGAGTGCGCAAGCGGCGATCGACCCCGACCTGAAGTTGCTGAGGAATAGGATAAGGATTGGGCAGGAATTGCGCTCGAGGGTGATCTCTGTCGCCTTCGCTGACGAAGATCCGACGCGGGCTGCCATGGTGGCCAATACATTCTCCCAAGTCTATATCGACGACCTCGCGAAAAAGCGGCAGGCCGAGGATGGGCTGGAACTCAAGGCAGTGGCTGCCAGCCTTCCGGCTGTTCAAAGCGATCTCGTCACGGCGACCGATCGCCTGGAGCAATACCGGTTGAGCCATGGAGCCGTCGATCAAGGTGCGGCCGACAACGCAGCCAGGGAACGGGCTGATCTCAGCCAGCAGATATCGATGTCCAATGCCGATCTCGCGGCAATGGAATCGCGCCTCCAGCGTATCCGGGATCTCCGCAAACAGGGTGCGCCAGTCGCCTCGTTGGCCGAAGCTATGGGCGTGCCTGACCTGGCCGACCTTGCGGCTCGCGAGGCCAAGGCGCCGGCGGATAAGGATTTGAGTGCGAGGATCGACAACGAGATCCAGCAGGGCCTGGCGAGTGTCGAGACGCAGGCGAGCACCTACCGGGCGCAGGTCGATGCCCTGGAAGATCGAAAAAATGTTCTCGACGTTGTCGTAGCCGACACCGCCAGCCGGCTTTCCGGCTTGCGCGCGTTGGAACCCCAGGTCAACCTGCTAACCCAAAGATACAACGAGCTCCTGAGCCGGCAGCAGGATCTGACGCGGCGCATCGCCGCTCCTTCGGCGGGCGTCTCGATCCTTTCTCCGGCGTGGCCTCCGGCCAAGCCGCAAACCCTGCCGCCGATTTTCCTGGTGCCGCCGGGGATGATTGCGTTCGCTATACTTGGCGCGGCCTTCGTTCTGTTCCGCAGCAGGTTCAATCGCACCCTGCGTGGCGAGGCGGAGACCGAAGCCGCTCTCAGGGTGCCCTGCGTTGGCCTTATTCCTGAACCTGGCAAGATCGTCCTGAAGCAGTTGCGGGAATTGATCCTGGATCAACCCAAATCAGCCTACAGTCGTGCCGTGACGTCGCTTTTGGTTACGGCGGCACCAAATCAAGCCAGGGCACGTTTCCCACACACCATCCTTGTCACTTCCAGCTTGCGCCATGACTGTGCGAATGAGCTTGCTTGGAGCCTGGCGCTGGCCGCTACACGGTTGGGCCGCCCGGTTCTTCTGATCGACCTCGAGCGCACGCATCATCCGCTCACGCAAGAATTCGTTCGTCAGGGCGGCGGACCGAAGGCTCACCGGTCGTTCGGCGATTTTGTCCGCAATCGCTGTAGTCTGGAGGATGCAGTTGTGAGCGTGCCCGGCGCGGGCGTCGACCTGATGACCGTTGCGCCTGCCGAAGATTTGCTTGAGCTTCTTGCGCGCGCGGACAGCCTCGAATGCAGGGATGAGCTGCAGGCTGAATACAGCCTCGTCATCATCAACGGGCCGTCCGGCCTTGTCGGCCCGGAAGCGAGCCTCCTGACAAGTTGGGCGGACGCGATCCTTCTCGCCATTCGCTGGGACAAGACGTCGCGCGATATCGCTCGCGGCGTTTTGGAGCTGCTTCAAAGGGATCGCGCAAGCTCAATTGCCATCGGGAGCGTCCTTACCCGGGTCAATCTTAAACGGCATGCCAAATATCGGTTCGGTGACAGCGGGAACCTGTTGCTTGCGCGGATACCGTGAGTCCGGCCGCGAGGCGCCATGTCGAGTGCTGAGTCGTGATCGTCGAGCTCTTCGGTCCGCCTGGTTCGGGTAAGACGTTTTTCGCCCACGTTCTTGCCAGCAGATTGCGCGAGGACGGATACCGAGCCGAGGTTGTCCGCAGTTACCGACCGGCGATCAGGTCCGGGCCACTCGATCTGGGCGTCTTCCTGTTCGTCGCAAGAATCGTCTCGGCGACCATCTCCACGGCCCATGTCATTTTTTTCCCGCGAAACGGCGCGTCAAATCTATCGAAATCCCTTCTGATGCTCAGAGCGATACCCCCGAAAAAACCAATCTGGCGTGCACGGATTTTGCAACAGATACTAAAGCTGTCGCACGCGTGGGATCGAGCCAGGCTGGCTCAAGATATTCTCGTCTTCGACGAGGGTTATGTTCAAGCAGTTGGATCTCTGGCGTCGCTCAACGGGAACGCGGACAAAGCCAATCTCGAAACGGTGCTAAGCAATATACCGGTTGCGGATCTCACGATCAGAGTTGTGGTGCCGCGAGCGACGGTGGCGGCTCGTCTTCGCCGGCGCATGGAAAGCGAGCCCCCGGGGGAGCGACTCTTCGAGGCCGATTTCGAAGTCAATATGCGTTCCCTGAGCGTGTTCAAGACGATAAGCGATATGCTTGCCATGTCAGGGCGGGACGTCATCTATGCGAGAACTTCAAGTCAACGCTCGACAATCAAAAGCATGCAGGTCGTCGAGCAGGCGATTATCGCCAAGTACGTGCTGGGGCAAAATGGATGGTGAGCGCCAGCGGGTTGCGCAGTTCATCCGAAACACTGGAACTCTACGGACCATAGTCGAGCGCCTTGCAGTCATCCCATCTGCGGATCAAACTCGAACCAGCAGCAGATAGTTGCCGGTCGCTAACAGCGCCTCGTCACATTCGCCACCGACAATTCATCCCCCTCATTGCGGACTCGAACAGGCATTGGGACGCTCGCCATCATTCACCTGAATGATGGCGCGGAGCGCCTGCCTCCGTATGCTCTCACCCCAGTCGTCAGCCGTTTCTCGGAATCGCGAACCAATGTCCCACAGCGACTTTCTGAGATCCAGGGAGGGGCGAATAGCAGCAAGCCCGATTGGCAAGATCGTCCGCGCGGCGAGCGGTGTTTCGGCAATGGCGATTGCAGGGCAACTCACCCTGGTCGCCACCATTCCGATATTGGCCCGCCTCTATTCCCCTGCCGACTTCGGGGTCTTCACGATCTATCTCTCAACGGTGAACATACTCGGCGCGGTCGCGGCGCTGCGCTTCGAGCCCTCACTCTACGGGGTCAAGGAAACCGAACAGACCTACGTCACCGTAAAGCTGATCGTGCTGGCCGTATTGACGACTGGTGTCCTGACCTTTGCGGTCGGACAATTGCTTTTGAGCCTGGCGCCTGCGCACCTTAGACATCTGTTCTGGCTCGTTCCGATTGGGATGAGCGGCGCCGCCCTCGTCGAGACGATGAATTGCTGGGCCTTGCGCGCGGGTCTGCTGCGCGATTTCGCTTTCGGCCGGTTGATCCTGCCTGCCACCATGGCGCTGCTGCAATTGGTTTTTGGCCTTGCCCATCTCGGGGGCGAAGCGATGGTGCATGCGCATGTCCTCAGTCAGTTCATTTTTCTCGCGTTCCTGGGCTTTCGCATTCTGAGTTGGGACGACGTGCGTGGCATCTATCGAGCGCCATGGAGAAACGCCCTCGACAAGGCAGCCAGGGAATACAAGTTCCCATTGTTCGATATCCCCGCGACCCTCGGCAGCTATGCCATCAACAATCTTCCGGCAATTCTCGTGGGTTCGTTGTTTGGCGCAGCTTTCGCCGGCTACCTCGGCGTTGCGACACGACTGGTGACCGGGCCCATCGTGCTGATAGCCACCCCGCTAAGCAACGTATTCGTCGCCGAAGCAAACAAGTGCAACGATCGCGGGCATATGCTCGGCGTCGCGCGTGGTCTCCTGATCCTGGTCACGGGCCTCGCTGCGTTGCCGATACTGGCGCTTGGGCTGACTGCTCCGTATCTTGTCGTCCCGCTCCTGGGCGAGGCTTGGATCCCGACGGCTCAAATCATGACTGCCTTGGCGTTCATGGGCGCCATACAGGCCTTGTCGACTCCGCTTAGCGAAGTTCCCGCCCTGTTGCGACGGCAGGAGGTGCGGCTCGTCGTCGACGCGGCGCGGATGGTACTTGTCTTTGCTCCGCTGCTCGCCGGCGCCAAGGTGGGGTGGGAACCTATCGACGTCATCTATCTCATGGCCATTGGCGGGATGGTTGGGTTTGCCATCAAAACCGCGGTGTCATTGTACCTTCTGAAGCGGAACACCGAACCGGCAAGGGCAACCCTGCCGAGCCCGCATCCAATCGCGAGGAAACAGCACGATGAGGCTCCTGTTGAGTAGCGGCGCGCGTCGCGAAGGAACCGTGCCTTCCGCAGAACCGGTGACCGCCAGCAAAAGTGAGACGAAACTGTCGGCGCTTAGTCCTGTGCCCGATTTCGCTCATGCTTCCGACGCGACACCCGCACGTCCGTTCATTACCGTCGCCGTCCCGACATATCGCCGGCCGGACACCATTCGACGCACCATCGACAGCGTCGTGGGGCAGGATTTTTCCGACTGGGAACTTGTCGTCAGCGACGACGAAGGACCAAAAGGGCCGAGTTGGCCCATCTTGGAGGAGTATGCACGAAGCGATCCGCGCATCCGAATTGTTGAAAACCAAAGAGGCAGGGGGCAGGTGGAGAACACCAACAACGCCATGCTTGCCTGCACTGGCAAGTGGATCAAGTTGTTGCATGACGACGATTGGCTGGCCCCTGGAGCTCTGAAAAAGTTCGCCGAGGTCTCGACAAAATATCCGTCGGCAGCGTTCATGACCTGTGCGGCTCATGTTGTCGAGGAGAACCGGGTTGTAACGCGAACGGATCCGCCGGAGGAGAACCGGGTTTCGCTCTATTCGAGCCAGGAGTGCCTGACTGATCTCTATCTCGTGCGCATGACACGGAGCCTCGGCATCATACCTTCGACGCTCCTGATCAACGCGGCCGTAATTCACGCCGGATGTCAGATGCGCGCACACAAATCCATCCCTGCCGGCGTCGATCAATTGTTCTTTGTCGATCTGGCCCGTTACGGCGAGATGGTGGCGATCAACGAAGGTCTGATCTTTTATGATGCGACGCACCACCCGAGCATAACGACGTCGAAGAGCTACGAGGACGTGGACGAGGTCACTCTTGCCGTCAAACAGCTCAATTGGCATCTGATCAAGGACAGAAAGGGCCTTCCAAAACCCGAGTCGCTCTTGCGTGCGTTGCGGGTCGCTCGCATCCCGGCCAGGTTCCGACATCAATCTTTGCGAACAACGATGCGAGACGCCGTGCAGATCCTTCGACCGTCCGTCATGAAGATCGCGAACCAGTACGTCCTGGAATATTTGTTCAAAATCCGCCCAAAACTCGGCCCGGTGCAGAACCTTAAACGCTGATGCGACCCTTCAGAGATGCTGGGCCCGTTACAGGAGTGTGCGTAAATGCGTCTAGGACGTTTCACCGTTTCACGGAAACGGCGAAATGTCCTATCTTCTTGTTTTTTAAGCAATTCCGAACGGAAAGCCGCTCACACTTTTGCTAGAATTGCTCTAGACAAAGAGTTGGAGCGGTTCGTCGTTTCCGCGAAACGCTCGACGCAACGTAGAGCGGTGGTGCGTTTTCGCAAGACGCGGCCGCGCCAGATGATCGGAAGGTTTCCTGCACTACGGCAGCACCGAGATGCGCCCCAGAAGAGCGACTAGTTCCGCTTGGCGCCTCGTCTCCGTCTTGGCAAACAGCGAGGCGAGCTGGGTGCGGATCGTGGTCCGGCTGAGCCGGCTGCGCTCGGCAATTTCCAAGGGGGCATCGCCACTCGCCAAGCGCAACGCCAAATGCGTCTCGGCGCCGGTCAATCCGAACATCTTCCGCAGGGTCTCTGGATTGGGCCCTGTTCTCGGCTGGCGATCGAGGAGTGCCACAATGATCGACCCATTAGGGGCGACAACGCCTTCTTCAGTCATGATAACGGGTCGGTCGCCGGCGCTGCGGATCACGATCCAGCACAGCGATCCGGCAGCAAAATGAGCAGGCACGCCAGCTACCAGACTCCTCAGTGCCGCCGATAGGTCACTGGGCGGATCCAGAGAATCCTCACAGGCCTTGAGGATGGTTTCGGCGGCCTCATTCCATTCGAGCACCCTCTTTGCCTCACTCAGCACCAGCCACCCGCATCCAATGCGCTCGAGCATGCCGGTTATCGAATTAAGGCACGGCCGCACATATGCGCCAGTTGTGACCGGCTTGATGGTTTTACGAGAGGCGCTCCGAGCGAAGGCCATGGTTGTTCGGCTGCCAGCCGCGATCGTGCCAGACCTCGCGATCAACCTCGCGTCATTCCGCCCGCTGACCAGATTCATGGACCATCCATCCCTTGCTCTCTATATCTCGGCTATCAGAGCTTGACGACAGACAGCCGGACGATTGGGTGCTGGCTTCATAAGACCTCGGATTTTGGCGGTCTGAAAGCAAGCAGACGTACTAGCTGCCCACTCGACGGCCTAACCTCAATGACCTAGACCAAAGGTTGTAGTTAGGTTGGACGAGTTATTGAGGAGGTCCAATCCTGTCGCCAACGCACTTGGCCTCGATGGCTGTCCTGGTCGCTACGCTGCTCTTTGAGGTAGCTATTTTCCTCACGGGCGGCGTAGACCCGGCCTTCCTCGAATTTGTTCCCGCTATTGTTGTCATCGCTTTCCTTGAAAACCGTCTGGTGGCGGTCGGATCAACGGTTTTGATGGCGGCTGCCGGCTTGGGTGCCAGGACAATTATGGATGGCCAGTCCCCCGCCGATCAGTGGGTGCGCGCAATCCTGCTTGCGCTTGCCGGGGGGATGATCGCCTTCCTTTTCGATCAGTCCAGGCGAAGCTTACAGGCCGCACTGGACGTCAAGCTCGCCCCGGTCGAAGCTGCAGCGTCGCGTTACCGCGGGGCTTTCGAACGAGCCGAGCTGGGCTTTGCGACTGTGAACGACAGAGGAGAATTGCTGTGGCTGAACAAACGCCTCAGCGTGTTGCTTGGTTACCCCGAAGACGAGCTTGTCGGGCGGCCCATAGATGAAGTTGTCCATCAAGATGATCGAGCGCTACTCAAGAATTCGCTCGTCGCCTTGGTACCCGACGCGCCGTGGTTCAGCTCGGAAACGCGCCTGATCAGAAGCGACGGCGGCACAGTTTGGGCTTGGTTGACGCTTTCTCTTTCTGCGTCGGACACGGTGCCGTCGGACAGCCTGTTTGTGGTCGTAGATGACATAACCGAGCGAAGAGCCGCCCGCGAAGCGCTCGTAGCTCAAAACGAATGGCTCGATCTCGCATTGTCTGCCGGCCGGTTGGGCACCTGGCGAATAGACTACGGCCAGGATGCCATTTCGGGCTCACGTCAGTTTTGGGAAATTCTTGGATTGCCCCAGATGGCATTGCGCCCCCTTTCCGATCTGTCTTCAATCGTCCATCCAGCGGATTGGGATAAGCTCGCATCGCCTCCAGGAACCAGCCGGCGGGGGCCCAATTACGACGTGGAGATTCGTCTCAAGCGACCCGACGGCCAAGTCCGTTGGATCGCCTTGCGGGGACGAGAGGAAAACCATGATGGCCGAGACCAGCGCATCGGCATAGCCGCGGATTTGACCGAGCGCCGTCAAACCACGCTGCTGCGCGCGGCGGTAAGGAAGCAAGAAACCCTGATGCTTGAACTCCGCCATAGGTTTAGCAATCTGTTCCCTGTCATCACCGCGATTGTGAAGATGCAGGATGCGACAGAGGGCAACATCGTCAAATTCAAAGACACCCTCGTCGAGCGAATTCGCGCGCTTGAGGCGACGCACATGCTGCTCACGCGCGGTGCGGATGGGTCATCCACCATTCGGGACTTGGTCGTTCAGGAACTCCAGCCCTTTTCGAAAGATGGCAAGACGATAATCACGGGTCCTGACATCAAGATTTCAGGCGGAGCGGCGGAGAGTTTTGCAATGATCATCCACGAACTCGCAACCAATTCGATCAAGCACGGCGTGCTCGGCGATGCTCAGGGCAAGGTTGAGGCACATTGGGCTTTCACCGCAGGCGGAACAGGCGACGAGATCGTTTTTGAGTGGATCGAAACGGGCCGCCGCACGGCTCCGATCAAGCGCCAAGGTTTCGGATCGATGGTTCTTGGGGTCGACGGAACGCCCCTTGTCGGTCATTCCTCGCAATTCGAAGTCAGGGAGGACGGGTTTCGATATTCACTTCGGCTGTCGTCCAAGGAAGTTCAAGCGTAGCTCACACCGTTCCCAGCCAGGTCTTTATCAGAACCGCCGCTTCCGTTCGGTTTCGAACGCCCAATTCTCGCATGATCGCCGCCGCGTGGATCTTCGTCGTAGCCTCGGCGATGTCGAGGTCTCGCGCTATCTCCTTGTTGGAATATCCTTCCGCCATCAGCCTTAGTACATCCTTTTGCCGGGATGTTAGTTTTTCGAGTGCGCCGGCGCCGGCGCTGCTCCCATGACGGATATCAAGCGGCTGTTCGTGGCTCAAATGCCGGGACAGGAGCGCCGGCACGTAGATGCGGCCTGACAGAATTTCCCTGACCGCCAGGACGACCTCTTCGTCACTTTGCGATTTCACGATATAACCGTGCAGACCGACATTGAGAGCGGTCAGGATTTCGGAACGTGAATCGTTTCCCGAAACGATCGCAAAGCGCGTGTTCGGGTAGGCAGCCAAAACATCGCCAATCACCTCCTGAGAGAAGAGCCCTGGCATGTTCAGGTCGAGCATCGCCAAGCTGACGCACTCGTGTTCGGCAAGAAGCCCAATCACGGCATCGAAGCACGTGGCCTCAAATATCTCGACGCCTTCAATGCCGGCAGTCAACGCCAACCGTAAGCCACGCCTGTAGAGACCGTGATCATCGGCGATGACAATTTTGTACATTTTACCCCAACGCAGACACTTTCGGCCCGGGGACTATGGCTCACGTCCAGAACGTTTTTGCCTACGAACTAATTCTGTGACGATGCGGGACCTGTCCGCCAAACCGGAACCCAACAGAAATGTGCCTCTTCCGGCCGGAAACGCTACTCTGCGTTTACCATAATGCAAAGTCGGACCTTGGTCCCTAGCCATGCGGCGTCCGCATCCCGGCGCAGGCTCCAACGCCGCCTGCTGTCCCGATATCGCTCAGTTGGGCGTGCCATTCGAACGCACGACGACAGACCTACAGGCCCAGCGTATTTCTCGGTCAATTCGGAGCGCGTCCGGCAGATCGGGTGGCGGGACCCCGTATAGCCGCACGTGAGCTTCCGGATGCTGAGCTTGATTGTTGGCCTGTGTCGGCCGTGTGTGCGCAGGGAGTATCAAATGAAAGCGGTTATCCAATGCGGTGGAATGGGCATGCGTCTGCGCCCGTTCACATCGGTTCTGCCGAAGCCTCTGATGCCTATCGGTGCCCGGCCGGTGCTTGAATTGCTGCTCAAATGGTTGCGGCGCAACGGCATCGAGAACGTTTACGTGACGACCGGCTACCTCGGTCATCTGATCCGCAGCGTGTGTGGCGACGGCTCGCAATGGAACCTCAAGATACGCTATACCCAGGAAATGGAGCCGCTCGGCACCATCGGCCCGCTCTCTCTGATCAGGGACGAACTGGATGAACCGTTTCTGGTGCTCAACGGCGATGTGCTTACCGACCTGAGCCTCAGCCGTTTCGTGGCGGCGCACCGGGCTCACAAGGATCTGGTCACCATCGCTACGGCAGCGCGCGTCACCAAAATGGACTTTGGCGTTATCGACGAGGTCAATGACACCGTCCAGGTGTTTCGCGAAAAGCCTGCGCTCACGCATCTGGTGAGCATGGGGATTTACTGCATGAATCCAGCCGTTCTGCAGTTCATTCCATCGGGCATCCCCTTCGGCTTCGATGATCTCATGCTGCAAATGCTCCAGGATGGACAGGTCGTGCACGTTTACAAGCACGAGGGACTTTGGCTGGACATCGGCCGCGTCGAAGACTTCCAGAAGGCGCAAACGGTTTCCTGGGAGGAGCAGTCGGCTTCGATCGAGGTCGCCGCGGCTGCAGCCTGAGGCTATCGAGGTCCGCGTGAGTTCGCCGGGAGGTTGGGATGCTCTTGGTTAGTGCCCCCATGCTGGGTGTGCCGGAGAAAGCCGCTTTGTCGAAGGTGATCGACAGCGGCTGGCTGACGATGGGCGAGCGCGTCAGGGCATTCGAAGAAGCGTTCGCTGCGGAGCATGGCGCTGATGACTGTGTCGCCGTCAGCTCCTGCACCGCAGCTCTCCACCTCATTCTCTATGGACTTGGGATCGGGCCTGGCGACGAGGTTCTGGTGCCTTCATTGACCTTCGTGGCGACGGTAAACGCAGTCTTGTATGTCGGCGCCAAGCCGGTCTTCGTCGACATAGAGTCCGATGATGTGCCTCTGATGTCGGTCGAAGATGCGGAGGCAAGCTGCACCTCCCGCACCAGGGCTGTGATCCTCGTCCATTTTGCAGGCTATCTCGCAAACAAACAGGAGTGGCAGGCATTCGCCAGCGTGCGAGGGCTCTATATAATCGAGGACGCCGCGCATGCTCCCGGCCTGAAAGAGGTTGGGACCTTTGGCGCGGGAGCGGCGTTCAGCTTCTACGGCAATAAGAATATGACCACCGCCGAAGGCGGCGTGGTTATTACGCGCGATCCCGATTTGCGGGAGAAGATCCGCCAAGCGCGTGGCCATGGCATGACCACCAGCACACGTCAGAGACTGAACAGCCGCACGCCGCAATATGATGTGACCATGCTGGGCTTCAACTATCGCATGGATGAAATGAGGGCTGCCATCGGCTTGGTTCAACTGCGCAATCTGCAAGAATGGAACGAAGTCAGACGCGTCCTTGTCACATTGTATCGGCGTCTTATCGCCATTCGCTGTCCGGCCGTGTCGATGCCGTTTGCCGAACCGCGCACCTCTGCCTATCACATCATGCCGATCCTCTTACCTCGTTACGTCAACAGGCAGGAGGTCATTGATGAACTGCGGGCGCAGGGCATACAGACAACAATTCACTATCCACCTTTGCATCAAATGACGCTCTATCGGGAACTCTTTCCCGGAGTTCACCTGCCGCGCACGGAGGACTTCGCCGACCGTGAACTGACCATTCCGCTGCATCCGCAGATCACATCTCCCGTGGCTGAGGCAGTCGTGGACGCCCTGGCATCCGCCCTCAACAGCTGCGCCCGGGCAGGGACAGCAGCATGAACGCGTTCGGCATGCCCATTGGCCGGCTTGCAATGCGCCGCGTAAGTCATGGACTTGGCCGACGCGCCATGGACATCATTGCCGCGTTCCTCGGCCTGATTGTCCTATCGCCGATGATGACGCTTATTGCAATGGCGCTGCTGCTGGAAGGCGGGCGACCGGTGCTCTTTGTTCAGCCGCGCATCGGCGCCGGCGGTCAGCTTTTCCGCATGTACAAGTTCCGAAAATTCTATCCGCGCTGTGATGCTGGAGGCTTTGCGCTGACACTTGCTAACGATGAGCGCATGACGACGGTGGGCAGGTTTCTCGCTTTCAGCAAGATGGATGAACTGCCGCAGTTGTGGAACGTCCTGAAAGGGGAAATGGCCCTGGTCGGGCCGCGTCCGGAGAGTTTGCCATTCGCCGACTGCTTCAGGGATGGCTACGAAGCTGTCCTGCAATACAAGCCAGGCTTGTTCGGCCCTGCTCAGATCATGTTTCGCCACGAGGCACTTTTTTATCCTCAAGGCGTCGAGCCGACCGCTTTCTACAAGGAAGTCCTCTTTCCGGCCAAAGCCAGGATCGATCTTTCCTACTATGCGCGCCGGACCATCGTATCGGACGCGGCACTGATCGTTCGAGGCGTCTTCATCGTCCTTGGCATGGCCGTGGAGCGTCCAGGCGATACGTGAGCTCTCCTCTGTTCGTTCGCGGCATTCGCAAAATCAGGGTCTAAATGCTGCAGGGGATCGTCTGTCATGACCTACAAGGGCAAAAGAGTTCTCGTCACCGGCGCGGATGGGTTCATCGGATCACACCTGACGGAAGCCCTGGTTCGTGGCGGGGCCGATGTGACGGCCCTGGCTCTCTACAATTCATTCGACAGCCACGGATGGCTGGACGATCTTCCGGACGATATCCGCGGCCAGCTTAAGCTTGTCCGCGGCGACGTCCGCGACAGCGCGTTCCTGAACCGGATCGTCCGCGGCCAGGCCGTGGTGTTTCATCTCGCGGCCTTGATCGCCATCCCGTATTCCTACGCAGCCGCGCAGTCCTATGTCGAGACCAACATCATGGGCACCGTGAATGTCCTGGAAGCGGCTCGCCAGTGGGATACCGAGCGCGTGGTGCATACTTCCACAAGCGAGGTTTACGGCACCGCCTTGACCATGCCGATCAGTGAATCCCACCCGTTGCAGGGGCAGTCGCCGTACTCGGCTTCCAAGATCGGAGCCGACATGATGGCGGAGTCCTACGCGCGCTCGTTCGACGTCCCGGTCGTCCTGCTTCGTCCATTCAACGCATTCGGGCCGAGGCAAAGCGAGCGCGCAATCGTTCCGACCCTTATCAGGCAGGCGATCGACCCAAAATGCCCGGCCATCATGGTGGGGGATACCAGTCCGATACGCGACCTTACCTTTGTGGAAGACACTGCCGCGGCGTTTCTGAGCGCAGGTTCCGCCGAACTCGAATTCGGCCATGCCTACAACGCCGGAAGCCAGCGTGCCGTGACCATTTCGGACGTGCTGGATCTGGTCGTGGAGTTGAGCGGCGCCAACAAGCCGGTCCATCGCGACGAGAGCCGGTTGCGCCCGCAAAATTCCGAGGTCCGGGCGCTGCTGGCGGATTCATCCCGGCTCGAGCGCGCGGCAGGATGGAGAGCGCAAACGGACTTGCGCGAAGGCCTGAAACGGACCATCGCGTGGTGGCGCGCGCGTCTCAACCAGGGGCTGGTGCGTCATGAGATGGGCTACATGACATGAAGCAGCCCGCGCTTCCCGCCGCATTACTGCTGGTTTGCGTTGCCGCGCTTGTCGGCCTGCGGACGGCAGGGGGGCATGGAAGCAACGATTCCACCGGCTTCGTGGCGCCCGTGATGATGGATTTGCCTGACTATCTTCGTCCCGCCGCCGACCCCGCATTCGGCACGAGCATTGTCCGCATCACCAAGCCCGGCGCTCTTGGAAATGGCGTCGTCTGCGGCCCCAAATATTGCAGCCATCGCTATTCGAGCGCCCAAGCCTGGAACGCGGACCAGACATTGCTTCTCCTCGACAATGGCTGCAACGGAATGTGCTTTCTCGACGGGCACACCTACGTGGCGCTGTTTTGGCGCAAAAGAGGGGGCGAGTGCGAGTGGCATCCTCGAAATGCGGAATTGATGATCTGCGTTCAGGACCGGGCGGTCTCGACCTGGGCGCCACGAACCAACCACGACGACATCCTTTTTACATCTCCCGATTATCACGATCTGCAGTTCGGCCCGTCGAAAGGCAATCCCAGCCGGGACGGCAGCCGCATCGCGGTCCGCGCGGTCCGCAAGGACGGCGCGGACGTCGTCTTTGCCTTTGATCTGAACCGGCGGCAGAAATTTCCAGACATCGATCTTTCTCAGGTTCCCGGAACGGCCAGCTCCTGCACGATCTCCCCGCTCGGGACCTATATCCTGTGCTTTCAGAACCTGTTGGACGGTACGGAGCAGCGCGCAATCTTCACGGTCGACGGCACTGTGAGCCAAAGATGGACCGACAACCATCGGCCCGGTCACGGGGATCTGACCGTCGACGCCGATGGCAGCGAGGTCTATGTCGGCGTAAGCAAATCCAACCCCGACAAGTTCCAGGTCATCAAGCGCAGGCTGTCGGACGGGAAAGCGACCTCCCTTACCGCCTATGGCCAGGCGGAGCATGCGTCGGCCCGCGCCGTTGCCAGGGGCGATTGGGTCTTCCTCAGCTTTGGCGGCGATCCTGACGCGGTATCGGCCAATCCTGGCTGGGCTCCCTATGCGCGTGAGGTGATCGCCCTTCGTATCGATGGCAGCGGCGCCGTGCGCCGTATCGTGCAGACGCGGAACCCTCCCGCCGACTATTGGAGCGAGACGCATGCCTCGCCTTCTCCGGACGGCTCCCAGGTGATCTGGTCGAGCAATTGGGGCGTGCCGGGCGGTCCGGTCTACGAATTCGTCTCGCGCCTTGACTGGAGCGAACACAAAAGCTCGAAGGAGATTGTTGCCAATGACCAGCCTTAGCCGGTTCTCCATTGCGGTGCTTGCGGTCTTTGGCACCGCGCCTTTGGCTGCGGCGGCCGATACGTCGACCGTCTATCGGATTTCGCCCGGCGATGCGGTCGAGATCGGAATAGCATCCATTTCCGACCGGACGCAACGCGCCGTCGTCCAGGTGGACGGCACGATCGTGCTGCCCGATGTCGGCGCGGTCTCGGTCGGCGGCCTGACACCGCCGGAATTGCAGACGCGCATGCAAACGATCCTGCCGACCAAGCTCTTTCACATCCGCATGCCCGACGGCCGCGAACAGATAGCGGTCGTAAGGCCGACCGACGTGACGGCGATTATCGCCGAGTATCGCCCGATCTATGTGACCGGCGATGTGCTCACTCCCGGACAACAGGCCTACCGCCCGCTGATGACAGTGCGACAGGCGATCGCGGTTGCCGGCGGTTTCAGCCTGTTGCGAGCCCGGACCAACCAGGCGGGCCCGGACCCGACGGATCTGCGACGCGATTACGAGATGATCTGGGGAGAATATACCAGGGACTACTTCCACAGCGCGCGCCTGCGCGCGGAGCTGGACAAGCAGGAGAACTTCGACACGCAGCCCCCGCAAGGATCGCCTCTTTCCCCAGCGCTGGCGGCGGGGATAGCAAAGGCTGAAGCGGAAGCGCTCAAGCTCTCCCTTGATAATTTTAAGCAGGAGCAGAGCTTCGTCGAAAAGGGCGCCAAGGATGCCGCGACGCAGATCGACACGCTGATGAAGCGCGCGCAGGATGAAGCGGATGGAGTGAAGGCCGACGAAGAGGACCTGGAGCAGGTCACCAAGGCGTTCAAGGCCGGCAACCTGACGAACAACAGGCTGGCCGACGTCCGGCGCGCCGTTCTGCTGTCGTCCAGTCGGGCGCTGGAAACATCGGTCGAGCTGATGAGAACACAGCGCCAGCAGGAAGACTTTGCCAGACAGCTTGAGCGCAACGAGAACCAGAGGCGCCTTGGTCTGCTGAACGAATTGCGGGACACCGAGGTTCGCCTGGCCGACATCGGCACCAGGCTTCGCGCCGCGAGCCAGAAGCTGCAGCCCGCGGGTGCGACCGCTGCGCCTCTGTCAATTGCCGGCGAAACAGTTCGAGCTCAGATGACGATCGTTCGCAATGTCGATGGGCAATGGCGCAAGCAGGCCGCCGACGAAGACGCCGAGGTGACGCCGGGAGATACGATCGAAGTCCGGTTCAGCAACGAGCTGGAAAGCGCGGCGGCGCAATAGGCACTGGTATTTTTGCGCCGATCGGCGGTCGCCTGCATTTGAAGCGGAGGCAAGCCTTGAGCGAGGATATCGACGTCGCTGAGGCCTATGGCAGAGGCAACGCGGTCTTCATGGGAATGGAGATGCTCGTTGCTTCCGGTGCGCTTGTCCCGCGGCCGGAAACCGAGCTGTTGGGCTCGACCGCGGTCAATGTTTTGCATGAAATGAAGCTGCCGACGCCGCGCGTCGTCGATATGTGCTGTGGCGCCGGCAATCTTGCTTGCGCCATCGCCCATCATGTTCCGACGGCGCGGGTCTGGGCAAGCGATCTTACCGATGGATGTGTCGCGGTGGCGCGCGGGAATGTCGTCCACCATGGGTTGGCCGATCGGGTGTCGATTCACCAGGGCGATCTGTTCGAAGCGCTGGCCACGCCCGTCTCTCCAGGCTCGATTGACGTTGTCGTCTGCAATCCGCCCTACATCTCGGAGAAACGGCTTCAGGGCGACCGCTCCCATCTGGTCACTCTCGAGCCGCGCGAGGCCTTCGCGGCCGGCCCTTACGGCATCGCCATCCACCTGCGTGTGGTGAAGGATGCCCTGCGGTATCTGCGGCCCGGCGGCGCCCTCCTGTTCGAGGTCGGCCTCGGCCAGGATCGCCAGGTCGCAAGCCTGTTCGAGCGCAGCAGGAGCTATGAGGGTATCCGCGCCATCATCAACCGCGCCGGCGAGGCGCGTGTCGTACTCGGATATACCAAGTCGCAACACTGAACGCCTCGCAGGTCGGGCTCATCTCCTCTTGCGGGCGATGAACTGCGCTATTCCCTGGATAGAATCGAGGTTCTGCGGCAGGAGCTCACTGTCTTCCACAATGACGCCAAAGGTCTCTTCGATGAAGCCGATGACCTCGAGCACGCCGGTGGAATCGACGATGCCCTGATCGAGCAGCGATTCCGTGGCGCTGAGCGATTTCACGTCGGCGATGTAGAAGTTCGAAGCCAGGAAATCGCGAATTTGTTTGGTGTAAATGTCGCCCGCGGGGTTCGTTGCCAAAATCGTATCCATAACCCACCCTCCGATAAAGACCAAATACGGTCGCGCCATCCAACAGGGCGCTATGACAGAGCCACCTTCTTGAGTTTCCCTGTGTCCGTCCTCGGCAGGCTGGGCACAATGACGATAGACTTCGGGACCATGAAGTTTTCCAGCCGCTTCTGGCATTCCATCCGAAGCTGCCGCTCGCCGACAATGCGGCCTTGCTCGATCACGACGAAGGCCTTCACGGCCTGGCCGAGAATCTCGTCAGGCACGCCAACCACCGCGGCCTCCTTGACGCCCGCGATGTTCATCAGCACGTTTTCCACTTCCTTGGGCGCAACCTTCTCGCCCCGTGATTTTATGATCTCGTCGCCGCGGCCGATGAAATAGAGATAGCCCTCCTCATCCATCCGGCAGTAATCGCCGGTGTAGAGCACCTGCTCGCCCGGCAAGGGGCCGGGCTTGAGCTTCCTGGCGGTCGCTTCCGGTTTGCCCCAGTAGCCCTTCATCACCGTCGCGCCACGGATGACAAGCTGACCTACGATCCCGGGCTCGACCCGTTGATCGTTCTCATCGACGATCCACATCTCGGTGTTCGGGATCGCGATCCCGACGCTCAGAGGCTTCCTAGCCAGGTCTTCCGGCGGCAGATAGGTGCAGCGCTTGCACTCGGTGAGCCCGTACATCGAATAGATTCGTGCGCCCTTAAACAACTCCCTGAGCATGGCGATGTGTTTGAGCGGCAGGGCGGCGGCGGTGTTGGTGACATAGCGGATGCCCGAGAAGTCGTGATCCTTCAGCGACTTGAGCTCCGCCAGAGAGGCGAAGATGGTAGGCACGCCGGGGAAGCCCGTGATCCTCTCGTCCTTGATGACCTGAAGGATCTGCGCCGGAAACGCGAAGGAGCGCTCGAGAACCAGCCGCGCGCCGGTGCGGAACGCCATCAGCATCTGATAGAGGCCATAGTCGAAGGCGAGGGGCAGGACATCGAGGATCACCTCGTCTTCGCGAAGCTCCAGATATGACGCGATCGAGGTGCATGCCGTCGTCATGTTGCGGTGCGTCAGCATCACGCCCTTGGGCTCCCCCGTTGACCCGGACGTGTAGATGATCGCCGCAAGATCGATGTCGATCGATTTGCGTTCAGGCGCGGTCGGCATTCTTTCGGCGGCTGTTTCCCAGCGTATCGCGTGCGGCAGCCGGCTGAGCTCGTCGTCCTCAATCGGCCCTGACACGATCACCTGGCGCAGCGAGCGACACGTGTGCGCCGGCTCGCCGAACACTGAGCGCAGATGCTGATCGGTGATCAGCGCCGTCGGCAGGCAATCATTCAGCAGGTAATCGAGCTTGTCGCTTTTGGTGAGCGGGTTGACGATGCACACGACGGCGTTTGCCTTCAGCACCGCCCAGAAGCTGATAACCGTCTCGACCGTGTTGTCGGCGAAGATCATCACCCGGTCGCCGCGTTGCACGCCGGCGCCCACCAGGCTCTGCGCGATCCCGTTGGAACATTCGTCGATTTCGGCGTAGGTGACACGCCGCCCGGTGCAGACCAGCGCCACCTTGTCGCCAAGCCGGCCGGCCGAGTGGGTCAGATAATCATACAGAAGCGGTACGGCGCCGTGGATCATGCTGGCACTCTTTCCTGGCGGTCGTAGTCGACGTCGATGCTGAGATCTGGGTTCGTCACGCCGGCGGGGCGGATCGCGACGAACTGCTGGTGCAGAAGCTGCGTCGACAGCACGCCGACCAGGGCCATGTTGTCGGAATTCGACATGTCGCCGTCGCCGGTTCGAGCCCGGCACTTTCCGACCAGCCGGCTCACCGACTGGGGATCGAAGACGCCGGCCGCCCGCACTGCCGTCTCGGATAAGGCATCATCAATGTAGGCCGGCGCGCCGTCAGCAAAGAAACTCATCGCGTTCGGCGCCCGGTAGGGCTGCTTCTTCCGGGCGACGACCTGCGGCGGCAAGATCGGCGCCGCGACGCGCTTCAGCACGTGCTTCTCGTCGAGGCCGCGCAGCTTGTAGGCATCCGGAAGCGCATTCGCCAAGCTGACGACGTTGTCGTCGAGGAAGGGAAAGCGGCCCTCGATTGAGTGAGCCATCAGCATCCTGTCGCCCTGCGAAGAGAGCAGATAGCTCGACATCAGCGTCCGGATCTCCAGATACTGGTCCTGGGCGAGGGGACTCCAGCGCGGAAATTCGACCGGTAGCGTCGAGATCAGTTCGCTCACCGCATCGCGGCGTTCGGAAGCGGCCCGCATCTCAGGGCAGAACAGGCGCTTGATGGCGCTGGTCGTGCGCCAGCGCGTGTCATGCGCAAAACCGGCTGCGGCGTGGGCCTCCATATTGCGGCCGAAGAATTGCCGGGCCAATGCCTGCTGACGAACCGGTGAGCGTGATAGATACGGATAGAGCCGTTCCAGCAGTCGGGCGCGTTTTGTCGAAGCTGGCTGGCGTCCCCAGAAGCGGCGTACTTTGCCCTCGCGGAACAGGTCATAACCAGCAAACATCTCGTCAGCGCCTTCGCCGGTCAGCACGACTTTGATGCCGCGTTCCCGCACGAGCCTCGACAGCAGATAGAGTGGTGCCGGCGCGGTTCTGAGGATTGGCCGCTCGGTGTGGCGGATCACCTGGGGAAAGACCGCCGCTATATCGCTGCGGGAAACAACTATTTCGTGGTGCTCGCTGCCCGTCATGTCCGCGACGAGCCGCTGGAATTCGGTCTCGTCATATTCGGCATCGGCAAAACGCAGCGAGAAGGTCTGGAAACGCTCGCCGGCGAAGCGCCGTCCGAGCGTGGCGACCAGCGAACTATCCAGTCCGCCCGACAGATAACAGCCAACCGGCACATCGGCCTGCAAAATTCGCAATGCCGTTGCGGCTTCGAGAGCCAGCCGCACCTCCTCGACCGCCTCGTCCAAAGAGCCGCTAAATTGGCCCTGGCCGCGACCGGGGCCTTCCGGGAAGCGCGGTCGCCAAAATGGATATTCTCGCGCCATACCCTTGTCGTAGATGCGCACATGTCCGGGCGGGAGTTCCCGAATGCCATGGAACACGTTCTGCGGAGCGACGGCCGCCCACATGGTGAAGGTCCCATCGATGCCAGCCGAATCGAACGCGCGCGGGATCGCTGCCTCGGCCGCGAAAATGGCTTTGACTTCGCTCGCAAAGAACAGGCGGCCGCCATGCTCGCAAAAATGCAGCGGGCAAATGCCGTAGCGATCGCGCGACAACACCAGCCGGCCGGCGGCCGGGTCCCATATCGCCAGCGCCCATTGGCCGTTCATACGCTCGAAGGCTGCCTGACCCCACTCCCGATAGGCGTGCAGGATGACTTCAGTGTCGCTGCGTGTGCGGAACCGATGGCCGAGGGCGAACAGCCTGTCGCGCAGTTCAAGATAGTTGAAAATCTCGCCATTGAAGACGATCCACGCCAGACCATCGCAGTCGGCGAGGGGCTGCTGCCCGTGCCGAAGATCGACGACCGACAAGCGGGCATGCGCCAGCCCGGCGCGTCTGTCGCGGTAGAGTCCCCGTTCGTCGGGACCGCGATGGGCAAGCGCGCCAGCCATGCGCAACAATGCTTCGCGCGAAGGCGGTTCGGCGGTGGCGTTCAGCGCCAGTATTCCGGCGATCCCGCACATCGGCCTCAGTCCACATCCATCGGCACGGACGGCAAGGGCCGGGCATGCAGATATCGCGCCGCCCGGCGCTTCGCCTCGATGTCCTTGAAGATCTTCTCGACCTGGCCGCCGGTGAGGTCCGTAGCGGCTGCGACCTCGTCGGCACATAACCCATGGTTGACGCCGTAGAGACATAGATCCGTCAGCTGGTAAGGCAGCGCGAAGTAGAATTCCTCCTGGCTTTGCGCCATGGAGAATGTGTCGGTGGTCGGCGGCCTACGGCGGATTTCTTCGTCCACCCCGAGATGTTCAGCCAGCTGGTAGACCTGTGTTTTGTAGAGGTGCACGATCGGCATGACGTCGGCGATGCCGTCGCCCTGCTTGACGAAGAAACCCTGGTCGTATTCGAGCCGGTTCGGCGTTCCGGCAACGGCGTAGCCGAGGCGGTCCGCATGATAATATTCGGTCATCTTGCGGATGCGCTGCTTGTAATTGGTCGCCGCGACGATCTGCAGATAGGCCGCCAGGGGCAGCCGAACCGTGTTGACCTCGCCCTCCGGATTCTGAACCGTAAGGCGGGTGATGTTAAGGCCTTGGCTCTCCAGAACCGAGGTCAGCACTAGCTTGCATTTCCATCCTTCATCATAATCGGGAATGACGGAGCGGATGGCCTCGATCTGTCGGCGATACGCGCCTATGGCATCAAGCGCGGGGGCTATATCTTCAACCAGAGTATCGATGCCGAGCTGGGCTGCGATGACACGTCCAAGCCTCAGCGAGTCGCCGGAGGAATCCCGTTCCGGCATGAATACCCCCAGCACCTTGTCCCTGCCGAAGGCGCGCACGCACAAGCATGCGACGACGGAACTGTCGATGCCCCCCGACAATCCGACCACCACCCCGCGCCGCCGTAGCATGACCAGAACCTGCTCGCGCGTCGATGAGACGATGCGGTCCGCCTCCGCGCCGGCGTCCAATGCCAGTACTTCCTTGGTGAATCCCGAGATCACGTCGACTGGCCCTCCAACTGCAGAGTTTCGGCCGTCGTATATGTTTGCAAAACGGCCTTCTCGATCAGCGGACGGTTGGTCGCGACGTGGGGCTCCACGACCAGATCGATGTGTGTGCCGACGATCGGAACCACTTTCAGCTCACCAAACACCCGATCCCACCCGATGGCGCGGGACATATCCGGGCGGGCGCAGCGAAAAAGGGTTCCTTGGATCGGAAGCGCGGTCTTGGGCTTCACCAGCCAGCGGAAAAACGCCTGCGCCCGCAATACTTCCTGCAGCTCCAGCTTGATCCTGAAACACGCCCCATTGAACTGGCCTGCGGTGTACCGGTCGATGGCGAGCGCGAGGCGGCTTTCGTAACCCAATCCGACCGCGATCTTCGCCAGGGCACGGCAGGCTACGCGATGGAACGAGATGCGGTTGGACCGCAGCCGGCGCACCGTACGGGTGACCGTGTCCCACAGGCGGCTTCGCTCGCCCTCAAGGCTTGTGTCGAGGATGCCGACGAACTTGACCGACCGTCCGGCCCCCAGCAGACGGACCGCGACCTCCAAGGCGACCGCCCCGCCGAGCGAGTGGCCCAGAAGCCTGACATGTCCCGACGGCTGAGCGCGGCTGACTTGCTGGAACGCGGCGTCCGCCATGCTCGCGAGGTCATTCTGTCCGGCGAGGATGAATGCAAGGCCAGGGTACCTGATTGGAACCACTTTTGCGGTTTTTCCCATGGCGGAAGCAAAGGCGGCAAGACTTGGACCGTAGCCGACGGAGCCGGGAAACAGGAAAAGCAGGGGCGGATTGTGCTCGGGGGCGACTTTGCCAGACGAAGCCGCCTGCGCTGCGACGACAGCCCTCACCATCTCGCCTGCGCTCATCCCGACCGTGAAGCTCTCAAGCCCAAGTTCCTGGCCGGTGAGATTCTCGATCTCCATCACGCAATGCAGTAACTTCAGCGAGTCTCCACCAGCCTCATCCCACCTGCCCACGGCTGCGCGCGTGTTGAGGACCTTGATCCATGCCTTGCCCACCACCTGACTTACTGCCGGATCGAAACCGGGATTTGGCGGATCGGCGGCGGTGGCCGGCCTCCTGGCAAGGAAGTCCATCTTTGCAAGCTTGGCCAGGTCGATCTTTCCGCCACTAAGGCGGGGGATATCACTCACGCGATGGAGCCTCAGCGGCCGCAACGGTTGAGGCAGCGTGTTTGCAATCAACTGGCGCAGGTCACCGACAAAGCTCTGGTTCGCGCCTTCGCTTGGAACGGCGAATGCGACAAGTTCGGTCGCCTCCGTCACGATTGCCGCAGCGTCCTGAACCGATGGGGCGGATCGCAGCACCATTTCAAGCTCGGCCGGCTCAATACGTCGCCCGTTGATCTTTATCTGCCGCCCCTTACGGCCAATGATCCTCAGCAGACCATCACCGTCCAACCGCACGAGATCACCGGTCGGAAAAATCCGCTCGCGCGCGTTGTCGGAATCCGGATCGACAGGGATGACGGCGCCGTTTTCCCAGTGCCCGAGGAGGACATAAGGGCTCTTGATCACGAGTTCCCCCGTCTCACCGGGCGGAACGACGTGTCCCTCTTCATTCACGATCGAGAATGCGATCCCGGGCAAAAGGCGGCCAACCGGCACGTCGGGCTCAGTGTTCGGCGGCTCCGGCGGCAGGAACCACTGTGATCCTGTCGTTTCTGTCGACGAATAGCCTATCTGGACGAGGCAATGCGGCGGGACGGCTTTGCGCAGAAGAGCGATGTCGGTCCAAAGCACTTTCTCGCCCCCGACACGGACAATTCTGAGCGAGCTGAACGTATCGGCAGCCACATCTGCCATCAGAGTTCGAAGCAAGGCCGGCACGAGATAGGTGACGGTCACGCCCTGGTCTTTCATCCTCGCGCGAACGCCGCGCAGGCCCACCGCTTCCAACTCAACAAGCTGCAGGGTGGCGCCGTTGAGAAGGGCCGTCAGAATCTCTCGGCAGCCCGCTATCGTGGCCAGCCCAGCCAGGGGAAGAAAAACGTCGTCCGAATTGACGTGACACGCCTCGACATATTGTTTCACGCGCCACAGCAAGCTGCGTTGGCTGTTGACGATGCCCTTGGGGCGGCCGGTGCTGCCTGAGGTATAGAGAATGATCGCCGGCTCATCGACGGAGGGCCGCGGAAGGAGCGTTGCCAACATGTCTCGCGCGGCGGCCGAATTCGCCCCCATGTCGATCCATTGGAGGTCTTGGGCCAGATCGGGCGGAGGGTCTCCCATGCCCAGCATTGTCCCGAGCTTGGCCGCCGACACGATCTCCTTGACGCGAGGGGTGGGATCCCTCGCGTTAAGCGGAATTGAAACCCGTCCGGCTGCCATCGTCGCGAGCATGGCAACGATGCCCCAGACGGAGGATGGTTGCCAGATTCCTACCGGCTTCCCTTCGGGGACGGCGGTTGCAACCCGGCGGGATAGAATCTCGACGGCGGCGCCGAGCGCCGAATAGGAGAGTTCGTCCGCGCCATCATTGATGGCGATCTTGTACGGATGTTGGCTTACGACGGCTTGCAGCCGCGGGCCGATCCCCATATCCGCAAACTCAGCCGGCAAAGGCGGATATGGCCGCAGGACGGGTCCGCCCCGGTCCAGGGCATAATCAGACACCTCTGCCCATTTGGGCGGCCCCGGCGGAAGAGGAGCCCCATCAAGATCCTGGTCCGCTGCTGGTGCCGTCACATATGCCGGGAGCATGGCTTGCCTGAGCTAAAGATGAAGTTCGGTTATGGCTCCGCTCAAGAGACGTTTCATCGATCATTCTGATGATGCTTCCGAGGATAAAGGGAGGCGAGGGTGGAAATGGTGTGAATCTGGTCACAGCTAACGTTAGGGACACGTCGTGACGCCAAACAGGCCTGTTCTTGTCACCGGGGCAGCCGGTTTCATCGGTTTTCATCTATGCCGGAGACTGCTTTCCGACGGTTGGCAAGTTGCCGGTCTGGATTCCATGAATGAATACTACGACGTGAGCCTCAAGCGAGCCCGACTCGATCGGTTGGAGGAATTTCCGCATTTCCGGTTCGAGCATGTCGAACTCGCCGATCGTGAGCGCGTCTCGGTATTCTTTGCGTCGGTCGATCCGGAAATCGTCGTCAATCTCGCAGCCCAGGCCGGCGTCCGTCATTCGCTTACCAACCCCTACGCCTACGGCGAAAGCAATTTGAGCGGATTCCTCAATGTCCTGGAAGGATGCCGCCGCGCCTCAGTCGGCCACCTGGTCTATGCGTCCTCGAGCTCGATCTACGGCGGCAGCACGCGAATGCCGTTCTCCGTGCACGATTCCGCCGATCACCCGCTCAGCCTCTATGCCGCCAGCAAGAAGGCCAATGAGCTGATGGCGCATGCCTACAGCCATCTGCTCGGACTGCCGACGACGGGATTGCGGTTCTTCACCGTCTATGGGCCATGGGGCCGACCGGATATGGCCTTATTCATCTTCACCAAGGCCATACTCGCGGGCGAGCCTATCGATGTCTTCAACCATGGCAACATGCAGCGTGATTTCACCTATATCGACGACATCATCGAGGGGGTAGTCCGCGTCATGCAGCTGCCTGCGACACCCAATAGGGACTGGAACAGCGCGACCCCTGACCCGGCGACGAGTAATGCGCCCTTCAGGATCCACAACATCGGCGGCAGCTCGCCGGTTGAGCTGAACCATTTGATCGAACTGCTCGAAGACGCGCTGGGCAAAAAGGCGAAACGCAACGGCATGCCGCTCCAGCCCGGCGACGTGCCTGCGACCTGCGCCGATGTCAGCTCACTTGAGCAAGCTACCGGCTTCAGGCCGAGAATTCCGATCGAGATCGGCGTCCGGCGTTTCGTGGAATGGTATCGGGAATTTTATCAAGTCTGATCGGGACTGCTTCGGTCGATGCAGTCGCAGTTGGCGACTCCGACCGAAAATACGCCCTCGCAATCATCCAACTTGGCAAGATCACAAGGAAGAATACGGGATTTGTCAGCGCTCGCGCCGTCTGGAGGTGAGGAACATTCAGGCTGTCCCGCGATTAGAGCCGCTTCCTGGCTCCTTGCAGCCCGGAAGTTCAGCAATTGCGAGGACAAGCGGAAGGCGAGCACCATGGGTTTTTTCTCGAAAGACATCAAGACGTTGGACGACCTATTCGTTCACGCACTCCAGGACATCTATTACGCGGAGCAGCAGATTCTAAAGGCGCTGCCAAAGATGATCGAGAAGGCTTCAGACGGCAATTTGAAGGCTGGGTTCGAGAAGCATCTTCGCGAAACGGAAGGCCATGTCGCGCGGGTCGAAGAGGTCTTCGAGATGCACGGCCAGAAGATTAAAGCGATCGATTGCCCTGCGATCGACGGCATTCTCGAGGAGGCTGACGATGTCAGCGCCGATGTCGACGACAAGGAAGTCCTCGACGCTGCGTTGATCGCGTCGGCTCAAGCCGTCGAGCACTATGAAATGACTAGATATGGAACGCTGATAGCGTGGGCCAAGCAACTCGGGCGAGACGACTGCGCCGCTGTCCTGGCCGAAAACCTCAAGGAAGAGAAAGCGGCCGACGACAAGCTCTCGGAAATTGCCGAGCGTAAAGTCAATGCCATGGCGGCGGAATGAAGGCCGGCTGGCTGCGTCTCCCAACTCTCCGAGGAATGCAGGAAGGGAACTTTTGCTTTGATTGCCGGTTGCGCCGGGTGTGTTAACATATGTTATGGGCAGGCCCGTGCGTCGATACAACATGATCCCGATCGAGACCCAAACAGCGGCTCCAAAGCGTTCAACGCTCGACGAAGAACTGCTTGCTGCGTTTGAGATCGTCGCAGACGAACCTGTCCCCGACCGGCTTTTTGAGTTGGCGCGGGAATTGGAAACAGCTGCTCGGATGGCGGCCAAAAAAGCCAACGGCAAGCTACACTGAAAGAGCCCCAATGCGGCCGCAGCGGCAGCCGTGTCAGATCCTGTCTGGCGGTGATGGGTCTCTAGTGTCAAAGCTTGAGTTCGATGCTGCAGGAAAACTGCTTGCCGAGCTCACACTGGAATGGATGCGTAGCGGCGGCACTATGCCTCGGCACGTGCTGGCGAGCGGCGTGATCCTGCCTCCCAAAGCGAAGATCGATCGCTAAAAAATGACAGCGCTCGAAATCTTTGACGACGGCTGGACGTCTATTGAAGCTGTAACAGGAACCTACCTGTTCGCGGCGCATTAGCTTTGGTCATCCAATCCAAGCTATCCTCCAGGAGGCGTTTTTGCGGACGATGAATTCCGGCTCGTCAGCCCTCCAAAGGGAGGCGACGATCGTCGATCTGATCCCGGCCTTGAGAGCTTTTGCGCGCACCTTCTGTAGAGACAAGACCGACGCGGACGATCTCGTGCAGGAAACTCTGCTCAAGGGCATAGCGCATATCGATCAGTTCGAACCCGGAACGCGGATGAAGTCGTGGCTGTTCACGATCATGCGCAACACGTTCTATACAAAGCACAAGGTCTATATGCGCGAGGCGCCAGGAGCGACCGATTGCGCATCAGCCCATTCAATCAGCTATGGCGACCAGGAATGGCATATCCGTAGTCAGGAGGTTCACGCTGCTATCGGCAAATTGCCACCTCAACAGCGCGAGGTCTTGGTGCTGATCGCCATCATGGGCGTGAGTTATGAGGAAACAGCGAGCATCTGCGGTTGCGCTATCGGCACGATCAAAAGTCGATTGAACCGAGCCCGCATGTCATTGATTGAAGATTTGGGTGAGACTTCTTCAGCCACCGCCGTGGATACCTCGCCCAATATCCCGGTGCTTTCCAGTTCGCCCTCCAGCAGGCGTTAAGTGCAAGAACGCATAACGTTTTTGTGGAACAGACGCTTCTGGGTCTATTGCCGCCGTCCGTTGGCGCCCGAGCTCTCCGTTGAATTCAAAGACACGCCTAAGCCAACTCAGCGAACGGAACGAAAGCGAAATCCGGGAATTAGCTACAGGCATTCTCAACCCTGTCCGCAGGAGGAAAGAAATGGGACGAGGTATTCTGCTCTGGCTGCTTGGCGTTCCGATACCGATCATTATTCTTTTGATGCTTTTCGCGCGTTAGGAGCGGGCAAATGACGAACGCTTTTTCCGCAGTCGGCGAACCCGCGGCAATCGAAACAACGTCTTCCGCCGTCAGCTGGGGGCCTATCGTGGCGGGCGCCTTCGCGGCGGCCACTTTGACCGTCATCCTCATGCTCGTCGGTTCAGGCCTTGGCCTGACGATGATGTCGCCATGGGGGAGTGCCTCGCTGACGACATTTGCGGTCTCGACGGCCATCTGGCTTGTCATCGTTCAGTGGCTGTCATCCGCGCTTGGCGGCTACATTGCCGGGCGGCTTCGCACCAAATGGGTCAACGTCCATACCGATGAGGTGTATTTCCGCGATACTGCGCATGGCTTCCTGGCCTGGGCCTTGGCCACCCTGCTGGTGGCCACTGTCCTTGGTTCGGCCATCTCCGGAATCGTCGGGACGGGCGCTAAGGCCACGACGGCCTTGCTGAGCGGCGCCGCCGCCGGTGCAACTGCGCAGGCCTCATCGGCGCCATCGCCATCCGCCAATGACTTGTCTGGCTACTTCGTCGACTCATTGTTCCGGCCGACCGACGCATCCGCTGCAACACCGCCCGCAGCTGGTACGTCTCAGAACAATGCCGATGCGGCTGGGCAGGCGACGCGTATACTGACAGTCAGTGCGGCGAACGGCGAAATGAGCGCGGACGACAAGGCCTATCTCGTTCGTCTCGTGGCGTCGCGGACGAGCCTTCCACAAGCCGACGCACAGAAGCGGGTCGACGAAGTCTTGGCGCGGATCGACGATGCCAAGAATAAAGCCAAGGCGGCCGCCGACAAGGCGCGCAAGGTAAGTGCTACAACTGCACTGGTCGGAGCTTTGTCGCTGGTGATCGGCGCCTTCATCGCGGCGGTTGCGGCGGCGCTTGGCGGCAGGCAAAGGGACGAGGACGAGGCCCGCTTTTCGCGAGCCGGCTGAACTTTCTTAAGGGCGCCTCCGAGCGAAGCTATATGTTGCACGAGCCTTTGCTATGCTAGCGGTTGATAATGGCCCAAAGCGGTATGGCAGCGGTGAAGCTTAGACCACTTGGGGCGGTCTGCAGATCCACGATTGCCCCAAGTTCGTAGGGCAAAGTCCGCTCCAGCACCTCGAAACCAAAGCCGTGGTGCTCGACCGGCTGCAAATCGGGCACGCCGTGCTCGGCCCAGATGAAGTGGAGCGTATCGTCTCCTAGGCGCCACTCGATCTCGATGCGGCCGGCGCGGCCGGAAAGCGCTCCGTATTTCAAAGCGTTTGTAGCAAGCTCGTGGACGACCAGCCCGAACGTCTCGGCCGCCTTGGGGGTCAGCGGCAGGGCAGGGCCGTTGATGGTCAGATTATCGCCTTCGCGGCCACCGGCGGCGCGCAACTCCTCCGCCACGATTGACGCCAGATTGATGTCGAGCGACGGGTGGCGCGTGACCGCCGCCTGCACGCGAGCAAAGGCATTGATGCGTCCTTCCAGATGCGCGGCGGCTTCTTCCAGGCTGTCGCTCTTTTCCATCGTGTGGCGCACGATGGAGCGGATCACCGCAAGCGTGTTGCGCGTGTGATGCTGCAGCTCGGCGAACCTCGCCAGCTGACGCTTCAGGTCCGTAATGTCCTGGCCGATCCCCCCGATATGAGCGACCTTGCCTGCGTCGTCCAGCATGGGGAAATCGGCGTCGCGCAGCCAGCGTATCTCGCCATCCAGCGGCCGGCAGATGCGATATTCGAAGGTTGCGCGCTCGCCCTTGCGTATGCGCTCGATCGCGGCCTGCACATGCTCGCGATCTTCCGGCACGATCAGCTCCAGCCAGGTGGTGAAATTGTCGCCGGCCAACGCCTTTTCGCGGCTCATCCCGTAAATCGAGTCGAAGGCCGCCGTCAGATATTCCCATTGCAGCGTCCGGGCATTGCGGACCCACAGCACGTCCGATGCAGCGTCACCGAAGTCGCGCAGGCCCTCCTCGCTCTCGCGCAATCGGGTCTCGGCGCTTGCGCGGTGGCGAAGCGCCGCCTCTACCTCGCTCAGGCGGCGTTCCAGGCTTTCATTGGGAGGGCTCTTGGACATTACTCCTCATTGGCGTCGAGATGCGTGCCTTCATGGTCCAGGTGCAGATAATTGGCATTGAATAGCGCGACGCTCTGCAGGGCCTTCAGGTTCGGAATGGTCAATGTCCGGTCCTTCAGCACAATGAGGTTCGAGGCGCGCAATTCCTGCAATGTGCGGTTTACGTGGACGGTGGACATGCCGAGCGTGTCGCCGAGTTCGGTTTGCGTCAGCGGAAACTCGCAACTGGAATCGCTGGTGCAGCCGGCGGCCTCGAGTCGGATGAACAATTCGCACAACAGATGCGCCATCCGCTCCAACGCATCGCGCTGACCGAGATTGACGGTCCATTCGCGCTGGATGGCGGCCGCCACAAGCGATTCCCACCACAGTGCCTGGGTGATGCGTGGATGGCCCATCATCATCTCGTCGAAGGCCGTGCGCGATATCTCCGAGATCACCACCGGCGTGACGGCGCCGATCGAATGATCCATCTCTTTCAGGATGAACACGTTGAGATCGCAAAGATCGCCGGGCAGGAAGAACGCAATGATCTGTCGGCGGCCGTCTTCCAGTGTCTTATAGCGGCAGGCCCAGCCTTCGTTGATCAGGTTGATGTACTCCGGCTTCTCGCCTTCATGGATGATGTCCTCGCGCGCGCTGAAGCGGCGAACGCGCTGGCCTCCGATCTTGGCAAGCATGTTCTTGTCGGCTTGCGAAAGCCGCGTGAATTTCTCGAGCTTGCGAATCAGAGGTCGCCTCATCCTTGTCCTCTTGCCCGGTGATACACACAAAGGTCCGGCCGCAACCTTACCTATGTTAATGTCGCCCGTTGCGGGACGCTTCGAATGGCAGCCTTCGCGAGGCATGCCATGGACGAGAAGGTCGCGGGCGCTCGTGTTCTGATCGTGGAAGACGAGTACTTTCTGGCGAATGATATCACGCAAGCGCTGACGGCGCTTGGGCTTACGGCCGTAGGGCCGGTGGGGAACAGGACATCGGCCTTGCAGACTATCGTCGAAGCGGGCATCGAAGCCGCCGTGGTCGATATCTATGTCGAGGCCGGTGCCGACTTTGCGGTGGCCGATGAACTGGTGATGCACAACATTCCGTTCGTCTTTGCCACAGGCTACGGTGCGAAGACGATCCCGGCGCGCTTCGCCGGCATCGCCATCTTTGAAAAACCCTACGATACGAACGAGCTAGCGCGCCGCCCCCTGGACGCGTCAGCTCTTGTCGGCGCCTTCACATGAGTGAAGGATTTCCTGGCTGTCTGTCAGAGGCATTTCAGGTCGAAGCTGACGGCATGGCCGTGCCTGACGGCCGACCTTGCAATCATGTTGCTCAATTGCGGGCCTTCGACCGAGCAATCCGGCATGACGGTCATCAGGGCCTTGGTGGCTGCGGCGACCGATACCGGCGAGCGTTTCGTGGAACGCGTTTCCATATAGTGATCGATGAGTTCGTTCAGTCGTACAGGATGATATTTGATCACGCCGCAACCTCCCTAAGCCGCGCCTTTTTGGTCTTGCAAGGGATGATTGCGCTAAGTTTCGCGGCCATGCATTAACCCATGAGATGCAAGGCTAAGATTCTTTTCACGATAGGTGCCGACCTTGACCGGTGAGGAGAAAGGGCCCGCCACGCCTGGGGGTAGAGTTAGGCGGGCCCTCCGGCTCTTTTGGTTGCCACCGTTTCTTAAGCCAGGGGGGAGATTTATAGAAAGCCGAACAGAGTCGCTTTAACCTGCGTTATTGTCGGGACTCCTCACAAGGCGCAGATGTCTTCGTGCCACCGGTGGACCGGCTGAAAGGGCACCTGGGATCGCGCTGAAGCGCTCAATCGAACGACAAGAAGAACAAAAATGATCTCCGCCCCCAACCCCTATGATTTCGCCGACATCAAGGCCGTCGCGCGTCAGCCGCTGCAATCCGACCCCGCTTTGTCGGTCGAGGATATCGTGCGGTCGCTCCACGAAGATCTGCACGAGGGCGAAACGTGTCCGCCGGCTTTGATCGAGGCCGTCAAGAAGGTTTTGAGCGACACGCCGCGTGGAGATGGATAGCCATGGCGGCTCTCGATGCGTCGCCATTGAGCGACGAAGCGATTGCGTCATATTCCTTCGCGTCCACTGGCTTCGCCACGCCTACGCGGCGTGATTGGCAACCAGTCAATTTGTGCGCCAGTGCGAGATGGATACCGACCAAACCGTCGAGGCGCTGAGACATCGCCTTGAAAAGGCGGAAGCCTCTCCCGGGGGAAGCAGAGGAGCGCCTGCGACGCGCACTGGAGGCTGGCCGGACGGAGTACTGGGATGGGACGCGGCGACCGATCGGGCCCGACGCTCCAATTCCCTCGCCGAACTCGATGGGCTCAATCCGGGCGAGACCTGGCACAGCGCAGCGGAAAGCTTTGTCCTCCTTCATCCAGACGACCGCGACTGGCACGTGAAATGGTGGACGCGGCGCGCAAGAGCCGCACGGGGTGCCATACCGAAGTTCGCATCATCAGTCCGGGGACGACGACGAGATTCGCTGGATACAAGAGCGCGCCGCCCCGACCCGCGACCCAGTCACCGGTGACTTCCGGATCATCGGTTTTACATGGGACATTACCGAGACGAAACGCGCGGAGATCAGCCTCAGTGCTGGCGAAGACCCGGAAGGCGTTCCTGCTGAAATTAAGCGACGCGCTACGCCCGTTGGGCGCCGGCGCGCCCGAGGGCGGAAAACGGCAAGCCGCGCCGGCGCGGTTTCGGCAGCGAGTTGATCGAAGGCCGCATTCCTTACGAGCTCGGCGGCGAGGGCAGCTTTCTGATCGGCGCCGGTGGGGCCAACTGCCATCTGGATTTCCCCCTCAAGGAAGGGGCAAGCATATTGGAGACAGACGCGCCGCAGCGCGCCACGGTGTTTGGAGGAGCACTGGATATGACCGGAGAACCTGACCTCAGCGGCCGCGTCGTGCTGGTCGTGGAAGATGAATATTACATCGCCACCGACGCGTCGCGGGCCTTGCAGGGCGCCGGCGCCGAAGTCTTCGGTCCGTTCCCCTCGGAAGAAGCGGCGCGAGCCGAAATCGCGGTCCGCCGCTCGGATGCAGCGGTGCTGGATATCAATCTGGGCTCTGGCCCATTGTTCAAGCTGGCCGACATGCTTTCCGACCTCGGCGTCGCTTTCGTCTTCATCACCGGCTACGATCAGGAGATAGTGCCGGAACGATTCAGCCATATCGAGCGGCTGCAAAAGCCGGTGCAACTTCGGCAGATTGTTGGCGCGATTGCGAAAGTGCTGCCGGAGCGGGAATAAATCCACCGCACCTGCCACATCCTTTGGAACGTTAACATATGTGAATCGTTTACCGCTTGAAGGGGCGGTTCGATGGAAAATGGCCATAGCCCGCAATTGGACGATTACGTCCGCCAACTCGTGGAAACGACTGGCATCACGAAAGCCGAGGCGCTGGAGTTGATCTATTTGCTCGGCCTCAATTGGGCTTCCCTCGTCAGAGAGGCCAAGGCCATCAAGGCCACGACGGCGACTAGCCCGGGATCGCAGATCTAGGTTTGCGGGCGGTGGCGCGTCAGCTGCCTATCGTTACGCATCGCAAGAGCCCTGATGAATGCCACGGCGCCGACGTCACAGCCATGCCTGGATGGTCCGTTGGAACTAATGATCGCCTTGGCCTGCTTTAGAGTGAGGTCGTATTTGTCGGCGAACGTCTGGGGATCATACGCATCCTTCCAATCGCCAATCGGTTTCATCGTCCGCGCCTATCTGTTGCGGCTACATCAACGTGGCCCGGCTCGGAAAGTTCAACGTCATGCTCAATTGACCGAAGCGGACGCAGGTCGTTTGCCTGCCTCCGATCCAGGGCCGCCGGACCTAACGGCCGACGGAAACCACGACCTTCAGGTGGCGCAGCCATCTTTTGTTGATGCGATCCTCTATTGCGTTGAGGATGTCGGCAAAAACATGCCGAGGAAGCTCCAAGCCTTCGATCGTTCCTTTTTGGTACTGCCGATTTTCTAGCGATTATATATTTGACAAACGGGTAATGCGATAACGAATCCAAAGAGTTATCTATACGTTAATTCTATCCCGCACCTACTTCCACGACTAAGCCGCCGAAGGACGACGAGCCGAAGAAAGGCGTGAAAAACGCTAGCCGTTAACAGGTGTTAGGGCGGCGGAATTATCAAATGATAATTGCGGGCAAAGGAGCGTTCGCGCTCTCGCGCCAACCTCTCAATGAGGCGGCGCTGGCGGGCGATCAACGCCTCGCCTTCGCGGACGTAGCGCTGTGCCATTTCCAGTAGGTTTCGTCGGCGCGCCCGTTGAGTATCGCGTTATCGCCGCCCAGTCTCGTTAACTTTGTTGGCCAGATCCCTCTCGGTCGTTGCCCCGGCTTTGAAGGCAGCAATGAGGACCGTTCCTAACCATTCCCGTTCCGCAGTGTCGGCGTCGGCTGGGAGGAGCTTTTTCAATACCCGCGCAAGCATGGCCATATCATCAGGGCCGATGAACTCCTTGGGCGGTATATGCATGGCACACTCCGGAACCGCAGCGGCCCAGCCTGCTTATCAAGGTGACACAGGATTTGCGGGCCGGGCCTATCCAGCGGCTTGCACCCCTGGATACCTTATTGCTGCATCCGCTCTGCGGCATTTCCTTAACAAATGATATGCGGGCTGGAACCGTCATAGCCCTGTTGCATGAAAGCCACTCGATCATCCGGGTTTGTCAAATGTCGCCGATTTTCTACCCCGGCCGCCGGGTTTTTACGGGTCGTGGCCGCAATGGTTGCCTGTACGGCCCTGGTCCTTTCAGCCTGACCGATACGGTGACCTAAGCGCTATCCGTTGTCGCAATCGCCATCACGGGAGTCGTGCTCCTTCAGGGCTATCGCGAGACTGCCGCCATCCATGCGAAGCTTGATGAAATCATCGTTGGACTGGAGGAGACCAGGAATGATGTCATCGGACTTGAGCATGCCGACCCGAAAGAGATTAAAGTTGAAATTGGATGAGTTGGAAAGGGAGGCGGGGGCCACCGACGCTTGAAGCGCGGGCCGGGGCGAAGACCAAGGAGATACCGACAATGCGTTTCTTTCGGAACAACGGCCTGCTCATCGTTGTCTTCTCAATCTTCCTGGCATGTTTGATAGGTCAGGCCGTGTCGGGCTATTTCGCCGACCAGCAAGACAGAACGATGCATGGCCTGGCAAGCCAGTCCTTTACGTCCTTTCTCGTCTCGGGCGAGTTTCTGGAGAGTGTTTTCGAGAATTGGGAGAGCGAGTTCCTGGAGAAATGGGCCTATGTTTTTCTCACCGCCTATCTGGTGCAGCGCGGCTCGGCCGAGTCCAAGGACCCGGATGCGGATTCGCCGGAAGACAAGAATCTCGCCGATCATCGCGCAGACCCGAATGCACCTTGGCCGGTAAGGCGTGGCGGAGCCATTCTTTGGCTCTATTCACATTCGCTAGGCACCGCGCTCTTCCTGATTTTTGTCGCTACATTCGTGTTCCATCTTTGGCAAAGCACACGTCACGCCGCGGAGCAGGCTGCTCAGCACCACCAGCCGGCGGAGACCATTCTGGCGCATCTCATTTCAGGGCAGTTTTGGTTCGAAAGCTTCCAGAACTGGCAAAGCGAATTTCTGTCGACGGGAGTCCTTGTACTGCTGGCAATTTGGCTGAGAGAGCGCGGCTCTCCGGAAAGCAAGCCCGTACACGCGCCGAATGCGAAGACTGGCCACTGACATCTTAGTCCGCTATTTGCCGGACTCGTCCGGTTGCTTGTGGAACATCCGGCTTGCCCCGCTGTTCGGCATCATGGACGGTCTGCGCTCGCGTCGCAACCAAAGTGATCTGAAATCTTCTCCAAGCCCGCCGACGCGCGGAGCGTCTGATCGGCGAAACCGGCTCGGCCATCGCCGGGAGCCACATTTGCTGCGGCAGTCCCGACTGTTGCTGGATCGGATCGGGGTGACACTAGCCTTTGTCCGCCTTGGCACACTGCACAAGGCGCTCGGCAAGGAGCCCGCAGGAAATAGCGTCAAGCCTTGTCGCCTAGGAAAATCCTTGCATCCTTTGCGGCGGCAACAAAGGCCTCACGCGCCACCCGGGGCGGCTTGCCGTCCCGCAAAACCGACAAACATGCCTTAATTGCATGATGTCGCGCGCTGGACTCCGGCTTCGGCCAAGTGTGCAGAAGCACCTCGGCTGCGTCCAGCACGCTGACCACAACCCGATCACGATCGACCCGGCCTGGCTGCACGATAACCGGTTTGCGAAAACGTTTGGTGCGTTCCGAACGCATGATCGCTTTGCCGCTGACCATTTCGCCCAACAGAAGCGCTCAATTGCCGTCTCCATCAACAACCTATGTTAAGGCGGCGCCGTCGAACGTGTAGCAAAATTACTAGGCCTTTGTGCCCTCACTTAGGCCCGGCCCGGCCTGCGTTCCTGTATCTCGGGCAAACTCGCAGGCCGGGCGTCGTGCGTCAGTCATTTCACCAGCCAGCCTCAGCCATGCGTCACGATGCGGACCGGCACCGACTTTGCTGCCGGCACATGTGCCTTTTCGGCTCGGTGCCATAGTGGAATAAGCGGATTGAGCTCAGGGTAATAACCTGCGCAATCTCCGCACGGAATTGAGTAGGGCGTCACGCGCAGCCCGCGGACACGGCGCTCGACGCCGTCGTCTGCGGCGGATTCCAGATCGATCTCCTCGCCGTCTTGCAGTCCTAGCCGCTCGATATCGTGCGCGTTCATGAGCAGCACCATCCGCGTTCCATTGATGCCGCGCAGCCGGTCACGATAGCCGTAGATCGTAGTGTTGAACTGATCGTTCGAGCGAACGGTAATCAATGTCAGCACGTCCGATCGCGAAACATTGATATCGGGATCCGTCTCCAGCATCGTCGGCGGTTTGAAGTTCGCCTTCTTGTTCGGCGTCTGCCACACTCGCTTCGAGGCCTTGATGTCGCGATGAAATCCGCCCGGCATCAGGAAGCGTTTGTTGAAATCCTTGAAATGGTCGGGGAAGCAGCGCTCGATCTCGTCGCGCACGCGCGCATAGTCTGCCACCCATTCATCCCACGGAATTGAGCTTCTCCCCGCGACCGTCGCCTTGGCAAGCTCGGCAACTATGCGCGGCTCGGAGAGCAGGTTGGCGCCCGCCGGCGGACGATAGCCAAAGGAACCATGGATGCAGGCGGTGGAATCCTCCATCGAGACATGCTGCTCTCCAGCAGCCTGCAAATCTTTTTCGATCCGTGAGAGGCAGGGCAGCAGATAGGTGACGGCTCCCGGTATCAGGTGACTGCGGTTCAGCTTCGTGGCGATCTGGACATGCAATCTCAGATGCCGCCAAGCGTCTTCGACAAGACCGGTCTCGGGAACGGCGCGCACGAAATTTCCGCCCAGCCCGATGAAGGCCTTGACCGAGCCGTCGATCACGCCTTCGCATGTCTCGACGGTGTCGCGGCCTTTCTCGCGCGGCGGATCGAACTGGTAGAATTCGGCGAATTTGTCGAGCGGCACCAGCTCGGGTTTTTCGGAGATGCCGACGGTGCGTTGGCCCTGGACATTGGAATGGCCGCGAAGCGGAGACACGCCGGCGCCCGGTTTGCCGATATTGCCGCGCATCAGCAGCAGGTTGCAAAGCATATGGACGTTCTCCGTCCCGTGCCGGTGCTGTGTCAGGCCCATGCCGTAATTGCCGATGACCGCCGACGCTTTGCTGTAAACGTCCGCCACATGCTCGAGATCGGCGCGCGCGATGCCCGAGCGCGCTTCGATCTTTTCCCAAGATGTGCGCCGCAGATAGGCTTCGAACTCATCGAAACCATGCGTGTGTTCCTCTATGAAGGCCGTGTCGAGAACGCGCTGTGCGCCGGCCTTCTTCGCCGCGTCATCGAGCGCCAGAACGGCTTTCGCAATGCCGGTCATGGCGGCGATGTCGCCGCCGCCGCGGATCTGGAAGAAATCGCTGGACATCCTAGTGCCGGCGCCCGGCGATAGCATCTCGACCGGACTCTGCGGATTTTTGAAGCGCTTCAGGCCGCGCTCCGGCAATGGGTTGAAAGTGATGACGGGTATGCCGCGCTGGCGCGCCTCCTCGATCGGGTGAAGCAATCGTGGCGCGCTCACGCCGGTGTTGTGGCCGAAGAAGAACATCAGGTCGCAATGGCTGAAGTCCTCCAACTGCACGGTTCCGACCGGCGAGCCGATGGACTCGGGCAGGCCGACCGAGGTCGACTCGTGGCACATGTTGGAGGAGTCCGGCAGATTGCCCGAGCCGTAGATTCGCGCGAACAGCTGATACATGAACGACGCCTCGAGCGAGGCGCGGCCCGAGGTGTAGAACACCACCGATTTCGGATCGAGCTTCCGGAGTTCTTCGCCTATATCGCGGAACGCGGCTTCCCACGACACCGGCTCGTATTTGTCGGTGACCTCGTTGTAGCGCATTGGCTCAATCAGCCGGCCCTGTTTTTCGAGATCATGATCGGGCCAGTCGAGCAACTCGTTCACGGGATGGACCGCGAAGAACTCCGGACCGCAGCGCCGTTTCGTCTGGTCCCAGATCGTGGCCTTGGCGCCGTTCTCGCAGAATTCGAAAGGACGCGGCTGGGCAGGCTTTGCCCAGGAGCAGGAGACACACATATAGCCGTCGGCCTTGTTCTGCTTGAGCAGCGTGTTCCAAATGCCCGACATCAGCAGGCCTTCGCCGCGCGCTTTGCGGATCAATGATTTGAGGGATCCCCAGCCTCCGGTCGGGTGATCGTACTTGCGGATTTCAACATGGTCGGAGGTGGAGGGCTGCATGGCGGGACTCGGTGGTTATCGCTTTAAGCCCCAACCTTTCCGGTGCCACTATGTTCCGGTCATCGGCCAGGTTGCCGCGTTCTTCCAATGGAACAGGACAGGGCCGGTCAGCTAGGATTTATTCAACGCGCTCGATACGACCCTTATCAAGGCGAAAGACGCCGTTCTGGCCGCCTTGTTGTTCAAAGTCGGTTTGCAGTTCATCCCATGTGCCGAGATACCGGCCGCAGTCGGTGCACGTGATTTTCGTGGACGGAACGGCATTCGCCGGAATCCGCAGCCTTATTGTAAGGCAGTACGGGCATTCGAGCATGTGGTCGAGATATCTCGGGATTTCCGACAGCGATTTTCTCCCTCAATATGGCGGGAGCATCAAAGTTGGCTACCAAACGTTCGCGTGCCATGCGAAGGCGAACGACGATAGAACGATGCGCATCTGCTAGTATGCATGCAATAACATGCGATAGTCCCTCGGAACAAACTCCGACTAGGTGGTTTCGAACAAACTCCGACTAGGTGGTTTCGCCAGATCGAGGATTGTCCCATGACATCTGAGCGCCTCGTGATCTCGCGCAAAGGTGCTGTCCAGCGGTTGGGTTCGGGAGATCGGCATAACTGAGAAACAAGCGATTGAAGTCGCTATGCTGCCGGGTGCTCAATGTGGCCTCGCTCGTTCGCGAGGCGAAAGTGCTGCTGCGCTTACGCTGATATCACCGCCAGAATTCTGAACCTCAACCCAATTGCGACTTAGGTCGCATCTCGTAGCGTATTAGTCCGGCAGCTGAAACAATCTGACGCCGGTCTCATTTGATCCCGAGACCGGCGAGTAACGAGTCCCTTCATTGCCGGTCACGATTGCAAGCACCCGCTTCGCAGGTGGTGGCGGGTGCTTGTTTTTAAGAAAGTGCAGCCGCATGCATTCGGGGGAATTGATTGCAAACCTCTTTTGCTATCCTTCTCCTAGCATGCGCAATCTGGGTCGTTTTCGTATTTCGCCAGTGAACCGATCTGGCCGCAGCACCATCTGGGAAAGATGGTGATCCTGTTGCCACCAGATGCCACCACCACGTCGTCAATCAAGGCGACGAAGCACCCGCATTTGCCGGATGCTGTCGATATCAGCCGGATAGGGCCGAGACCTAGATAAGGCGCTGGGCCGCCTGTTCCCTGGCGCAGCCGGCCGTCGGCTGAACGGATGTGGGTGTTCGGTTTCTTCAACGCTGATAGGCGCGATCGCCACAATTTTTCCGCCCTCGTCGAGGATGGGCGTCACCAAGAGCAGTCGCGTCGGCGCCTCTCGGCTAGGGCTTGCGGGACGATTACTGCGACCTCGCGTGGAACCGTCTGGTCGCTGGTTGGTTGGCTGAATATGAAGCGACGCGAGAGGTCAATGCTCGCCACGCAAAAATGCCTAAAGGTGAGGAGGCCAGTATGGCTTCGCGACGCAACGGTGCTCCCGGCACCACCGAGCAAAAGCCGCGCTGGGAAGGTCCGCCCGAAAATCGGCCGCCCGGCTATCTGCCCGCGCAAGACAATCCGGACAAGGATCGCGATGCTGCGGGTGAAAACCTGAAAGATCCCGATAGACGCGGACTGCGCGATGCCGTGAAAACGAAACGGAGCAAATAGCAGCGCCGCCTGCGCGATCACCTTCCGGTGACCGAATCAATTTGGTGGAACATTCGCCTTTTCGCCCTGTTGGATTTCCACCAGCAGCGCGGAAAGGAGCATCCCATGGACAATCCGCGATCCACGGCCAGCATAGCCGGCCATCCTATACACCCAATGCTCGTCACCATCCCGATCGCCTGTTTCGTCGGGGCCTTGCTCACCGATATCGCCTACTGGCGAACAGCCGAAATGACCTGGGCCAATTTCTCGGCCTGGCTCCTCACCGTTGGCGTCATCGTCGGCATCCTGGCCGCCATAGCGGGGCTTACCGACTTTCTAGGCGGCCGCAAGATACGAGACCAGCCCACTGCGTGGCTGCACATGGCCGGCAACCTCGTGGTGCTCGTTCTGTCCTTCTTCAACATGCTGATCCACACGCGCGATGCATGGACGTCCGTCGTGCCGACCGGACTGATCCTGTCGGCGCTGGTGGTGATCATCCTGATCTTCACCGGCTGGCTCGGCTGGGCACTGGTCTACCGGCATCACGTAGGAGTGGCCGATGAGACGGTTTGATAGCGCGATAAGAAGGACGACGGCGGCGCTTTGCTGTGCAATGGCCCTGGGCGTTGCCGGCTGCAGCGACGACAACACCGACCCGAACACCCAGATCGGTCCCAATCCGAAGCTGCCGGAGATAAACCAGTACCTGTTCCCGCCGATGCATCTGGCCTCGGTGGTCGGCTGGAAAAACGACGAAAAGCCGACTGTTGCGCAAGGCCTGCAGATCGAGGCGATGGCCAAGGGGCTTCAGCACCCGCGCTCGCTTTACGTGCTGCCCAATGGCGACATCCTGGTGGTGGAGTCGAAGGCGCCGACCGAAGCATCGGTCAAGCGGCCCAAGGACGTCGTCATGGGTTGGGTGGAAGGCTGGGTCACCTCCGGCGGCGACACCGGGCCGAGCAACCGCATCACGCTGTTGCGCGACACCAATGGCGACGGCAAGCCGGACTACCAGGGCGTGTTCCTCGACCATCTCAACTCGCCCTTCGGCGTGGCGCTGGTCGGCAACGATCTCTATGTCGCCAACACGGACGCGATCATGCGCTATCCCTACCAGCCGGGCGACACCAAGATCACGGCGCCCGGCACGGTGCTGACGCAGCTGCCAGGCGGGCCGATCGATCATCACTGGACGAAGAGCCTGGTGGCTAGCCCTGACGGTTCGCTGCTCTATGTCGGCGTCGGCTCGAACAGCAACATCACCGAGAACGGCATCCAGGCCGAAAAGGACCGCGCCGCGATCTGGGAGGTCGACCGCGCCACTGGCCGCTCGCGGATTTTCGCCAGCGGGCTGCGCAACCCGAACGGGCTATCGTTCGAACCGGAAAGCAAGGCGCTCTGGACGGTGGTCAACGAGCGCGACGAGCTCGGGCCGAACCTTGTGCCGGACTACATGACCTCGGTGAAGGACGGCGCCTTCTATGGCTGGCCCTACAGCTATTATGGCCAGCATGTCGATCCGCGCGTGATGCCGCAGCGGCCGGACATGGTGGCGAAGGCCATTCCGCCGGACTACGCGCTGAGCTCGCATGTCGCGCCGCTCGGGCTTGCCTTCTACACCGCAAGCAACCTGCCGCAATCCTATCGCGGCGGCGCCTTTGTCGGCGAGCATGGCAGTTGGGACCGCTCCCGCTTCAACGGTTACAAAGTGGTCTTCGTGCCGTTCAGTGGCGGGCATCCGAACGGCATGGCGCAGGACGTCGTCACCGGCTTCCTCAACGACAAGGGCGAGGCGAGGGGCCGTCCCGTCGGCGTAGCCGTCGATAAATCCGGCGCGCTGCTGATTGCCGACGATGTCGGCAACACGGTATGGCGGGTGACCGCGGCGGCGCCGGCTTCGTGACGAGCTATTACGATCGCTAGATTTGAAACGCTTGATACGTCAGCACTCAGCCTTCGTCCTTGGTTTTCCGGGCTTCATCCTTGGCCTTCGCTTTCCCATGTTCTTTGGCCAGGTCTTTTGCCTGTTTCGGGGAAACGTCGGTTTGCTCGGCTATCCGCAGAGCTTCCTTGTCCGAAATGCGATGATCTTTCGAAGGGGTATTGGCCATCACAAAACTCCATGGGGTTGATTACGGCAAACGCCGTTCCCAAGGCGAACCTTCAGGTGACTTTTATGTTCCAGGCTGCTGCAGATCACCTCAAAAAGTGGGCGGCTGCGGTTGGTGAGCAACCCCGTTGCCGTGCAGGAGAACCCTGCAGTGGAACCTGCGCTTGGCCAGCATGTTGTTCCATCAGGTAACCCCCGTAGCAGGCACCCGAGATGGCCAACGAAGTCCCGACGAACAAAGCTCGACAAGGCAGAACCGGCACGCACGTGCTTTACATCCTCATCGGAGGATTGCTTTTGGCCGGCGTCGCGTGGGGCATCGCTGAATTGTATGGGGAACAGGCTAAATCACCGTCGACGCAGCAACCCAGCCAGAACTCAACTGCCCCAGCTTCCGACACGTCATCGGATCCGGCAATGTCCAAGACAGACACTGTGAACGGCCAGCCGGCAGATCAAAGTACCCAAGTGGATAGGAATCCAACGCCCCAGTCTAGTACAGGTGGCGACCAGCCGCGGACGCCGCCTTCGCCGCCCGCTTCGCCTTAAGCGAATGATGCCGTTCGCGGCAAGTTATGCTCGATCCACTTTATACTGTTGGTCCCCATCTCCAGTCCGCGCCGCTTTGGACCTACAGGCAGAAGTGTATGCGGCACGCCGCCGAACCACTGTCGCCCCTAAATCTCGTCAAACCGGCTGCCTTCCCGGGATGGATCGCGCGACAAAACGCGTTCTTCCTCATCGTCTGGAAGAGCTTCGTCGCTTTCCTGGAACGGGTTGTCATCGTCTTCTTCCGGAAGGTCTCCCTCCGGTTCGGCATCGTTCTTCGGGTCGCCGTTCACCGCGACGCTGTCGGGCAGGATTCTGCCGCCCTCGAGATCGTCCCAATCCTGTTGCTCGATGGTCGGAGCTTCAGTTTCCTCGGGCTTTTCAGGCCGCTTCCTGTCTTGCGGGTCCATGGTCTTCTCCAATGTTGAGCCTCGACTGGAGAACCTCGCGCGGGAAAAGTTGTTCCGACCGTGCCATGGATTGCCAATGCCATCGGTGGGGGGAACGGCATGGCGCGTTGCGACTTATCGTGCGGAACCGGGAACTTTCATGCTTCGCAAACTCGATCTCAGAAGCGGCACACCTGTCTGGTCTGCCTATCGCTCATCCGCGGTGCCGGCGGATCGTCTGACCCGAGATGTAAAGACCGACGTCCTGATCGTCGGCATGGGCATCAGCGGCGCCATGATGGCCGAGGCGCTGACCCGCGATGGCCATTCCGTGATTTGCATCGACAGGCGCGGGCCGCTGAAAGGTTCCACGGCGGCCACGACGGCGCTCGTCCAGTTCGAGATCGACCAGCCGCTCATAACGCTGTCCAATATGATCGGAGGCGATGCCGCTCGGCAAGCTTGGCGGCGCTCACGACTGTCGTTGCTCAACCTGCGCGGACGCATCGCGGAACTCAATATCAGCTGTCGGGCGGCAGGCACGCCGTCGCTTTATCTTGCCGGCAATCGGCTCGATGCGTCGGACCTGCGCCGCGAGGCGCAAGCACGTCGCGACGCGGGCATTGGAGCGTCCATCCTGACACGCCAACCGCTGAGAGAGACTTTTGGGATCGACCGCGCCGCAGCAATTCTGAGCCATGGCAATCTGGCGCTCGATCCGCGCAAATTGACGTCCGGACTGCTGAGCGCGGCCCTGCAACGCAAGGCGCGTTTCCATGCGCCGGCGGAAGCGACTGCGATCGAGGGCAATCGGCTCGGCGTGACGGTGGCGACCCGGGATGGCCCTATGATTAAGGCCCACCATCTTGTTCTCGCAACCGGATACGAACTGCTCGATATCGTGCCGAGTACCGGCCATCGCATCATCTCGACATGGGCGATCGCGACGCGGCCACAGCCGAAAAAACTCTGGCCGCTCGCCGCCATGTTGTGGGAGGCGTCAGATCCTTACCTTTATGTCCGTGCCACATCCGACGGCCGCGTGATCTGCGGCGGCGAAGATGAGGAGTTCACCGACGAGGAACGGCGGGACGCCTTGACCGCGCAGAAGACGGATCGACTGGAAAAAAAGCTCGCGAGCATCTTTCCGCAGCTCGACACGGCGGCTGAATTCGCCTGGAGCGGTTCCTTCGGAGCCACGGGCACCGGACTGCCCATCATAGGCACCCTGCCGGGACATCCGCGCGTGCAGGCGGTGATGGGCTACGGCGGAAACGGGATTACTTTTTCACAGATCGCGTCCGAGATCGTCTCGGCTTCCATCGCCGGCAGGGAGGATACGGATGGAAGCCTCTTCGCGTTCAAGGCCTGAACTTCCAGGCTTACGCCTGGCAGATCGGGCTACTCGATCTGCTCGAACGTGCATTGGCGCGGCGCCTTGTCCGGCCGCCAACGCAGCAACCTTGTGCCATGCCGGAAGCGATCGCCAGTGACATGATCGAAACGAACCTCCACCACGAGTTCCGGCTTTACCGGCTCCCATTCACCGCTGCGCTCGGTGCTCCAGCGGCTAGGTCCGCCGGGGGCCTTGCCGGTGAAGCCCGACCCTCCGCGCAACGCCTCGAGCTTCGTCGTGAGCGCCGCGCGGTCATCGTTGGATATGGTGGATGTAAAGCCGACATGATCGAGCTGCTCATTGTCATTGTAGAGGCCCAGCAGCAGTGATCCGACTTGCCGCTTGCCGTTCAGATAGCGGAAGCCGCCGACCACGCAATCGGCTGTGCGCAGCCGTTTGACCTTGACCATCGCGCGCTCGCCCGGACGATAAGGCTCGTCGAGCCTCTTGGCGACGACACCATCGGTCGAGCCATGACCAGCGCCTCGCAGCCATTGCGTAGCCGTGGCGACGTTCGTGGTGGATGGCGAGAGCCGAAGCCCGCCGTGGGACGCCTTAGCCAGAAAAGCCTCCAAAGCCTTGCGCCGATCGCTCAAAGATCGATCGAACATGGTCTTGCCGCCTGGGGCGACGAGCATGTCGAACAGGATCAACTGCGCCGGCGTCTCCAGGCTCAGCTTGCGGATGCGGCTCTCGGCCGGGTGCAGCCGCATTTGCAACGCGTCGAAGGAAGCACCACCGTCGATCTCGATGACGATCTCGCCGTCGGCGACGAAATCCTCGGCGTCGAGGCTTTGAATCGTCGCCATCAATTCGGGAAAGTAGCGACCAAGCGGCTTTCCGGATTTCGCCCTGAGGTCGACCGCCTTGTCGTCTTTGAAGGCAAGGCAGCGGAAGCCATCCCATTTCGGCTCGTATTGCCAAGAACCATCTCCCTCCGGCAACACGTCAGCGGATCGCGCCTCCATCGGTTGCGTGTCCAAGGGTAACGGAAAGTCGTTCCTTTTCGTCCCTACCATCGTTCTTCCGTGTCATGGTGCGGCAGGTCAATGCCGCAGCAAACCCAAGCGAGCCGCTGGGAGGAGCCATAATTATGTCGTGGCTCAAGCTCGGCCGGCTCGTCGAAGCTCCCGATATGCAGCGCGACCTCGTGCGGATTCGCGTCGTAGGCGTGGGTAAGCGGTGTACCGCAGGATTGACAGAAGCTTCTCCGGGCGATTGGCGAGGACCGGCGATAGGTTGGTTCCGTGGTCAGCCAGGAGAGGCCGGCCACAGGCACCCAGGCTAATACAGCGAAGGCACTCCCGGTCGCACGGCGGCACATATCGCAGTGGCAATAATGCACGCGCGGTTCGCCGGTCAGGCGGTAGCGGATGTTTCCGCACAGACACCCGCCATTTCGCTCGACGGCTGCGTTTGGCATAAACACGTCCGGTTCTTCCATCGAGTTTGAACGCCTTATCGAAGCTGCGGTTTCGGTAAAACAGGATGTCAGGCGTCAAGCTCGATCAACGCGATGCCGAGGGCTCGTCGTTTCGTGCGCCGCAAATGCACAGGCGATTCCGTCACGGTGACTTCGAGTGTCGGCTTCACTATGCCTTCGAGCAGATGCCCGCCTCGGGTCGATCCGTCGCTTAGGCCTAGCACCGCGTGCAAATGCAGGCTTGGCTTGCCGCTGTCGTCGATGGCAATGTCGCCGATCGCGCTCAGCACTTCGCATTGTTCGTCGACCGGGATATTGCGGTAGGATTTCGAGCTGAAATCGAACCAGCCGACCTTAGCCTTCTCGAAAGCGCCGATCGCTGTCAACGAGGCGCCGGTAATCCCCTTTTGCCCGGCGAAGCCGGTAAGCGACGCAAAGGCTTCCTCGCCCGGATCGAGCACGACCACGAATATTCTTTGCCCGGAGGTTTCAGCAACCAGCTTCGATTTCATGACACCCTGCCGACGGAGGTTGATTATATCAGAACTCGTGGCTGCGCCGCATGTTCCAGCCGGTTGCCGGAAGCTTCGTGAGGTTGCAGCTCACAGCACTGCCGCTCACGCTTTGGTGAAGCTTCCCGGTCGTGGGCTGGGAACAATGCAAAGGCTGAAAGGTTAGCGCCCGGACGAGCCCAGCCAGGAGCGAGCCATGTCCCAACCCACAGTCCTCCCCAGCAACGGTATCAGCCGAAGAAACTTCATGGCAGCCACGGTCTCGGCGGCTGCAGTCGCGCCGGTGCTTGCTCCGCCCGCGCAGGCTGAGGCGCGGGAAACGGTCCAGCCGAAACTGAGGCAGCCGGTTGTGACCTCGCTGCGCATAAACAAGCAGGCCCATCAGCTTTCGTTCGATACCAGAACCAGCCTGCTCGATGCGCTTCGCGATCACGTCGGGCTCACCGGCACCAAGAAGGGCTGCGACCACGGCCAATGCGGCGCCTGCACGGTGCTTGTCGACGGCAAGCGTGTGCTGTCTTGCCTGAGCTTCGCCGTGATGAACGAAGGCAAGGACATCACAACAGTCGAAGGGCTCGCTTCCAGCGATGGCAAGCTGCATCCGATGCAGCAGGCTTTCATCGACCATGATGCGTTCCAGTGCGGCTACTGCACCCCGGGCCAAATCCTATCGGCGATCGGCTGCGTCAATGAGGGCCACGCGGGATCCGAAGCTGACATCCGCGAATATATGAGTGGCAACATCTGCCGCTGCGCCGCCTATCCCAACATCGTCGCCGCTGTCCTGCAGGCACGCGACGAGACGAAGGGAGCCTGACATGCGACCCTTCATCTACGAACAGCCGACCGACATTTCCGCTGCGGTCGCGATCGCCTCACGCTTCACCACCAAGGACGACCAACCGACACGCGCAAATGCGCAGTTCATCGGCGGCGGCACCAATCTTGCCGACTATATGAAGCTCGGCGTTGCCGAGCCAAGCCGGCTGCTCGATCTCAACCGGCTCGAGGACCCTGGTCTCAGGCAAATCCGGGTCACCGATGACGGTATCCGCTTCGGCGCCCTGGTGCGGATGGGGGAAGCCTCCGACCACGCGGAGGTCAAGCGCCGCTATCCGGTCATTGCCGACAGCCTGCGGCTTGCCGCCAGCGGCCAGATCCGCAACATGGCGAGTCTCGCCGGCAATATCCTACAGCGCACGCGCTGCGAATATTTTCGCGAGACGTCCTGGCACTGTAACAAGCGCATGCCCGGTTCGGGTTGCGCGGCAATGGAAGGGTTCAATCGGCAGCACGCGGTGCTGGGGGGCAGTGATGCCTGCATCGCCACCTATCACGGCGATTTCGCCCAGGCGCTGATCGCGCTCGATGCCGTCCTTCATGCCGAAGGCTCGCGCGGCGCACGAAAGATACCATTCGCGAAGTTGCATCGGCAGCCTGGCGACACGCCTCATATCGAGACCGACCTCGCCGCCGACGAGATCGTCAGCGCCATCGAAGTGCCTGCGATAGAGTGGGCGCGACGCTCGCTCTATCTGAAGATCCGCGACCGTGAATCCTATGCCTTTGCGCTGGCTTCAGCCGCCGTTGCGCTCGACCTCGACGGCGACAATGTTCGTGAAGCGCGCATCGCGTTGGGCGGCGTGGCGACGGTACCTTGGCGCGCCCGGGCGGCCGAAGAAGCCCTGCAAGGCAAGAAGCTGGACGAGACATCGGCAGGAGTTGCGGCGGATGCGGCCTTCGCCGAAGCACAACCGCGCCAGCACAACGCATTCAAGATCGAACTCGGCAAGCGAACGCTGGTGCGCGCGCTGCTCGAAGCCCGCGACATCGAGGTGTGACCATGGACACAGCTGCTCCAAGACCCAAAGAGAACCAGGGCGCACCGCTGCCGCGCATCGATGCGCGCCTGAAAGTCACTGGACAGGCGCATTACCCCGCCGACTTGCCCACCGCCAACATCGCCTATGGCGCGCTGGCGACCAGCAGCATCGCCAGAGGCAAGGTGACGAAGCTTCATCTCGACGATGCCCGCGCGGTGCCCGGCCTGCTCGACATCGTCACCTATGGCGATATGGACAAGGTCGACAAACCGAAATTCGGCAATTCCGGCGCCACCTCGATCGGCCCATTGCATGACCGGACGATCTTCCATGACGGGCAGATCATCGCGCTCGCCGTCGCCGAGACTTTCGAAGCGGCTGAAGAGGCGGCGCAGCTGATCCGCGCCGAATATGAGGACGACAAGCCAACCGCCAGCTTCGACAGCCCCGGCACGAAAACCGTCCCGGCGGCTGGCAAGAGCCCATTGTTCAAGGAAGACGTCAAGGCAGGCGATTTCGACGCGGCTTACGCTGCCGCAGCGGTCAAGATCGACCAGCGTTACTCGACGCCTACCCAGCACCACAATCCGATCGAGTTGTTTTCAACGACCGCGTTCTGGGAGGGCGACCAGCTTGTCGTGCACGAGGCCTCGCAGAACGTCACCGGCTGGAAAGTCGAGCTCGCCAGGCAATTGGAGATCGATCCCGGCAAGGTACGCATCGTCAGTCCTTTCATAGGCGGCGCCTTCGGCTCGAAAGGACCGATGACGCCTCGCACCGCGATCGTGGCCGTTGCCGCCAAGCGGCTCGGACGTCCGGTGCGTTGCGTGACCAGCCGCATGCAGGCGTTCGGCATCCAGACCTATCGGGCCGAAACGCGGCACCGCATCCGCATCGGCGCCGGCAAGGACGGCCGTATCACCGCTTTCGCGCATGAGGGCTGGGAGGTTACGTCGCGGCCCGACCTTTATGTCGTCGGTGGCACCTCGGCGACTGGCCGGATGTATGACTACGGTTCGGTGCTGACGCATGTCTCGCTGGTGCAGGCCGACCGCAATACGCCTGGCTATATGCGCTCGCCGCCCGAAACCCCTTACGTCTACGCGCTGGAGAACGCCATGGACGAAATGGCGGTGGCGCTCGGCATGGATCCGGTCGAGTTCCGTCGCATCAATGAGCCGAAGACTGAGCCGATCGGCAAGAAACCGTTCTCCAGCCGCTCGCTGATACAGTGCTACGATCAGGCGGCGGAGGCGTTTGGATGGGCCAAGCGAGATTCCAAGGTCGGCGCGATGCACGACGGCGACTGGCTGATCGGCATGGGCTGCGCCACGGCCATCTATCCGACAGCGGTAGCCCCATGCGCGGCACGCGTGCGGCTCACAGCTGACGGCGAAGTTCGGGTGCAATGCGGTTCACATGAGATCGGTACCGGCGTGCGCACCGTGGCCGCTCAGATGGCGTCGGAGCGGCTCGGCGTCGGCATCGATAAGATCAGCGTCGAAATGGGCGACAGCAGCCTGCCTCCGGCTCCGGTCTCCGGTGGGTCGATCTCCACGGCCAGTGTCTGCTCGGCGGTGCTCAAGGCATGCGACGCGATCCGCACCAAGCTCTATGCCGCCGCGACCGCCGAGGGTGGTCCGCTGGCCGGTTCCCATAACGAGGAATTCGACCTCGCCGACGGAAAGATCGTGGCAAAGGGCGGTGCGTCTGCCAAGGTCGAGGACGTCCTGAAGACCATGCAGGTCGGCGCCATCGAGGAGTATGTGGAGTTTGCGCCGAAGGGCGCGACGCCCGAGGCGCTGAACAAACTCTATGCCGGCACGCCGGAATTCCACGGCGGGGAACAGGACGAGGACTCAGTCAAGTATGCCTTCGGCGCCGAGTTCGTCGAAGTCCGCATCAACAGGTACACGAGGGAAATCCGCGTGCCGCGCATCGTCGGCGCCTTTGCCGCCGGCCGCATCATGAACACCCGCACCGCGCGCAGCCAGCTTATGGGCGGCATGATCTGGGGCATCGGCCAGGCGCTGCACGAGGCGACCGAGATCGACAGCCGCTATGCGCGCTATGTGAACCGCGACCTTCAGGACTATCTCGTGCCGGTCAATGCCGACATCAAGGACCTGCAAGTGATCCTGGTGCCGGAGGTCGATCACGCGGTCAATCCGGCCGGGGTGAAAGGCCTCGGCGAGCTCGGCAATGTCGGCACGGCCGCGGCCGTCGCGAGCGCGGTCTATCACGCGACCGGCAAGCGCATCCGCGACCTGCCGATAAGGATCGAGCACTTGCTCTCATAGGCGCCGCGTCTGCCGAACTAGATGCTATCTTTCAGGAGCGGTTGCGGGCGCTGTATAGCGCCTCCGCACGGCGTCGATCACGAGCTTGCGGCTTTCGTCTGCCGACAATGTCTTGTTCTTCTCGGCCTCCGCCGTCTCGCGGGCGAGGTCCTTGTCCCTGATCTGCTGGCGGAACCATTTGGAATAGTCGCCGGCACGCAGGTGGTAGTCCCAGGTCTTGTCGTCGATGCCTTCCGCCATCTGCGCGAAGATGATGAGATTGTGGGCTCTAAGGTTCATCGCCTTCTTCGGCCCGGTGAAATAGAAGCTCCCAGCTTCGTCGAGTTCGCCTTCGGCGTATTTTCGGCTATGGCGCTTGAGCGACTGACTGGGCTCGATCGCCTTGACCGTGAACGGCTTCTTGTCGTCATGCGGCCGCCAGAACAGCACCCGGTCACCCTTGGGCAGCGGAATGTTCTTCGGTGCCTTGAGCCCTGTTTCCTTGCAGAAGGTCTTGATCACGCCCTTGGCCTTGGGTCCGAGCGCGATCACCGCCGTCACCAGCCGCAACGCATCGGTGGAAATCGCTTCGGGATGGACGGTGATCAGCACCGTGCCGGGCAGCTCGATCGAAAGCACGGATCGCGTGTCTCCGCGCCGCTTGGGCATCAAATGATGCGCCTCGTCGATGATCAGCCAGTGCGGCCTTGCGGTCCGGTAGCGGACATTGCCGAGGCCGGGCAGCAATTCGGCGAAGAAATCGGGCCGCTCATCTACCTTCAGCGCCAGGCCGTTGACCACGACATTGGTCTGCGGCTTCTCGATCAGTTCCAGCAATTGCTCCTTGTTCGGAGCGGTCGAGCCGTTGCCGAGCGGCACCGCGCCCTTCAAGCCGTCATAGTCGCCTTCGGGATCGAAAATGCAGAACTGCAGGCCTTTCTCGACCAGCCGCTCGGTGAGCGCCGTGGCCAAGGTCGATTTGCCGATGCCCGAGCTTCCGGCGATCAGCACCGTCTCGGTCGGCGACAGGTAAATCTCGTTGCCACGCGAAGTCCCGAACAGCACGCCGCGCGAGCGTTTCTTGGACAGCAGGTGATCGCGCTTGATCAGCTTGCGGATCAGCTCCTCGACGCCTTTGCCGCGCTGTTCCTTGGTGATCAGGTCCGCGGTTTCCTTGACGGCGGGCAAGGCATTGGCGACTGCGACGCTGCAGCCGGAGGCCCTGAGGAAGGCGTGGTCGTTCTCGGCATCGCCGACGGCGACGACATTGTGCGGCGACAGCTTCAAATCTTCGAGCGTAGCCGCCAGGCCGGTGGCCTTGTTGATGCCGGAGGGCAGGATCATCACCGCGCCCTTGTTGAAGATGATCTCCAGATCCAGCCCGAGCTTCTTGATGACATCGAGCACGCTGGCCTGATGCGGCTCCCAGGTGGCGACGATCGAGCGGCCGACCGACAGCGGTTTCACGCCGCGTCTTTTCAGCCTCTCGACGAGATCGGCGGAAGGCGAGGGCGAGATCGTGCGCTCTTCCTCGCTGGCCGGCGTGTAGACCAGCGCGCCGTTTTCGGCGACCACCTTGTCGAAGAGCGAAAGCTCGGGAAAGACTTCCTTGAGGTCGGGCAGCTCGCGGCCGGTGACTAGGATGAGCTTGCGGCCGGATTTCTTCAACTTTTCCAGCGCCGCGACCGTGCTTGCGTTGACCAGCCCGTCATGCGCCAGCGTGCCGTCATAGTCGGTGGCCAATGCCATGAAATACATCGGTGTAGCTTTCGTTGTCATTGCGTCGATGCGTGAGGCGCAAAGTCCCGGAATGCCGAAGAACGCGTCGAAGGCTTAAAGGCTCCGCTTCATGGACGGAACTCACCCATCGGCTTCGACGGGGACACAACACAAGCGATGAAATCGTTGCCAATGCTGCGCGCCATGGCAATCGCCCGGAAGGATAACTGAGGCAATGGCCCGCTTCAGCGGAACTCTGTCCGTTTGTAGCCGTTTTTCCGCACTACTTTGGCTGGCGGTGCAGGTTTCACACCTGGCCCGTGAGCTGCGTTCCAGGATAGAGAGACCTTGATGTTTCACATCGGCATATGGATGCTGGTCATTGCCGGCGTTCCCGTGATCCTGATCTTGATCTGGATGTTCTCCATAGCCAGACGCCGAAGCGCACGAGCGCGCAACGCGAATCGTTCAGAGACCGGAGCGGATGGCGGCCATACCAACGTTTCATAGCTTGCCAGGTCGGGAGACTCAGCCCGCAGGCAGGGCATAGGCTATAACCTCGTCGCCGACCTTGGTTTCCATGAAATGATGGCCGCCAGGTGCGATGACAATATATTGCCTGCCATCGACCTCGTAAGTCATCGGCGTCGTCTGGCCACCGGCGGGTAGATCGGCCTGCCACACCTGCTTACCGGTCTTGATGTCGATCGCGCGCAGCTTGTTGTCGGTGGTCGCGGCGATGAAGATCAGGCCGCCGGCGGTCACCAGTGGACCGCCATTGTTCGGCGTTCCGATGGTGAGCGGCAGCATGGACGGAAGGCCGAATGGTCCGTTGTTGTCGGCGCTGCCGAGAGGCTCGTCCCACAAGGTCTTGCCGGTCTTGAGGTCGATGGCGCGGATGTGGCCATAGGGCGGCTTCGAGCAGAGCAGGCCGGTGGACAGGCGCCAGCCCGCATTGACGGCAATGGCGTATGGCGATCCAGACTGCGGGTCGCCGATGTCCTTGGCTTTCTTCGAACTGCCACCTTTGTCGATCGGCTTGAAGCCCATCTGATCCGCTTTCTCGCGCGGGATGAGCTGGTTGTAGTTGGGCATGTCGTTGTAGTTGGCGATAAGTACGCCGCTGTCTGTGTCGACGGCGACGCTGCCCCAGTCCGAGCCGCCGTTATAGCCGGGGTATTCGATGAACGGCTGGTTCACCGTAGGTGGCGTATACTCGCCTTGATAATACGCTCGATGGAATTGAATGCGGCAATAGAGCTGATCCAGGGGGCTCATGCCCCACATGTCCTTTTCGGTCAGCGCCGGCTGGTCGAGATGCGCATAGCCGGAATAGGGCTGGGTCTTCGAGAGCTCGTTCGGCTCGACACCGCCCGAAGGAACCTTGCGTTCCTCGACCGGGAAGAGCGGTCTGCCTGTCTTACGGTCGAGCACGTAGATCTGGCCCTGCTTGCTCGGCACGATGATGGCCGGGATCTTGCCGGTCGCGGTCGGGAAATCGACCAGCGTCGGTTGCGAGCCGAGGTCATAATCCCAAAGGTCGTGATGCACCGTCTGGAAATGCCACACCGGCTTGCCCGTCGTGACGTCGATGGCGACGATCGACGAGTTGTATTGGTTCTCGAAATCCTTGCGGTCGACACCGTAATAGTCGACCGCGGCATTGCCGAGGGGCACATAAACATAGCCGAGCTGCGGATCGGCGGCAGCAACGGTCCACATGTTCGGCGTGCCGCGTGAGTAGGTGTCCCCGGCGGGCGGCGCACCGGTTCGATCGGGATGCCCCATATCCCAGGCCCAGGCCAGCTTGCCGGTTGTGGCGTCGTAGCCTCGGATGACCCCGGACGGCGCGTCCTCGGCCTGTCCGTCCTTGACCTGAGCGCCCACCACGGCGATGCCGCGCACGATCGTTGGCGGCGCGGTGACCGAGTACCAGCCCGGGACCGTTTCACCGATGCCCTCCGTAAGGTCTACACCGCCTTGCTGGCCGAAATCGGCGCAGGGCTTGCCTGTCTTGGCGTCCACCGCGATCAGTCGAGCATCGAGGGTCCCTACGATGATCCTGGTGGCGCAGGCTTGATCGGCGCCGGCACCCGGCACCGCGAAATAGGCAACGCCGCGGCAGCTTGCTCCGTACGGGATAGCCTTGTCGGAAACCTTCGGATCGTAACGCCACTCTTCCTTGCCGGTCTTGGCATCGGCCGAGATCAGGATGTTCTTGGCCGAGCACGCATATAGATGGCCGCCGATCTCGAGCGGCGTGTTCTCGGGCGAATACATATCCTTGGCTGCCTTGCTCGGCATGTCGCCGGTATGGAAAGACCAGACGCGCGTCAGCTTCGAAACGTTGGACGCTGTGACTTGGTTGAGCGGTGAATAGCGCGTTGCAAGTTCCGAACCCCCATAGACCGGCCAGTCGTTGCCGACCTGATGGATCGCGGCGTCCTGCGACGCCGCCACGCCGTTCGGCGCGGACTGCGCGGCGGGCGCCGGCGGTTGCGCCGGTTGTGACTGCGCCAAGGCATTCATGTGCAAGAAGCCGAACGCGCCCAGTGCAATGACCGGCAGCAGCAGGCTTGTCACATAGGCGGCGTTCCTGCTGCCTCGGCTGCCGATGTCGCGGAAGGCCGGAACGGCAAGCAGGACGAAGATGAGGATAATCGTGGGAGCCAAGACGCGCGGCATCAGCGCCCAGCCGTCGAGACCGACCTCCCAATAGGCCCAGGCAACCGTTGCGAGCCATGTCAGGATGTAAAGCCAGACACCGGCCATGTTTCCTGCCAGCAGCAGAATGCCCGCGAGCAGCAATGCGATGCCGGCGGGCAGGTAATACCAGGAACCGCCGAGCGCGATGAGCCAAGCGCCGCCGCCGCCGATCAGCAGGCCGAGAATGACCAATAGGATGCCGACCAGCGCTCTCCACCAGTAGGCGACGCCGCGATGGCGCACAGGGCGATGAGAGTTGTTTGCAGCAGCGTCGGTCATGGCATTTTCCAGCGTGAAACAGATCGTGATGTCTGGCGAACGCATGCAGCGAGCAGTGGTTGCGGATTAAATTCGAGCCCCGGCGTCGCTGCCGGTCACCATTCTGTGATCCTTTCGCGACTTCGGAACCTTCGTGGCGAAAGCACCGTTAGGTGTCGTCAACTCTGAGTTTGCCTTCAACAGAATCGGCGAGGGGATGCCGCAGATCTTCTCGAAAAACGCCAATGGCGTTGCGCGCTTTGTCATCTGGGGAAGTTGTGCCGCTCTGCTGATCGCCGCCGCGATCGGGACAATCCTGCCCCGTTCGGACCTGGTAACGGGAGTAGGTGAGCCATTGGCGCAGCCGGTGCCGTTCAGCCACAAGCACCATGCCGGCCAGCTCGGCATCGACTGCCGCTATTGCCACAGCGGCGTCGAAACCTCGCCTTCGGCAGGTCTGCCGGCCACCGAAGTCTGCATGACCTGCCATTCGCAGCTTTTCACCAATGCCAATATGCTGGCGCCGGTGCGTGCGAGTCTTGCCAGCGGCAAGCCGATCGAATGGCAGCGCGTCAACAGCGTGCCCGATTTCGTTTTCTTCAACCACGCGATCCATATCAACAAAGGTGTCGCCTGCGAGACCTGCCATGGCGAGATCGACCAGATGCCGCTGACCAGGCGAGCGCATACGCTGAGCATGGAATGGTGCCTCGGCTGTCATCGCAATCCCGGGCCTAATCTGCGTCCGCCGCGGGACGTGTTCCTGATGCATTGGCAACCGCCTGAGGACATCGCCGAGATCAGGCGACAGCTGATCGGCATGCTCGACATCCATCCCGAGACGATGACGGATTGCTATGTCTGTCATCGCTGAAGCAAAGGCCCCGCCCGCCATCGACATCGCTACGTTGCGCCGACGGCTGACAAGCGACGGCGACCTGTGGCGCAGCCTTGACGAGATCGCCGGCACGGCGGAATTCCGGCGCTTCGTCGAAGCCGAATTTCCGGCAATCGCGGAGCGCCTCCCGGCAAGGCCGAACCGACGGACGCTGCTGAAGCTGATGGGTGCCTCGCTTTCGCTTGCCGGGCTGGCCGGCTGCAGCAGGGCGGAGAGCATCGTGCCCTATGTGCGCCAGCCGGAAATGCTGATCCCCGGCAAACCAGCCTACTACGCGACCACACTGTCGAGCGACGGCTTCGGTATCGGCGCCATAATCGAGAGCCATGAAGGACGACCGACAAAGGTCGAGGGCAATCCGGATCATCCGGCATCGCGCGGCGCCACCGACGCGGTGATGCAGGCAGCGGTACTGACACTGTTCGATCCCGATCGCTCGCGCATGCCACTCAAGGATGGCGAGCCGGCATCTTATGGCGATTTCCTGAAGGCAATGGCGGGGCTCGTTTCGCGATGGACGGCATCGCAAGGGCGGGGCGGAGCGCTGCTGGTTGAAGCGACGACCTCGCCGACTCTTGCTGCGCAGTTGGATGCGCTGCGAGCACGCTATCCGGAATTGAAAATCTATCGCCATGATCCGTTGGCGACGCCGGCTGCGGGGGAGGCGTCACATGCGCTATTCGGCTCTGGGCTGACGCCGCTCTACCACTTCGACCGTGCCGAGACGATCTTAAGTCTTGACGCCGATTTCCTCGGCGAGGGACCCGGGCGGCTGGCCTATGCGCGCGACTTCGCTGCGCGGCGACGTGTGCGCAGCCCGAACGACCGGATGAGCCGGCTCTATGCGGTGGAATCGACGCCGACGATCACCGGCGCGGCGGCCGACCACCGCTTTGCGGCCAGGCCGAGCGAGATCGAAGCTTTGGCTGCCGGGCTTCATGCCACGCTGGAAGGCCAGGCCGTTGCTTCCGTGCCGCCCGTCTACACGGCATGGATGGCTGCGCTGGTCGATGATCTGAAGGCAGCCGGCCGCAGCGCGCTGGTCGTGCCGGGTGCGCATCAGAGCGTGTTCGTTCACGCTGCAGTGTTTGCCGTCAATGCGAGGCTTGGCGCGCTCGGCAATACGGTGGAGTTTATCGAGGCGCCGGATGCGCCGCAGGTCGATGGCGATCTGGAGGCGATGTGCGAAGCGATTGCGCACGGGGCGATCGACACGGTCGTCGTGCTCGGCGCAAATCCGCTGCACACCGCGCCGGCAGGCCTCGATGCGCGCAAGGCTTTCTCCGGCCTGGAACTGCTTGTCCATCATGGGCTCTACCGCGACGAGACGGCATTCCCGGCGCATTGGCATGCACCGGCAGCGCATGCGCTCGAGAGCTGGAGCGACATCCGTGCCTATGACGGCACGGCCTCGCTGGTGCAGCCGCTCATCGCGCCGCTTTATGACGGCAAGACCGGGCATGAGCTGCTCGCCGTGCTTGGCGGGCAGTTCCAGACCGATGCGCTTCCGCTTGTCCGGCAGCATTGGGCAGGGCTCGATGATGACGCGTGGAAAAAGGCTCTGCGCGACGGCGTCATAGTGAACAGTGCCGCCAGGCCGGTATCCGTCACAGTGCCGCCGGACTTGGCGGGACTGAAGCCGGCGGCAAACGCAGGCAATGGCATCGATATCCGCTTCGTCGCTGATCCCTGGTTGCGTGACGGGCGTTACGCCAACGCCTCGTGGCTGCAGGAGCTGCCGCGACCGCTGACCAAGATAGTGTGGGGTAATGCCGCGCTTGTATCGCCCGCCACCGCCGAGCGACTGAAAATCGGAAACGGCGATGTCATCAATGTCGCCTCAAATGGCGCGGACGTCGATGCGCCGGCCTGGATCGCGCCCGGCCATCCGGACGAAACGATAACGCTCTCCTTCGGCTTCGGGCGAAAAGTCGGTTCCGTTGCCGCGCTGTCGGAAGGCTACGACGCCTTCCATCTGCGCCGTGCTTCGGAGTGGTTCGCGACCGGCGCGACCATCGCGCCCCGCAAGAACAGCATGCGTGTCATCACCACGCAACAGCACCAGGCGATGGAAGGTCGCGCCATCGTTCGCCACGCGTCGCTCGATGCATTCCGGCAGACCCCGGATTTCGTGCGCAAGGATGCGCCGCCAAGCCCGACGGAATCGCTCTACCCCGAATGGCACTACGACCAGGAAGCCTGGGCAATGGCGATCGATCTGTCGGCCTGCATCGGCTGCATGGCCTGCGTTTCGGCCTGCCAGGCCGAAAACAATATCGCGCCGGTCGGGCCGGACGAATGCGAGCGCGGGCACGAGATGCATTGGTTGCGTATCGATCGCTACTACGACGGACCGGTCGATGCCCCCGATACGTTCTTCCAGCCGGTGCCGTGCATGCATTGCGAGAAGGCGCCGTGCGAGGTGGTCTGCCCGGTCAACGCCACCGTGCACACGCATGATGGTCTGAATGCGCAGGTCTACAACCGCTGCATCGGCACGCGCTATTGCTCGCAGAACTGCCCCTACAAGGTGCGTCGCTTCAACTTCCTCGATCACCAGTCTTTCGACAAGGACGAGGCCGGGCCGGAGCAGGGCGTGCACAATCCCAATGTCAGCGTGCGCTCGCGCGGCGTCATGGAAAAATGCACCTATTGCGTCCAACGCATCAGCGCCAAGCGCATCCAGGCGCAGATCGAGAACCGCGATATCGCCGACGGCGAAGTGGTCACCGCCTGCCAGCAGGCCTGCCCGACCCAGGCCATCACCTTCGGCGATCGCAACAGGAAGGATGCAAGGGTCGTCCGCGAGAAAGCCGCGCCGCAGAACTACGCATTGCTGGAGGAACTGAACACGCGGCCGCGCACCACTTATCTCGGCAAGATATCCAATCCGAACAGCAGGCTTGCCAAGCTGGATGAGGCGACCGATGGCTGACACCAGCGCAAACAGTCCGGTAGTTTTGCGCGGTCGCCACGATTTTCCCGAGATCAGCGGGCGCATCGGCTCGATCGTGCTCAACGGTCGCCTGCCGCGGCATTTCTGGACCGCGTTCTTCCTTTGCTTCCTGCTGGTTTTGCTGCTGCTCTATTCGATCACCTACCTTATCGCCGTCGGCGTGGGCGCATATGGCATCAACATGCCGGTGGTCTGGGGCACGATGATCTCCAATTTCGTCTGGTGGATCGGTATCGGCCACGCCGGCACTCTCATCTCGGCGGTGCTATTGCTGCTGCGCCAGCCATGGCGCGCCTCGATCAACCGTTTCGCCGAGGCGATGACGCTGTTTGCGGTCGCCATGGCCGGGCTGTTCCCGATCCTGCATCTCGGCCGGCCATGGTTCTTCTACTGGCTGCTGCCGCTGCCCAACGTGCATATGCACTGGCCGCAATGGCGCAGCCCGCTGGTTTGGGATTTCGCGGCGATCGCGACTTATGCGACCGTATCGCTGCTGTTCTGGTACATGGGGCTTCTGCCCGACCTCGCGGTGCTGCGCGACCGCGCCAGATCACGGCCGGCGCAGCTCTTTTACGGCATATTGGCGCTTGGCTGGCGCGGCTCGGCCCACCATTGGGCGCGCTACCAGGTCGTCTATTTCCTGCTCGCGGCGCTTGCGACGCCGCTGGTCGTCTCGGTGCATTCGATCGTCTCGCTCGACTTCACCTTCGCCATCACGCCCGGCTACCACTCGACGATCTTCCCGCCCTATTTTGTCGCCGGCGCGCTGCTCTCGGGCTTCGCCATGGTGCTCACCATCGCCATCCCGCTGCGCTGGGCTTTTTCCGTCGAAGACCTGATCACGCTCAGGCACATGGACAACGCCGCCAAGCTTATGATCGCCGCCGGTATGGTCGTTGCCTATGGCTATGTCTCGGAGGCGTTCTTCGCCTGGTATTCCGGTGAGCCTTACGAACGCGCCATGATGGTGCAACGCGCCATCGGCCCGTACGCGCCGATGTTCTGGACGATGCTCAGTCTCAACTGCGGCGTCCTGCAGCTTCTGTGGTTCACGCGCGTCCGGCGCAACATGCCGCTTTTGTTCGCGATCGCCATTGCCATCAACGTCGGCATGTGGATCGAGCGCTACATTATCGTCGTGACCGGGCCGAGCCGCGATTACCTGCCGTCGGCCTGGGGCCAGCAGTCGCTGACCTGGCTCGATTTCGGCATCCTGTTCGGCTCGGTCGGCACTTTCTTCGCGCTGGTATTCCTGTTCATCCGCATCCTGCCGGCGATCACCATCTTCGAGGTCGAGGAACTGGCCGAGGAAGAGGGCAAGCTCAAATGAGTCTCTACGGTCTCATGGCTGTGTTTGCCGATCCCGAAGCGCTCGTTGAGGCGGCGCGTGGCATGCGCCAGCGCGGCTATCGTCGCATAGATGCGTTCTCGCCGTTTCCGATGAAGGAACTGGACGGGATACTGGAGATCCCGAAGACACGCCTGCCTTGGGTCGTGCTCGCCGGCGGTATTGCCGGCGCGGCTCTCGTTTATGCTCTGATTTGGTATTCCGTCGAAGTCGATTATCCCATCAATGTCGGCGGGCGACCGCTGCATTCCTGGCCGCCTTTCGTCGTCATCGCCTTCGAAGCCGGCATCCTCGGCGCCGCCTTCGCCGGCTTTCTGGGCGTGCTGGCGGCCAACGGGCTGCCCCGCTACCATCATCCGGTCTTCAACGCCGAGAGCTTCAGCTACGCGCGCGGCGGCAAGTTCTATCTGCTGATAGAGGCGGCCGACCCGCGATACCGCAAGGGCGTGACCCGGGGCCAGCTGACGCGGCTGGGTGCCGAAACGGTCGAGGAGATCAAAGCATGAGCGGCCTGCGCCTCACGCTCATGCTCGGCGCGCTGGCCATCGCCGGCTGCCGGCAGGACATGGAGGACCAGCCGCGCTACGATCCGCTGGACGCGAGCAACCAGTTCGCCGACGGCATGTCGGCACGCACGCCGGTGACGGGCACCGTCACGCGCGACGCCGATCTTTCGCCTGTCCCGGACAAGATCCCCTATCCGATCACGATCGAGCTGCTGCAGCGCGGCCAGCAGCGTTTCGATATCTTCTGCTCGCCCTGTCACGGCCGCACCGGCGACGGCCACGGCATGATTGTCCAGCGCGGCTTCCCGGCCCCGCCGAGCTACCATCAGGATGCGCTGCGTAGAGCCTCGGACCGGCACTTCTACGACGTCATCACCAACGGCTATGGCGCCATGTACTCCTATGCCGCACGCGTGCCGCCAAAGGACCGCTGGGCGATCGTGGCTTATATCCGCGCGCTGCAATATTCGCGCGACGCTCCAGTCGGTGAGCTATCGGAAACGCTGCGCACGCGGCTCGAAGCTGAGGCATCGCCATGAGCCGCCTCGAGCAGGGTTTTGTGGCTGTCGGCATCGCGGGTCTCGTCCTCTGCGCTCTTGGCGCATCGCTCGATGCCAGAGCGATGCTGGGCGCTTGGCTCCCCGCAGCTCTCTTCGCGCTCAGCCTGCCGCTCGGCGCACTGACCATATTGATGGTGCATGGGCTGACCGGCGGGCGCTGGGGCGAGGCGGTCCGCCAGCCGTTGCGGATCATGACCGCGCTGCTGCCGTTTGCGCTCATCTTGCTGCTACCGGTGCTGATGGGACTCGACTTGATCTTCCCATGGGCCGGCGCCGATCCCGCGACGCTGTCCGAGAAGGTTCGAGAGAAGCTTGCCTATCTCAACGTGCCGTTCTTCCTGCTGCGCTTCGCTGTCTGCGCGGCGATCTGGCTCGTTCTCACTTGGGTGGTGCTCGGCTCGACTTCAGAGGGTTCCGGGAAGGCTGGCAACGGGAGGAAATATGCTCTTGGCCTAATCCTCCACGCGCTTGCCGTCAGCGTCTTCGCCATCGACTGGATGCTTTCGATCCAGCCGGAATTCACCTCGACCATCTACGCGCTTTGTGAGGCATCCGCCGAAGTCGTCGGAGCTTTCGGCCTGGCGATCCTCGTGCTGGCGGCGAGGCGGGCCGTGGAGGTCATGCCCGGCGGCGAGGAAGATGCCGCGCTTAGCGAAGACCTTGCCAACATGCAGCTCGGATTCCTGCTGACCTGGATCTACCTCATATTCATGCAGTGGATCGTTGTCTGGGGCGGCGACCTGCCCGACGAGATCGGGTGGTACATCATTCGCGCGACGGGAGGCTGGCAGTATCTGCTATGGCTGCTGATTGCCTTGCAGGTGGCCGCGATTGCAGGCTCGCTCAGCCGACCGCTCAAGCGCAGCCATGACGGCCTGATCTGGCTGACGGGTTTGGTCCTGGCAAGCCATTTCGTCGATGTGTTCTGGCGCATCCGCCCGCCACTCCTTTCCGGCGGTCTGCTGGCACTGTGGCATGATGCTGTCGCCTGGATTGGATTGGGTGGGCTGTGGCTCGCCCTGTTCCTTTTCCTGCTCCGCCGGCCGGACAGGCTCGTCTGGTGGAAGCGGGAGGTCGCCCATGGCTAAGGCGCATCGCCATCCCGAGACGCGCGATGTCCAGCCGCGGATGCTGCTTGCTTTCGGTGGCGGGCTGTTGGTGTTTCTCGTCTTGGCCGCGATTGGCATGAAGCTCGCCTTCAACACCACACCGAGGTGGCTGCCGCAGCCCGCGAACGTCAGCCCGGAAGCTCCAGACTTGCAGACCGCGCCAAGGCAGGATCTTGTCAATTTCCGCGCCGAGGAGGACCGACAGCTGAAAATACTCGGCTGGGTCGACCGCAATGCCGGGATTGCTCGCATTCCGATCGACGACGCCATGCGGGCAATAGTCAGCAACGGGCTGCCGGATTGGTCGCAGCAGCGATCCGCAACGGCTGGTGCCGATGGCTGCGCCCTGGTCGCAGCGGCCGTTCCCCGCGCTCCGCAGGCCCAGACTCGCCGACAGCAAAGCGGGACAGAGCGATGAGAAGCTTATTAGCCGCTCTTTGTCTGTTCGTCGCCGGCGCGGCCCCTGCCGCCGAGCGACCGACATTCGATCCGAAGCTCGGCGCGCAATTAAGGCTGGACCGCGAACTGGTCGACGCCAGCGGCCAGAAGCGGCCGCTTGGCGAAACGCTGGACGGCCATCCGGCGCTGGTGGTCTTCGGTTACGACAAATGCCCGAACCTATGCGGCGTCACCCAGCAGGCCGTTGCCTCCGACCTGAAGAAAACATCGCTTCGCCCGGCAGATTACCGCGCGCTGTTCATCTCGATCGATCCCGAGGAGACACCGGCCGACGCAGCCGCGGCGCAAGCCGAAATCGCTTCCGCAGCCGGTCCGGCAGGCCAGTCCGCCTGGCGGTTCCTGACGAGCAGCGATGGCGCCGGTGCGGCGCTCGCCAATGAAGCCGGCATCACGTTCGACCGGCGCAAAGGCATCGATCAGTTCGTCCATCCGATCGCCGTCATTGCGCTCACACCGTCGGGCCGAATTTCACAGATACTGCCGGCGCTGACCTTCACGCCGCGCGATCTCGAGCTTGCGCTGGTCGAGGCGTCGGAGAACAGGCTCGGATCGATTGCCGATCACGTCTTCCTGCTCTGTGCTGGCTTCGACAATTCGAAAGGCCAATACACCCCAGCGATCTGGGCGGCACTGAAAGTGGCGAGTCTGGCAACGCTGTTCGGTCTCGGCGCGACGGTGCTCTGGCAAAGCTGGGGGAGGGCCAGGTGAGCTTCGGCATCCCCTTCTTCCCCCAGGAGGCTTCCTCCGAAGCCGGCCAGGTCGACGCGCTGTTCTACACGCTGCTCGCTTTCTCAGTCGTTCTCGGGCTGGCGCTCACCGGTCTCGTCGTCGGCTACGCTGTGAAATATAGGGTCGGCTCCAAAGCGGATCGAACAGGCAAGCGTTCCCGAAGTCTGCCGCTTGAGATGAGCTGGACGATCGCCAGCCTGGTCATTGCCTTCATCTTCTTCGGCTGGGGCGCGACCCTTTTCGTTCGCCGCGACCATCCACCGGCCGACGCGCTCGAGATCAGCGGCCTTGGCAAGCAGTGGATGTGGGAGTTCAGGCAGCCGGGCGGCCAGCGTGAGATCAACGAATTGCATGTCCCCGTCGGCAAGGCGGTCGTGGTGTCGCTTGCCGCGCAGGACGTCATCCACTCCTTCTACGTGCCGGCGTTCCGCATCAAGCAGGACGCGGTACCGGGCCGCACCACGCATATCTGGTTCATCGCCACCGAGCCCGGCCGCTATCACCTGTTCTGCGCCCAGTATTGCGGCACGCAGCACTCCGAAATGGGCGGCTGGGTGACCGCAATGGCGCCCGAGCAGTATGCCGCTTGGCTGAACAGTCAGGGCGAAGGCGAGACGCTTGCCGCAAGCGGCGAGAAATTGTTTCGCGCGCTCGGCTGCTCCGGGTGCCATGGTGCCAGCAGCAAGGTCAGGGCGCCGTCGCTTGACGGCATCTTCGGTCGACCGGTGGCGCTCGACAATCAACAGACGGTCATCGCCGACGAGCGTTACCTGCGCGACTCCATCCTCAACCCGAAGAAGGAAATCGCCGCCGGCTACGAACCGATCATGCCGAGCTTCGACGGCCTCATCGACGAAGGCGAACTGCAGATGCTGCTTGCCTATCTGAAGTCGCTTTCGCCGCAACCAACGGCTGGAGCCAGGTCATGACCAACGCGGCGATGCAGGGCACCTATCTGGGGGAAGGCAGCGGGCCTCGCGCGTGGCTTCTCACAACCGACCACAAGCGCGTGGCGTGGCTTTACCTAGTCTCGCTGACTGCCTTCTTCTTCCTTGGCGGCGCCATGGCGGTACTGATGCGGATCGAGCTGGCGACACCGGCCGGCGACCTCGTCTCCGACGATGTCTACAACCGGCTGTTCTCACTGCACGGCATCATCATGGTCTGGTTCTTCCTGGTGCCGTCGATTCCCGCGACGTTGGGCAATTTCCTTTTGCCGCTGATGATCGGCGCGCGCGATCTCGCTTTCCCGCGGCTGAACCTCGCCAGCTGGTATGTCTTCATCTTCGGCAGCCTGTTCGCTCTGTTCTCGGTGGTGGCTGGCGGCGTCGACACCGGCTGGACCTTCTACACGCCGCTGTCGACACTCTATGCCAATGGCTGGGTCTCGACGGCGGCGTTCGGCGTCTTCATCGTCGGCTTCTCGACGATCATGACCGGCATCAACTTCATCGTCACCGTGCACACGCTGCGTGCACCCGGGCTCACCTGGTTCCGCCTGCCGATCTTCGTCTGGACGCTCTACGCCACCAGCCTCGTGATGGTGCTGGCGACCCCGGTGCTCGCCGCCTCGCTGATCCTGATCGTGCTGGAGCGCGTCTTCGGCATCGGCATCTTCAATCCGGATCTCGGCGGCGATCCGCTGCTCTTCCAGCACCTCTTCTGGTTCTACTCGCACCCCGCCGTCTACATCATGATCCTGCCCGGCATGGGCGTGGTGTCGGAGGTGCTGCCCTGTTTCAGTCGCCGACCGCTGTTCGGCTACAAGGCGGTGGCGATGTCGTCGATGGCGATTGCCGTCTTCGGCTTCCTGGTCTGGGGCCACCACATGTTCGTCAGCGGGCAGTCGGCCTATGCCGGCGTCGTCTTCTCCTTTCTATCTTTCTGTGTTGCAATTCCTTCGGCGATCAAGGTCTTCAACTGGAGCCTGACGCTGCGCAAGGGCGAGATCAGCTTCGAGACGCCGATGCTCTATGCGCTGTTCTTCCTTGCGCTGTTCACTTTCGGCGGGCTGGCGGGGCTGTTCCTTGCGTCGCTCGCGGTCGACGTGCATGTCCACGATACCTATTTCGTCATCGCGCATTTCCACTACATCATGGTTGGCGGCATGGTGACCGCTTATATGGCCGGCCTGCATTTCTGGTGGCCGAAGATGACCGGCCGGATGTATTCGGAAACGGCGGGGCGCATCGCGGCAACGGCCACGTTCGTCGGCTTCAACCTGACCTTCTTCCCACAATTTGTGCTTGGCTTCGACGGCATGCCCCGGCGCTATCATACCTATCCGCCGGAGTTCCAGTTCTGGAACGTGTTGTCCTCGGCCGGCGCGGTGGTGCTGGCGATCGGCTACCTGATGCCGTTGTTTTATCTGGGCTGGTCGCTGTTTCGCGGCGCTCGCGCAACCGACAATCCGTGGGACGCCACCGGGCTCGAATGGCAGACGAGCTCGCCGCCGCCACCGCATAATTTCAAGACGATGCCTGTCGTGACACGCCCGGCCTATGCCTACGACATGAAAGGGCTGGAGCACGAACGCTTCAGCCCGCACCGGGAGGAGGCGGCTCGATGAGCGGCACAGAAAGCATCGCTTTCGACACACCCCGGCGCGAACGGAGCGCTGACAATTTTGCCATGTGGGTGTTCATCGGTTCCGAGGCGATGCTGTTCGGCGCCATCTTCCTGGTTTTCCTGATCGCACATATCGATTTCGGCCCAGCTTTCGCTGCGGCCTCGAAACACCTTTCGTTGCCGCTGGGCACCTTCAACACGGCTGTGCTGATCACCAGCAGCTTCACCATGGCACTGGCGCATCTGCTTGCGCTTCAGAGGCGCTGGCGCGCGACGGTCTGGGCGCTGGCCGCGACCTCGGCGCTAGGTATCTGCTTCCTGGTCGTGAAGGGGATCGAATACGGCAAGGAGATCGACGAAGGACTTGCGCCACTGCTTGGCCTGCCGTTCCGCTATGCCGGGCCCGATCCGACCCATGCCGAATTCTTCTTCGGCCTCTATTTCACGATGACCTCGCTGCATGCTCTGCATCTGATCGGCGGCATCGTCGTGATCGCCGGCATGGTCGCACTCTGGCGGTCAGCCAACCCGGCCAACCGGCTGCGCCGGGTCGTGGCCGTCGGCCTCTACTGGCACTTCGTCGACATCATCTGGGTATTCATGTTCCCCGTGCTTTATCTGATCAACCGATGAGCGAATTGCGAAAACTCACCTTCGGCTATCTCGGGCTGCTCGCGCTGTTGGCGCTGACGGTCGGCTCGTCGCTTTTCGACCTCGGCGGCTTCAATGTCGCCCTCAACCTGGCGATCGCCGCCGCGAAGGCGGTCCTGATCGCCATGCTGTTCATGCATCTGACAGGCATGTTGCCGCGGCTCGCCGTTGCGGCCGCCGGGCTTTGGCTCATCATCCTCTTCGGGCTGACGCTGATCGGACGATAAGAGAGCGATATCAATCGCCCTTTGGCACGCCGACATAGTTTTTCGTCTTGAAGAGCCCGGCCAGATGGGCGGCATTCGACGCCGCCATCTTGATCATGCCGGCGACTTTTTCTGGGGTCTCGGGAAGATCGACGAAGTTGACGTCGCCCATCGCTTCTCCGACCCAGTACACGCCGCCATTGGCGGGAACGGTGAAGCCGACGTCGTTGAGCGCCTGATAGCACTCGGCATGGCAATGATGCGCGCCATCCTCATTGCCGACGATCGCCACCAGCGCGACCTTGCCGGCGGCTGGCATGCGTCCGCTGTCGTCGGTCTCGGACAGGAAAGCGTCCATCCTCTCCATCACGCGCTTGGCCACGCTCGACGGCTGCCCCATCCAGATCGGCAGGCCAAGGATGAAGATGTCGGCTTCGAGTATCTTTTTCCGCAGTTTCGGCCAGTCGTCGCCTTCGCCCATATCCGAAAGCACGCCGGGCTTAATGTCATGAACGAGGGCGCGAGCGGTTTCGCATCCGACGTCATGACTGGCCAGCGCCTTAGTCAACTCGGCGAGCATTCTGTCGGTGGAGGATTCCTCCCCGTCAGTCGGCATCTTGAGCGTGCAATTGAGCGCGAATGCGGTGAGAGACATCATATCTTCCTGTTGGTTTGAAGCGACTGTGCCTTGCCGATCCGAGCATCTGACGGCGAGTGCCTGAGCACAGCAATTGCGGCCGGCGCCGCTAGGTGTCCAACCGCGAGCGCTCCGATATGTTCCTCCGGTTGTCGCGCAGCTTTTCGATCTCTTCCGGTTCCTTATCGTCGATTTCCGCCACGGCGTCGCTTGCCGTCCGGCTCGATTTGATCAGTTCGTCCAGTTTGGCTTGTAGGGCCTGCGTGTCGCGATGCTCAGCGCGCTGTATCAAGAGCGTCATCGCCCAGGTCGCAAGCGTGGCGATGCCATGCCAGTCGAGCGTCTCGCGCTCGAAAACGAGCCACGCCGCGGTGAAGCCAGCCAGGACTAGAAATGCCGACGGTCTAGCGGTCAGCGTTCCGATATTGGTGAGCGTCTCTCGAATTTCGAATTTTGCCATTCCTTCGAAGGGCGGGTGGTAGCCTTGGTTCCAGCTTGCCCTACATCTCGCTGTTGCCGATAATACCGGCTTCACCCTCGCTTAGATCGGTGAAGCGCACAGGTGCACCGCTGCCAACCATCTCCTCCGCCGGACGCATTTCCTCTTGCGGAAGGAACACGGCTCCGCCGGCCTGGAGCGCCTGGCGGATCCTCAGAAGTTCGTCGGCCGTCGGAATTCGATCGCCATTCTCGAAGGTGCGGATTGAAGCCTCGCTGAGGTTGCACTTGGCGCCCAGACGGACCTGCGACCATTTCAACAGGGCACGCGCCGCACGCGATTGCCCGGGCGTCAAGCAGCCCATCGCAGCCTCCTATTTGTTCAGTCCGTTCGCCATGTCGAGGTGATGCTGAAGGTGCGGCAGCGTCGCCGCGGCCCATGATTTGAGATCCGGCTGGTCGCCGTTGTCTCCATATCGCTTGAACAGATCGACCGCGTCTTCGTGGCCGTCGACCTGAACCGAATGATACTGTTTGTTGAAATCGTCTCCCTGGCGTGCCTTCAGATCATTCAGTGTAGACTGCTGTTTGTCCGTCATGGCGGAGGGCAGATTTGCCTTGACCTTTCCGCTCGCAACAAGGCCCTTCAGATCGGCGGTCGTCTTCTCGTGATCCGTGATCATTTGTTGCGCAAAGGTCTTGGTGGCTGCGTCGGCGCGTTCCAGCGCAAGCTTGCTGGACTCGATCTCGAACATGTCGCTGGTGGCGGCTTCGGTCACGAAATCCTGGGTGGACGGCGCCATCCCAAGGACCGAGTTGACGCCGGTCTTTTCGGTGGTGGACGTCGATTGCGCCCAAGCCGTCGTGGAAAGGACCACCGCCGCGGCCACGATCATCAATTTGTTCATGTCTGTTCTCCTGCTTCGGCCCTAACAGCGCGTTATCGGCTTTGTTCCTTGCCGGTCCGCCCAAGTCGGGCCTCCCGCACTGTCGGCCTCAATCCTGATGCCTGGACCCACCAGCGCCGCTCTGCTTGTTTGCGTCCCGCAGCAGGCGGACAATGGCATCGACGGGGGATGGGTCGGTTGTGGGTTGGGTTTTCCAGCGCCACAGATGGCGAAACAAAATCTTCAAGCTTGGCATCGCAACAGCCTCCTGCGCTATCAAACCTGGAACCAGTTGCGATGTTCCTTTCTCCGCTAACGAACGGCCGCGGCGACAAGAAATGCGACGGCGGCTACGACCACCAGCGCCACGATGACCAGCACGGGGCCGTTCCTGCGCGGCTGCAGGTTGGGCGCGTTCTCCGGCGGTCGCATCGCGTCGGCGAAGCTCGCCTGGTTGGTGAAGTTGGGTTTTCGCGGCTTGGTCGGCTGAGCGGAAGTCGCGACATCACCGGCTTCAGCGTCCGCTTCCTGCGGTGCTGCCGCCGGGTCGAATCCCGGGGTCTTGTCCTGCGTCCTGCCGGCCTGGATTTCGCCGCGAGCCTCGGCGGGTGTGCGTTTGTCGAGTGACATTCGGCGCCTCCTTTGCTCCCAAACCCGCAGCCGGCCACGCTGTTCCAACCGGGCCGTCAAGGGAGGAGGCGAGCCAGACAGCTCCATTCGAGTACACGGGCGTTACGGCATCAGGCGTTCGCCGATTCTTGAACCCGGACGGAACTTTTGGGACCGGGCAGCTTTATTCTCGACACCAGGACAAGAGGCAGGAATGCAAGTTCTCGACACAGCGATACATGCCAGTCCCGGAATCGTGACGGTCGAATTTGTCGGCGACGGCGGGGAAAAGATCGCCGTCACCATGATTGTGTCCGACCCATTGCTCGGCGACGCCGCGCTCTTTGATCGCGCGCGAGAGATGATGGTTCAGTGCGCGGCGTTCGGCCTGCTTGCGCAAGGCAGCCAGGACGACAACCCGGATAGCATCCGGCCGGGCACCGAGAGGCCGAGCGATACCGGCCAGAATCTCTACACATTCGAATATCGCGAGGCTGGCAATTTGAGGCGGCTCGACGGCGTTGAACTGCCCAACCTCGAAGCAGTCCATGATGAAGCACTGCGGTCGGCGATCGATTTGCTCGACGATGCGGCTGCCGAACCCCGCCAGGACGGCTGGGCGGTTCGGGTGCGTGGCGGCGACGGTAAGGTCGTCCTGTCCATCGATTTCGATGAGGCGAGGCGGGAAAAGGCAGCCGCCGCAATGTGATGGAGCTTATGCCCGTGAACGATCGGACGATAATCCCCTTTATGTCGCTGCACGCGATTGCTGCCGCAAGGGGCGACGGGCTGAGGCCGGAGTTCCTTCGTCTGCTCGACGCCCGCGCGGCCTTGTCCCACCCCGATGTGATCGAACTTCACCAGCAGACGGGCCTGAACCAGGCTGGCCCAAACCCGGTCGGCAACCCCGAAACCGCTCCGAAGCAAAGTGTGGTGCGTTTCCCGGGCCGGCGGAGTACGATCAGCCGTGCGTCAGGAAGAGGTGAGCGCGTCAGAGGAGGTCGCCATGGCAGAGCCCCTGGCACTAATCATTGAAGACGAATACCTGATCGCTTCGGACGTGGCCAACGGCCTGAAGGAGCGTGGTTTCGAGGTGGCCTGCGTGGCGTCCGAGCGAGCAGCCGCGGCCTGGCTGGACGACAATAAGCCGGACCTGGCCATCATCGACATCCAACTGCTCGACGGCCAGCGAGGTGCCGCCGCTGCCCGCCTCAAGGAAGCGGGCGTGCCTTTCGTCGTCCATTCGGGCTATGATCCGGAGTTCCAGGCGCCGATCTTTCATGGCGCGCCCTATCTGCCGAAGCCGGCGCCGATCCGGCATCTGGTCGAACTGGCAGGCCAACTGATAGGGGATCGCGCCGAACTATAGACGAGCCCAACTCAACGAGCTCATTTCAGCCTGGCGCGGCGCCATCCTTGCGGAACCGCGCCACGGCCTCGATCAGCAGGTTGTAGTCGACAGGTTTGGTCAGCTTCGGCGTGTCGCGAAAACTGTCGGGAAAAACGGTGGCGCTGTCATAGCCGGTGAGGAAAATGAAGGGGACACCGTCGCGTGTCAGATGCTCGGCCAGAGGGAAGCTTCGCTCACCTCGAAGATTCACATCCAGAACCGCGCCGTGCAGGGCAATTCCGTCGATTTCATCCAATGCCTGTTGAACAGTAGGCGCCGGTCCGACCACGGTGCATCCAGCGCCGATCAATTGCTCTGCAAGGTCTTGCGCAAGCATAAACATATCCTCGACAACGAGGACGTTGAGACCCGATAGGAGCGTGTTTGTGTTCATTATGTCCACAAAGCAAAAAACGCTATGGGCCTGCGTTTGGCCCCAGCGGAATTTCTATATCGCATTCAAGCCCAGTTCGCTTGAATCGCAGATCGACCTTACCTCCCATCTCATATTCTAAACTTTGCTGGATAAAGCTTGTTCCGAAATTCCTCTGCTGCGGCTCCATGACGGCAGGACCGTCGATTTCCTTCCAGCGGATCGACAGCAGGCCTGATTTGTCGGTGGTCCATGCCACATTGACGCGACCGTCCTCCGTCGAGAGCGCGCCGTATTTCGCCGCGTTGCTGGCGAGCTCGAAGAACACCATGCCGAGCGTTGCGGCCATGCTCGCGCGGAGCTGCAATGATCTTCCACGGATGACGATATTTTCGCGCAGCTTGTCGCTGTAGGGCGACAGCACCGCCCGCAGCAACTGCTCGAGATCGGCATCCGTCCAGTTATAGGAGGACAGCACTTCGTGCATCCGGCCCATCGCCTGCAGCCGCTGCTGGAACGAGGCTGAGAAATCGCTCACCGAGCTCGCCGTGCGTACCATGCGCGACGTCAGCGCGGTCACCGTGGCCAGGATGTTCTTCACCCGGTGCTGCAACTCATGCAGCAGCCTTTCCTGACTGCGCTCGGCCTCCTTGTGGCTCGATATGTCGACCAGCGCCGCTATCGCGCCGCGTACCTTGCCCTTTTCGTCGAAAAGCGGATTGGCCGACATCATGACGTCGACGACGGCGCCATCGTCACGCAGGATCCGCGCTTCGTAGCCGGGCACTGCCTTGCCGATGCGCATCGCCTTGAGCAGTGGCTGGTCGTCGGCGCCCACTTTGGTGCCATTTAGCGTCAACGGTAACGCGGCGGGCATGGATATCAGCTTGTTGCCGGTAGCGCGCCAACCGAGCAACTCCGCCGCGCGCCGGTTGGCGCGGATCTCCGCGCCAGCGCCATCCTCGGCGATGAAGATGCCGATCGGAACCAGGTCGAGCAGGGTTCCGAGGCTTTCGATGCGGTTGCGCAGGTCATGCGAGAGCACGCCGATCCTTTCCTCGGCCTGCGTGATCTGGGTGACGTCGACGAAGGTGATGACGACGCCCGCTATGATATTGTCGACCGTCCGGTAGGGCAGCACCCGCATGATATAGGTCTGGCCGTTCTCCGTACCCTCGACCTGCCGCTCGATTGTGCCGAGCCTTTGCAGCACCTGTTCCATATCGGCCTGCAGGCCGTCGGCGGGGAAGCGCGGACGGACATGCGCCAGCGGCCGGCCGACATCGCTTTCCACCAACCGGAACATGTCGCGCGCGGTCGGTGTGAAGTTCTTGATGCAGAGGTCGCGGTCGAGGAAGACGGTGGCGATCTGCGTGCTTTCGAGCAGGTTCGCCATGTCGTTGTTGGCGCGGGTGAGTTCGTCCACGCGCAGACTGAGCTCGGCATTGACTGTGTTCAACTCCTCGTTGATCGACTGAAGCTCCTCTTTCGATGTCTCGAGTTCCTCGTTGGACGACTGCAGCTCTTCGTTGATCGAGGAAAGCTCCTCGTTCGAGGATTTCAGCTCCTCATTGGAGGATTCGAGCTCCTCCGTCGTGATCTGCAGCCGCTCCTTGGTTTCCCTCAGCTCCCTTTCGAGCTGGCTGATATTGGCGCTTTCGACATCGTCGGTCGTGTGTACAGGCTCGTCGTCGGATTCCGCCTTGATGCCGCCGACATCTCGGAAGACCAGCATATAGAGCGGGTCCGACGAGCCGTCCGAAGGCAGCGGCTGGACAGCTAGGCTGATCGTCTGGCGACCGCCATTGGTCCCGACGGTGATCTTGCTCTGGATCGCCACCTGTCCGGTGCTGGCCGCCTTGTGGAGCGCGGCGCGCAAATCCATGCGCAAGCCCCGCCTTGCCATGGAAAAGACGTTGTGGTCGGGAGCGCCTGCGGCGAGTTCGAGATATTTCCCCGTGCCGCCCGAACTGTGCGCCAGTTCCCCGACGGCGTTGACCACCACATAGGCTGGCGCAAATCGTTCGACGAGAAGACGCTCCGCCATCTCCTGCAAGGTTCCGTTCTTCTCCCGCTGGCGTGCATTGGGCGCGGTCTGCCTTGCCGCCGCAGCGAGCGGGAATTCTGGCAACCGATGTGGAGTTACCCCGCCGCGCTTCTGGAAGATGCGGCTCATCTTGTCGACGGTCGAGAACAGGCGGGCGTGCCGCGTGACGTTTTCGGAGGATCCGAGGAAGAGATAGCCGTTGTCGCGCAGCGCGTAGTGAAAGATCGGGACAATCTTTTCCTGCAGCTCCGGGCCCATATAGATCAGAAGGTTGCGGCAGGCGATCAGGTCGAGCCTGGAGAAGGGCGGGTCACGCAACACATTATGCGCGGAAAACAGGCAGACTTCGCGCAGTTCGGCCGAAACGCGGTAGGTGCCATCCTCGCGTGAGAAGAACTCCCTGAGCCGCTTCGGCGTTATGTCCGTCGCGATCGTTGCCGGATAGCGGCCCGCGCGAGCGACCTCCAGCGCGCGCTCATCGATGTCCGTGGCGAAGATCTGCAAATTGGGCGAGGCTGCGCCGCGCGGCGCGTTCTCCTTCAAAAGCACGGCGATCGAATAGGCCTCTTCGCCCGTCGCGCAACCCGGCACCCATACGCGGATCGTCTCGTCGGGCTTGCGGCCCTCGAACAGTCGGGGAATGACTAGCCTTTCCAGCACATTGAAGGCGTGCTCGTCGCGGAAGAAGTTGGTGACGCCGATCAGCAGGTCCTGGAACAGAAGGTCAACCTGCTGCGGCTCGTCCCGCAGCCGCTTGTAGAAGAAGGTCGGATCGTCGATCTGCAGCACCTGCATGCGGCGCTGGATGCGCCGCAGGATCGTGTTGTCCTTGTAGCCGCTGAAATCATGGCCGGTGCGCACACGAAGCAGCGCCGCAATGCGCGAAAGCTGCTCGGCGACATCGCGCTTGCGGCGGTCGCGCTCGCTCTCGGTGTGGTTGAAGTGGCGGAAATAGCCGATCAGCTTGCCCGCCATCTCCTCGGCGGGAAGCACCATGTCAACCAGGCCGCTCTGGACGGCGCTGCGCATCATGCCGTCATATTCGGCACTTTCCTGCGCTAGTGTCAGACCGCCGTGCTCCTTGATCGCCCTCAGCCCGATCGTGCCGTCGCTGCCCGTCCCAGACAGGATGATGGCTGCCGCATTTTCCGACTGCTCCTGCGCCAGCGAGGTGAAGAAATCGTCGATCGGCGTGCGCTTGGCGCGCGTGGTCGTCATCTTGGCCACGTGAAAACGTTGGCCGTTGACCGTCAGCGATGCGCCCGGAGGGATGACATAGATGTTGTCCGGCTCGATTTCCGCCCCTTCAGCGGCGGTGTGCGTCCTGATGGCGGTCGAGCGCTGGATGATGCTGGCGAGCACGCTTTCGTGCTCGGCGTCGAGATGCTGAATAACGACATAGGCAAAGCCGCTGTCGACCGGAACCTCCGGGAAGAATTTCTGCAAGGCCCCAATGCCGCCCGCCGACGCGCCGATGCCGATAACGGGAAAGGAGGCAGGCTCTCGCGCGTCCGCGGTGCCGGGCTCGGGCGAGCTAGTCCGCGGCTTTCTTTCCGTTGCCTTCCTCGGTGACCGCGCCATCGTCTGCTACCTGCACCCGCCTGCTTTCCAGAATGCGCTCGATGAGAGCGGCATCCGCTTCGTATTCCTTCGCTCGCCTGCCCAGTTCGAAGGCGAGTTCACGTCGATCCTTCGTCCTCTCCCGCTCGGCCATCCGCCGGGTGAACGCGGCCCGCTGTTGATGTGAGCGGAGCAGGCTCCACAGGATCTCGTCCGCCTCGATCGCCTGCGCCTCCATCACTGCGTCGGCGGTAAAGGCATGCCCGGTATGGCACCGATAGCGCAGCATGTCACCGTCTTCGATCTGCCACAGCGGCCCGTGGCATTCCGGGCATGTAAACACCGACAACTCGCCAAGTCGATCTTCATCTTTCATGGTCGAATGCTCCTGCGCGGCGAGGGCCGCCTCCAACCTGATCACCGGCGAGGCCGGAAAGGTTTTACCGGCCGGTTCCGCCACGAGCTTTGCCAGCAAAGCGCCGAGTTCCGCCGCCGGCAGGCAGTGATCTATCTCGACGTAGCGCAGCGCGCTTTCCACCATGGCCGGCACCAGCGCATCCTTGGAATCCTGGACGACCGCCAGCCCGCCGACTGCCTTGACGGCCCTTAGCCCGGCGGTGCCGTCGGAAAGCGAACCCGACAGCAACACGCCGACAACGCTGGCGCCGTAGCTCAACGCCGCCGAGCGGAATAAAGGATCGATGGCCGGCCGTGCAAGGTTTTCGCGTGGGCCGCGCCTTAGCAGCATATGGCCATCATGGAGGAGAAGGTGGGAGCCGGGTGGCGCCACATAGATGCAGCCCATCGTGAAGGCAGCACCGTTCCCGGCCGGCACGGCACCGAGCGGTCCCGCCCGGTCGAGGATTTCGGGCAGGTAGCTGACCTGGCCGACATGCACCACGACGAATACGGCCGCCGGCAGGTCGGCGGGCAGATCGCTGACAATCTGCTTCAGGGGCTCGATCCCGCCGGCCGAGGCGCCGATGACGATGATGTTGTGGTTTTTCGGGCCTTTGGAATGGGCCATTCCGCGACGAGCCTCCAGATTGGGCTGTGAGAACCGTTCCGTTGCGGTGACGGCGCCATCGCGGTTCAGCGACCGGTCAGCTCTTTAACAACGCAATCCGCGCGATGTTCCATGGCTGCAGGTCCAAGCGCCTCTCCGTCGTCGTAAAAGATGGCTGGAACATAGGAGATCGCTGGCAGTTCGGGTTCGCTTCGGACGCCGTGCCAGGCGTCTGTGAAGACGGGTGGCAACACCTGGTCGGCCCGCGCCTGTCCCTCGCAGGCGTGGGCTTCGGCCCCCGGCAGGATCTGCCGCGCCGCAGTGCGGATGTACCGCCAAGAACCACAGGAGACAGCAATGAAGCATCAGACCTCATACGAACTTCAATCGTTGGCGGTCGTCGACCGGCTTGGATTGATCCCTCTTGCAACGAGAACGCAGCGGATCGAGCGGTGGGCGGACCTGCTCGACCGCAATCCCCTGCGCTGCCTCTCGGCGCTGACGGGCACCGAATATGTCGATCCCGGGGTCCGTGAACGGGTGCGGGCGGACGGATCGCCGCTCGCGGTTGCGTTCGATGATCCGTTGCTGCGCGCGGCCGGGTTGCAATCGGACACCTATGGCGAGGCGAAGCGCTTCTTCGAACTCTCCGATTGGCAATTGCATGACGTCGTCTGTAGTTGCCATGCCGGCGCCACGATGCAGGCGAGCTGGGCCGCCGCGCGGGTGCGCAAGATCGTACAAGGCAACCGGGTTCTCGCCTGGCTCAGGAGCCGCTTCGTGCATTGAGATAAACGTGTCGTCCGGCGAGCAAGGGCCGCCGGACGAGGCGGTTGAGATCAGAGCAGGCTCCGCGCGAGCGCTATTCCAAGCGGGGTGGCGCCGATCCCGAAATACGGCAACGGCCTGAGCATGCTTGATCGCGTGGCTGCAAGCTGAAGCGCGACGCGGTGGCCGGTGAGGCTGACCGTATCTCAGCCACCTTGGTCGATAGCGTGCGGCGACGGCTGCTGGGCGCCGCCGCTGGGGCGTTTGCTTGTCCGGTCAGCCCAAAGCCAAAGGGCGGTCATCACGATCAGCAGAGCCGCGACAAGTGTAACGATACGACGCATTCGCTGGTCGCCGTGCCTTCAGCCGCCGGGCCTGTTGGCGGCCGGATCCGAGCCGACGCCAACCGCCGGATCCGGCGTCACCGGGCCGCGCTCGGCTTCCGAACCTTCCGACTCGATTTCCTGGACGGCTTGATCCCAATGCTCCTGCTCACGCCCATCGGGGCGGCCTTGCCGTTCCCAGATCTCGTGGGCACGTTGCCTGATGCGCTCTTCCCTATCCATGCCGACCTCCTCTCGCGCCTGAACTGGGCGCTTACCAGCGCCTAATCGAGTGCCGGGAGGTTTGTTCCATCGGATTTCGAGTGGATTGAATGCGAGCACAAAGCGTCGCGGGAACGTCGCCTTTGGAATCCCGCCGTTCCGGTGGCCCCTGGCACGGTTGGCTGTGAGGGTGATGACAGTTTACTTGTTCGCGCGAATTTTCTGGCGCGCGTTGATTCCGGCCGTTGAGGTGGTGTCGTTCTCGACATCTCCCTCGACCGTGTTCTCGCCATGCTCCAACTCGTCGCCCTCCTTGATGGTGCCCTTGGAGGTCCCGATGCCGGGATCGTTCTCCATGTCGGCGTCGCTCGGCTTTTTCGATTTTGGGTGCTGGCTTCCGCTCATGGCCGTTCCTCGCTGAACCCTCCGAACCGGAAGGGACGCAGAATGTTCCGACATCAAACGCCGAACGGATAAGTGTCCGGCATCCCTTCCGCCGCGTGCTCGGGTCCGAGCGGCGTGACGGCGCTGGTTTCATCGAACCACGCAAAGGCATCGAACTGCCGCGCCAGCGAGGCGTCGGCATAGTGGCTGTGCAATTCCGTTTCCGGTCGGTAGATCACGCCGATGAAGCGTTCCAGGCGGCGCTCGGTCAGGCGGTCGCGCAGGTCCGGGTCGTGTCCGAGGTCAAGCAGGAACCGGCCGATGCCGGCGTCGTGGCAGAGCCGCTCGTAGCTGTCTTCGCGAGAGGGCCGCACCGATTTGATTTCCATCTCGCCATCCCAATCGGTCGCTGCCGCGACGGTGCCCGCATGCGTGCCGAAGCCGATGAGCGCCGCAGCATCGCCAAACCGCTGCCGGCAGAGCTGGCCGACATTCAGTTCGTCGCGCGAGATACCCATTTCGGTGTAGCGCGCATCGCCGATATGCGAATTGTGTGCCCACACCACAGCTTTCGCGTTGGGGCCCCGCGTATCGAGGATATGCTCCAGCGTTTCGAACATATGAGTATCGCGCAAATTCCAGGATTGCGGGCCGCCATAATACATGGTGCGGTAATAATGCTCGGCGGAGGCGACGAGACGGGCATTCTGCGCGGCGTCGAAAAGGTCGTCGCCGTCTTGTCCGGTATCGTCAAGCTGCCTCGCCAGCATCTCGCGGCATTGTTCGAGAACCGCTTCCTCGCATTCGCGGTAACCCCTGGTCAGCGCGGCGCGGCCATAGGTCGACGGCTCGGTCTGCCAAGGTGTCAGGCAGCCATAGCGTTCCCGCGCAATTCTCGCCGCTTCGGGATCGGTGCGATCGAGATACTCCAGGACGGCGGCGATCGAGCCGCGCATGTTGTAGATATCGAGGCCGTAGAATCCTGCTTGCGGCTGGAGTGCCTTGACCTTGTGATTGTGCTCGCGCAACCACTTCACGAATGCTGCGACGTCGGTGTTGCGCCACATCCAGGTCGGAAAGCGCTGAAACGGTCGTTCGGCGCCACTGGAAGTGCCCTTACCTCGAACGTAGCGGTCGATCGCAGCCGCATCTGGCCAATCGGCCTCCACGGCCAAGATGGTGAAGCCGTGCCTCTCGATTAGCCTTTTGGTGATTGCCGCGCGCGCCCGGTAGAATTCGGATGTGCCGTGGCTGGCTTCGCCGAGCAGGACGATCCGCCGGTCCGCGAACTGGTCGAACGGTTCGGCAAAGCCGGGATCGTCGAAGTCGGGCAGCGGCTCGGCGGCCGCGGCGATCATTTCCGGGAGGCTGCGCTGGCGCGCCAGTGGAACCGCGCGGATAGTCGTCGGACGGCTTTCCTCTCGCCAGCCCTGTTCGCCGATGAGCGGGACGAAGCGCACCCCGCCGAAATCCTCCTCGCTGTAGGTCGATGCGCCCGTGCGGGTCACCTTGAGCAGGCGCTGCTCGTCAGGATCGTCGCTCACTGGAATGACCAGCCTGCCGCCGACGTCGAGCTGCTGCTGCAAGGCCAGTGGCGCGCCCGGACCGCTCGCCGCCACCACGATTGCGTCGAAGGGTGCCGCTTCCGGCCAGCCTCTGGTGCCGTCGCCGGTCCGAACTTCGATGTTGCCGTAGCCTAGTCTCTGAAAGCGGCGCCGTGCGGTCTCGGCCAGCGCCGCATGGCGTTCGATCGTGTAGACATGGTCGACGATGCGGCTCATGACAGCCGCCGCATAGCCCGATCCCGTGCCGACTTCGAGCACCTGGTCGCCCGCACCGAGCTGCGCCATCTCCAGCATGAAGGCGACGATGTAAGGCTGCGATATCGTCTGCCCTTGCGCGATCGGCAGCGGTCCGTCCTCATAGGCGAATTCCTCGTAGCCGGGATCCACGAAGACTTCGCGGGGAACCTCGCGCATCGCCGCCAGGATTTCCCGATCATGGATGCCGCGCCGGCCGAGATGAACATCGACCATCCGACGGCGCTCGCGGGAAAGATCGAGCATCGGAATTCCCTCCTATTCTCCTGCCTCCATCATCGTCTTTGCCGGCTCCCGGGCGACGTTTTCCTCGATCTCGCCGCGGCCCGGAGTCTGAGGCAGCGCCTTGCGGAAGTTCTTGGCGTAGTCGGGTGGCATTTTCGGCGGCATCATCGGTTCATGGGCGTCGACCAGCGCCTCGATGATCACCGGGCCGCTGGTGGCGAAAGCCTGGTCGAGCACGCGCTCGACCTCATCCGCCCGCTCGATGCTGAAGCCCTTTCCGCCCATCGCCTCGGCGGCCTTGGCGAAATCGATCGGCTGCAGCTCGCAGCCGAATTGCGGGTTGCCGAGGAACATCATCTGTTCCCAGGCGATCTGGTTCAGCATGTTGTTCTTGATGACCAGGAGTTTCAGCGGGATGCCGTAGCGCACCGCCGTTGAAAACTCGCCGAGCTGCATGGCAAGGCCACCGTCGCCGACGATCGCCGCGACCGGGCGACCGGGAAAGGCAACGCCTGCGGCGATCGCATAGCTGAGACCGCAGGACATGGAGGCAAGCGCGCCCGAGACGCCGAAGGCCTGTCCAGCGCGAACATCGACATGGCGGGCGGCAAGCTCGGTGTTCTGGCCGGAATCGGTGGCCAACACGCAGTTCTGCGCTAGGCGTTCGCCGAAGGCGCGTGCGATGCGCTGCGGCTTCAGCGGATGCGCCGAGCCATCTTCAGACTGGCGCATCATCTCGCGCCATTTTTGCATCGAACTCTGTGCTGTCGCCAGGAATTCGCTGTCGCCTTTCTGCTTCAGCCGCTTGTTGAGGGCGCGCAATGTCTCGGCCGCGTCGCCGACCAGGCCGGCCTCGACGGGGAAGCGCAGGCCGATGCGCTGCGCGTCGCAATCGATCTGGACGCCACGCGCTTTGCCCGGCTGCGGATAATATTCGATGTAAGGGAAGGTCGAGCCGACGATGAGGACGGCATCGCACGTCTCCATTGCCTCCTGCGAAGGCAAGGTGCCCAGGATGCCGATGCCGCCAGTGGTGTAGGGATGGTCGTCCGGCAGAACCGCCTTGCCGAGCAGCGCCTTGACGATTGGCGCCTGCAGAAGCCGTGCCGTTTCTTCGAGCTCCGCCGTCGCGCCTATCGCACCACGTCCCGCAAGGATCGCCACGCGCCCCGCGCCGTTGAGAAGGGCCGCGGCCTTGTCCAACTCCGCATCTTGCGCCAGGCAGCGCGGTGCGAACATGTCCTGCGGCGTGTGCGCCGGCCGGTTGCGCTTGGATCGCTTGGCCGCGTCGGCGGGCTGCTCCTGGATATCGCTGGCGATCGAAAGATGGGCGACGCCCTTGCGGGCGAGCGCCGTGCGGCAGGCGAGGCTTGCGACGTTCTCCATATGCGCCGCGTCCGAGACCTGGACGTTGTAGACGCTGACGTCGTTGAAGACGCGGGTAAGATCGACATCCTGCTGCGTGAAGGTCTCGATCAGGTCATGGAACTGCATGCCGGTGATTGCCAGCACCGGCGCCTGGTCGAGCTTGGCATCGTAGAGACCCGTCAGAAGGTGGGTGCCACCGGGTCCGGATGTTGCCAGGCACACGCCAAGCCTGCCGGTCCATTTCGCGTAGGCGCAGGCCATGAACGCAGCCGATTCCTCATGCCTGACCTGGACGAAGGATATCCTGTCCTGGTTTTTGCGCAGCGCTTCCATGACGCCGTTTATGCCGTCGCCCGGAAGACCGAAGACGACTTCGACGTTCCAGGCGATTAGTGTGTCTACAAGGATTTCGGCTGCGTTCGGCATGGTGGGGCTCCGCTTCTTGGCGCCCCAACCGTCAATCTTGCAGTTGGTTCCCTCGATGGCGGCAAAGCCGCCGCAAAATCGTCCAGTCGCCCAAGCGGTCGAATTGTTTACGATCAATAGCCCCCGATGATCGGCAGGATCTCGCCGGTGATGTAGCTGGAGCATTGCGGCGAGGCCAGGAACACATAGGCCGGCGCGATCTCTTCCGGCTGCGCCGGCCGCTTCATCGGCGTCTTGGCACCGAACTGCGAAACGTCTTCCGCTTCCTTCTCGGAGGGGTTGAGCGGCGTCCAGACCGGACCGGGCGCGACCGCGTTGACGCGGATGCCCTTGCCGACGAGATTGCCGGAGAGCGCGCGGGTGAAGGCGTGGATGCCGCCCTTGGTCATCGAATAGTCGACCAGTTCCTTCGAGCCCTCGATGCCGGTGACCGACCCGGTGTTGACGATCGCCGAGCCCGGTTTCATGTGCGGCACGGCTTCCTGGGCCATGTGGAAATAGCCATAGAGATTGGTCTTCAGCGTGGTGTCGAAATGCGCTTCGGTGAGATCGGCGAAGTCGGCCGAATGGACCTGGAAGGCCGCGTTGTTGACCAGCACGTCCAGTTTGCCGAAAGCCTTCACCGCCGCAGCAACCGCCTTGCGGCAGAAGGCGCGCTTGGCGACGTCGCCGCGCAAGATGATGCAGCGCCTGCCCTCCGCCTCGACCGCCTGCCTCGTCGCCTTGGCGTCGCGGTCCTCGCTGAGATAGACGATGGCGACGTCGGCGCCTTCGCGCGCGAAGAGCACGGCGACCGCGCGGCCAATACCGGAATCGCCGCCGGTGATGAGCGCAACCTTGTCCTTGAGCTTGCCCGACCCTTGCCAGAACGGCGCGTCGTAGAGCGGCGCCGGTTCGATCGCCCATTCCTCGCCAGGCTTGGCATGATGTTGCTTCGGGAAAGGCGGAACGGGATACCGGCGCGCGCCGGCCTGCATGGCGCCCGTCGCTTTTGCCTTCGCCTTGCGGCGATCGGTGGCGTCAACTTCACGCTGCACGTTTCGCTGGTGGGCGGCCGATTTGGATGTATCGGTTTTCGCAGCGGCTATTCTGGTCATACCTGTTCCTTCTCCGAGCGTCCTATGATTGCCTAAGCGGATTTCCTTTGCGGCTTGGCTGCGCCCTTGCGCGCGATGCCTTCCTTGGCCAAGCTTTTGCGAAGAATGGAGGCGAGGTCGACGACGTTTTCTTTCGGCCTCGTCGCGGCTTTGGGAGGCTTCTTACCCTTGCGTTTCGCGTCGATCATCGCGATCAACGCATCTTCGTAGGTATCTTCGAATTTCGATGGATCGAGTTTCGTGACCTTCTTGTCGATAAGCAGCCCCGCGATCTCCAGCAGGTCGTCGTCATATTTCGGGTTCGTCAGATCATCGAGAACGGTCTTTTCCGACGCCATCTCATTGTGCGTTCTGAGTTCCGTGAGCAACATGCCTTTGCCGAAAGGCTGTACCAGAACCTCCCGGCCGCGCTGGTAAAGCACCACGCAGGACCGCGCCGCGACGCGCTTCTTCGCCATGGCCTCGCGCAACACCGAAAACGCCTCCAGCGCCGCCCCGTCCGCCGGAATGACATAGTAGGGCTTTTCGAGATAACGAGTGTCGACGTCGTCGATCGCGACGAAGCTCTCGACCTCGAGCGTGTGGGCAGAGCTCAGCTTCAGCTTCTTGATCTCATCGGGCTCGATCTCGATGAAATCGCCCTTCTCCAGCTCATAACCCTTGGTCTGGTCGGCGGCGTCAACGACGTCGCCGTTTCTTCGTCGACATAGGCGCTCTTCACGGGAAGTCCGTCTTGCCGGTTGAGGATCTTGAAATGGATCTTGCCGGCCTTGCTCGTAGCACCCACAAGCTTCACGCCGCACGAGACGGATCCCACTTTCAAGAAGCCTTTCCAAACCGCGCGTGGCGCCGCCATGGCCAATCCTTTCGGCAAATGCGAGCGTCCGCCAGCTTGCGCCAACGGACGTCTTTGTCAGGGACAAATCGAATAGCCGCCAATTTCCTCGGCAATCGAGGTGAGCGCCCGCGACAGGTGAAAGAGTTTCTTCTCTTCGTATGACCTCGCCCGCTCACGCAGCAACAAGATGCATCTGGCCCGCTCCGCCACTGCTATGCTGTCTTCGAGGTTCTCAGGCTTGGCCAGGGCCTCAATGGGAAGCATGATGCTCACGGCTAGCCCGCGTTTTGGCGGCCTTATTGGCTGAAGCCGAACGCTCTGCGGCCGACCGGTTCGCCGACGCCGAGCCACCCTTCTTACCACCCTTGTGCGCGGCGGGATGGCCGGTGTGCTTGCCACGACCCGAACCACCTTCTTTCTTGCCGCCGCCGTCGTCCTTGTTCACGGTCGCCCAAGCGCGCCGCTCGGCTTCCTTCTCGGAAACGCCGCGCTTTTCGTAGCCCTCGGCAATGTGATCGGCCTTTCGCTCCTGCTTGCCGGTGTATTTGGATTTGTCGCCACGTGGCATCAGAATCTCCTGTTGGTTTCCAGGCAGACTCGTCTAACCGGCGTGACGCTGAAGGGTTCCAAGGCGGGATAAAATCCGTGGAAGCTTGGCCTGTCGCCGGACAGTGAGGCTGCCCGGCCGGGGTTCGCCGGGCAGCCTCGCTTAAGGTGACGTCTCGGGAGGATGAACGTCACAGCTCGCCGAACCCCGGGTCAACTATAATGTTCCACCGGTTTGGCTGGGAATGTACCCCCGCACTCGATCGGAAGCATCACGAAATATTTCGCGGGGAACGCCTGCCATCTTTTGAGGTTGGAAGAGGCGCGGGACAGCATCCCAACAAACCACGGAGATATCCATGCCCAACCAAGGTGGAAGCCACGAAGACCATGCGAAGGCCGGCCAGCAGAGTCACAAGAGAACTGACGACAACAACCGCCAGCGTTCCGGCCAGCAGCAGGCGGACGAAAACCAGCGCGGCGGACAGCAGCGCGACGGCAATTTCGCCGACGATCGCGAGAAGGCATCCGAAGCCGGCCGCAAAGGCGGACAGTCCTGAATCTCGTATCGGCGGCGCCCAGGGGCGCCGGTCGGGTTTTCAACGGAAGGAGACAAGAAATGCCGAAGACCAACGGCAATGGGCTGGAAAGCCTGTTCATCGACGGCCTGAAAGACATTTACTACGCCGAGAAGAAAATCCTGAAGACCTTGCCGAAGCTTGCCAAGGCCGCGCAATCGGAGCAGCTCAGCGCCGCTTTCGAGAAGCACCTCGCGGAGACCGAAGGTCAGGTCGACCGGCTGGAGCAGATCTTCGAGCAACTCGGCAAGGCTGCCAGGGGCAAGACCTGCCCGGCCATCGACGGCATCCTGGAGGAAGGATCGGAAATCCTCGAGCAATACAAGGATTCGCCGGCGCTGGACGCGGGGCTTGTAGGCGCCGCGCAGGCGGTCGAGCACTATGAGATCGCGCGCTACGGCACGCTGATCGCCTGGGCGGAACAGCTGGGCATGAAGGATGCCCTGCCGCTGTTGCGTGAAACCCTTGAGCAGGAATCGGCGACTGACGAGACGCTGAGCCAACTTGGCGAGGGCGAGGCCAACGAACGGGCTCTGCAAGCGGCTTGAGTATTTACCGCGCCGCTCACCCGGGCGGCGCGGGTTTTCTCAGCGATCGTCTTTCATCCGGCTGCTGGGATCGCCAATGGCGGGGTCCCGTGGTCGGCTATATCTCCACAGGCGGGGCAAGTCGTCCGCGAATTCGACCCACGGCAACTTCATCGACCAGAAAGCATGCACCGCCGGCTTGAAGCGCTCGGGATGATCCATGAATCCGACGGTCAGCCAATATTCATTGGCCAAACCTTCATCGACGTAGCCGATCGAGGATCCACATTCCGCGCAGAAGCTTCTGACGACACCGGACGTCTTGCTGAAAGTTTTGGGCGCTTGACCGCCGAAGCGGATTTGCTCCTGCTTGTAGCCGATCCAGATAGTGAGCGGGCTGCCGAGCGCCTTCCTGCAATCATCGTCATGATCGTAGTTGACCCAAAACGGCTCTCCGTGGGCTTCCGCCATAACCTTCCCGCAGAAACACGATCCTTTCTCGATCCGGTCTCTCATGAAGCCTCCTCATGCCTTGCCCAGCCGCGAGCTCTTCTTACTTCCACCAATCGAGGATCTCCTCGACCGACCCCACCTCGACGTGATGCGAATAGCGCTCGTTGAACAGCTTTAGGATGTTTTCGTAGGCGACGTCGGACGTGCTGCAAATCGCGTCCTCTGCAAGCACGACGCGGAATCCCAGGTCGATCGCGCCCATGACGGTCGCGAGAACGCACATATCGGCTTCGCCGCCGCTGATGACGAGTGTGTCGATCTCCTCGGAAAGGAAGGCCCGGGCCAGATCTCCCCCGAACCAGGGCGAATACACTGGCTTATCGAAGGTCCTGGCGGGAGGGACGAACGAGCCCAACGGCGGCGCCAGTTCGATGATCTCAGTGCCGGCTCTTTCCAAGGTCATCTCCTGCCAGCGGTGGAAATAGCTGCGCCACATACCGTGGCCATCGCCCGGTCTCCGGGCGGGGATGAAACGGGTGAAGACCGTTCGGCTCGGGTCCTTTTCGACGAGACGGATCACCATCGGCAACGTCGCCGGCAACCAGCTCACGGCCCAAGGACCGGGCGGCATGAACATCTTTTGCATGTCGACACAGATATGCGCCGTCCTGTCGGAAAGGGGCCGCTCAACCGTCATGGTCAACTCGGCCGCCGACGGCGGAAAGCTTTCATGCCCTTGCGCAACGAAATGGCCGCCTTGCTGGCGCTCTGCCAGCCCTTCAGCTTTATCTTCTTGCCGGTGCCGAGGACCGATGAAAAGAAGAACTGCTCTATCTCGCGGCGCAGTTCGTCCGGGACATGGTCGGCGGCAACGGGTTCATCGGGCGCGTCCTCCTTATGCGGGCAGAAGATATAGCGGTCGTTTCGGATTTCGTTGCCATCGCGATCCTTCTGCTTGATGCGCAATGCGCCGAGCAATTCGCATTTGATCACGACGCCGGGCGCGGTCGCGGCCTGATGGATCACCATGCCATCCAGGGGATCGCCATCCTCACCCAAGGTCGATGGAATGAAGCCCCAGTCGAAGGGGTAAGTGTTCCCGACAGGCAGCGGTCGCGAGTATTGAAAAACGCCTTCTTTCGGTACGTAGGCGAGCTTAGCCGCCGAGCCCCTCGGCGTCTCGACCACCATCCGGAAAAAATCGCCCGACATTGTGGGAAGCTTCAGAAGATTGGTCATGGCGCATGTTCCGACCGATTGCCGAAATAGCACGCGCCAGCGCGAGAAAAGTTCCATCTTTTTCGGCAGCGCCAAGAAACCCGTTGCCGGCCGGCGCGTTCACTTTGCGCTACAGCGGAGTGCGCCCATGCCTGACTTTCTGCCTCTCATCGTCAAATTCCCCGGCAGCAGCCAGCCGACCGTTGTCTGCATCTTGCCGAGGCTGCGGCCACGCTCGGCAAGCGGTGGCCAAACCGAGCATCCAACGATTATGCCAGGGCCGCGGACTTGCTGGGAAAGGCCATGGCGGGTGACTGCGCGCGCCCCGCGTTGCTTTCGAAGCCCTATCGGAAAGCGGCGGGACAGCAGCGCCTGCTGATGGCACCAGTCGGAGCGCCGCCCTGCAGGTGCTCGATTCCCTCGCCGGGGAATCGATGGTGGTTTCGCCCGACCCCGACGTGGGCGCACTGAAATGACAGACGCAAGCGCGACGGTGGAGCGTGACCAGAACAACAAAGTTGCCAAAGGCCCGTTTCAACGTTTCCTTCGTACGATCGGACCCGGCTTCATCACCGGCGCTTCCGATGACGACCCGTCGGGAATAGGGACCTACAGCCAGGCCGGCGCGTAGCTCGGGTTCAATATCGGCTGGACGATGCTTTTTACCTTTCCGCTCATGCGGCGATCCAGGAAATCGCTGGTCGGATCGGGCGAACAACGGGTAGAGTATCTCCGGAAATCTCTATCGCCATTATCCGCGGGTGCTGCTCTATTCTGTCGTGGTCCTGCTTTTCGTCGCCAATGTCATCAACATCGGCGCCGATCTGAGCGCGATGGCGGATGCGCTGAAGCTTCTCGTTGGAGGGCCCAGCTCGCTCTATGTGCTGGCCTTTGCGATAATCAGCGTGGCGGCGATCGTTTTTCTGAAGTACAGCGCTACGTCAAAATCCTCAAATGGACTACTCTCAGCCTATTCGCCTATGTCGCTGCCATGTTTGCGGCCAAGGTGCCGTGGATTGAGGCGGCCAAAGGGTTGCTGATCCCGCACGTCGAATGGAACGGCACTTTCTTCACCACGTTGCTCGCAATCCTGGGAACGACCATCTCTCCCTATCTTTTCTTCTGGCAGGCCTCACAGGAGATGGAAGAGGAAAAGCAGGACCCGGCTGCGCAGCCCTTGAAATGGGCTCCGTGGCAAGCGTCGCAAGCCTTTCAACGCATTCGCGCCGAACGCTGGTCGGAATGGCGCTCTCCAACCTTATCGCGATCGCCATTATCTTCACGACGGCCGCCACGCTGCACAGGGCAGGTGTGATGGATATCTCGTCGTCCACGGATGCTGCAAAGGCGCTGGAGCCTGTAGCCGGCAAATTTGCCTTCGTGATCTTCTCGGCAGGGATCATCGGAACCGGCCTGTTGGCCGTTCCGGTGCTCGCGGGGTCGGCTGCCTTCGGTGTGGGAGAAGCGCTGCAGTGGAAAGTCGGGCTCGCACGCAAGTCTAAGGAGGCCGTGGCGTTTTACGGCACGCTTGCGGCGGCCACGGTGCTGGGAACCGGAATCATGTTCACCCCGATCGACCCTATCAATGCCCTCTACTGGAGTGCCGTCATCAACGGGATATGTTCCGGTCATGGTCGTGATGATGCTGATGGCGGCGCGCCGACATCATGGGCGAGTTCCTTGTCCAAGGCTGGCTGCGCTCGCTAGGTTGGCTCTCGACGGTGGCCATGGGCCTTTGCGTGGCAGGCCTAGTTGCTCAGTGGGTGGCATAGGTCACAACTTGGTCCCCAGTTCTCGAGCCCAAAGACGAAGCTTTCTGCAGGCCTCGATGAAGGTGTCGATCGTATCAGCGCCGCCAAGCTCGATCATGCCCTCATCGGGTTCAATGCCAGCCTTAGCAAACAGTGGCGTCGCTCCCGACGTGAAAGCGATGTATTTGCAATGGGCGAAGGCATCGGCGACGAAATCGCGAGCCGCTGCTTCCGCTGTCAGGTGCTGTGCCGCTTCTTCGGTGAGCAGCAGCGCCACCGCGTCGAACAGGACGGACGGCCCGCCGTCGATCATGTGCTTGGCCTCGATCCAGCTGCCGTCGGCGGCCTCCACACCGCCGACCTTTGGCGCGATGACCTCCATGACCGCGCCTTCGGTCTCGATGCCAGATTGCAGTTTCTTGAGAAGCTTGGGATCTACCCCGTTGGCCACGAGCACTCCGACCTTCCGGCCGGCGAAGCTGTCGGGTCCATTTTCGATGATGCTGAGGGCCGGGGATAGCTCAAGGTCGTCGCGCGGCCGCACCGCGGCATCGGCCGGCTTGGGCAGGTCTTTCATCCCCAACTTGTCGGCGACGGTTTCGGCAAGTCCGTTGTCGATGTTCAGCAAATGCGACACCATCCGCTCACGGATGATCGGCATTTCAACCTTGCTCAGCTCAAAGGTCAGGGCCATCGCGATATGGCGTTGCTCCGGCTCGGTTTGACTGTTGAAGAATTGCCTCGCCTGGCTGTAGTGGTCGGCAAAACTCTCAGCCCGTATGCGCTGCTTCTGGCCACTCTCGGCGTCGGCGAAAGAGCGGAAACCGCGGTCCGGCGACTCTCTCGGGCCTTCGCCCCACGAATTCGGCTGATAGTTCGCGCGACCGGTGGGATTGCGCATTGCCATATGTCCGTCCTGTTGGAAATGGTGGAACGGGCACTTCGGCGCGTTGATCGGAAGGTGCGTGAAGTTGGCGCTGCCAAGCCGTTTCAGTTGGGTATCGAGATAGGAGAAGTTGCGACCTTGCAGCAGAGGGTCGTTTGAGAAGTCGACGCCGGGTGGCACGTTCTGCGTCATAAACGCTACCTGTTCCGTCTCGGCGAAAAAGTTGTCGGGCATCCGGTCGAGGACCAGTCGCCCAACCGGCATCGGCTCGATGATCTCCTCGGGAATGATCTTGGTCGGATCCAGTATGTCGAAATCGAAGCTGTCGGCGAACTCCTGGTCGAAGAGCTGGACGCGCAACTCCCACTCCGGGAAGTTGCCCGCCTGGATGGACTGCCATAGATCGCGGCGGTGGAAGTCGGGATCGGCGCCGTTGATCTTGACTGCCTCGTTCCAGACGACCGATTGAAGTCCGAGCTTCGGCTTCCAGTGAAACTTGACGAATGTGGATTCGTCCTTGGCATTGACGAACCGGAAGGTGTGAACGCCGAAACCTTCCATGAACCGGAAGGAGCGGGGGATCGCCCGATCCGACATCACCCACATGATCATGTGCATGGATTCCGGCGTCAGGCTGATGAAGTCCCAGAAATTGTCATGCGCCGATTGCGCCTGCGGGAAGGCCCGGTCCGGTTCTTCCTTGACCGCATGGACCATGTCCGGGAACTTTATCGCATCCTGGATGAAGAACACCGGGATGTTGTTGCCGACGATGTCCCAGTTTCCTTCCTTGGTGTAGAGCTTCACCGCGAAGCCGCGGACATCTCGGGCGAGATCGAACGAGCCTTTGCTGCCGGCGACGGTCGAAAAGCGGACGAAGGCCGGCGTCTTCTCGCCGGCGCGTTGGAAGATGTCGGCGCGCGTGTACTTCGCCAACGGCTCGTAAGTCTCAAAGAAGCCGTGGGCGCCATAGCCGCGAGCGTGCACCACGCGCTCCGGAATACGCTCATGGTCGAAATGGAAAATCTTCTCCCGGAAATGAAAGTCCTCGAGCACGGTGGGCCCACGATCGCCGATCTTCAGCGAGTTCTGATCGTCCGATACAGGTCCGCCTTGCGCCGTCGTCAACAGCGGCGTGTCGCCCTCGGCTATCTGGTGCAATTCGCCGCCATTGCCGCGGCCAAGTTTCTGATCGTGAACGACAGCTTTGCTGTTCGAGCTGCGCGAGGGCTTTGCCATATGGGATGCTCCTGATCTGATGCAAATCCCGCTCCGCATGCGGCGGCCGGGGTTATTTTGATTGGGCGCATTGATATGCGACGCGGCTGCGTTCCCTCTCAACGTCGTCATCGGGAGCATCGCTGGCGTCTAACAAGCGCCTGCGGTGTTTGTTCCGGAAGCTCCGGCTGGTCGTTCATTTTCATTGGCGTGAAATGTTGGAGCGTATTTAAAAGGCATGCCGGTTCGCCGAAAAATCGCTGAAACTGCCAAGCTGATTGGTGAGTGGCCGCTGACGCCATCCGCGACGGTGGGATCGTCGGTGAGGGCGAGGGGTATCTTCCTCGACACGAAAGATCGGTAGCGATAGAGGCTTTGATCGAGATTTGGTGATGCCCAGGTACAGATCTGAAATGTCTCTCGACGGGCCTTGACGCTGAAAATCGGATTTTACATATATTTTTTCGGGTCGCTCCGACTTGAGGCGACCATACTTCAACCGTCTGAAATCGTTCAAGGAATTGGAGGTTAAGATGAGCGATAGGACATTCGACAGCCCCGTATTCGTGAGAGTCGCAGAAGGGCTCGTTCAAGAAATAGCGTGTCTTGAGGACGCATTCGACTTGCTCGACGAATGGCCTCGACACCGGCGCGGCGTGATCTATGAAACAACGAAGCGGGCATGCCGGCGGGCCTTCGACGGATACATTCCATCGACCGTTGCACGCGACGCATTCGCCGGCTTCGCCCGATCGGCAAAAATTATTGAGGATGTCTCCACAACGGTGCCTTGGATGGTCGGCGCTAAACCTGGCCACGCCGGCGGGTCACCCGCATGACTGGTAGGAAGGAGGAAAACGATGCTTTCCCAACCTTTCGAAAGCCCGTCCGCGTATGGGTCGGACTTGGCTTCCCTCGCCAATTGAATTCCGTGGTGGATGCCTACCAGTTCGTCATCGACTGGTGTGGGAATAGCCCGGAACAGAAAGCTGCGATCCGCGCCTGCAAAGCTGCGTTGGCGGGTGAGATCGACGCCGAGACTGCGCGAGGCATCTTCGTTCAGTTCGCCAGGAGGAAGGACATCCTGGCCGAGCAATCCCCAAGAAACTGCGTAGCGGGTTTCCGCCCGAGCGGTTCGGCGATTCTGTGAAACGCTGAACCGCTGCAGGGCCGAATGGACAGCCTGCTGGAATGTTCATAGCCACTCTGTGACTTACGAGCGGCGATCCCGAAAACGGTTCCATGCATGCGTGCGGTTGGCGATTTGCACCGCGATCGGATGAAACGGAATCGGCTTCATGTTGGTGACCGGCAGCGACATCTGCTCGTCGGTGCGGCGGCCCGCCGCCCAGCGGCCGATCTCCTGGCCGAGCGACATCGAAAGCGCTACGCCGCGGCCCGAATATACGCCGCCGAACACAAGGCCCGGAGCCAACCGGTAGAGGCGAGGTCTGCGGTCGGGCACCACCGCGAAGGTGCCGTGCCAGTACTCCACTATCTCGGGCTCGCCGCCGAAGGCTTGGAATGCCTTGCCGAGCATATGCGAGACCTTGGCGCGGCCGCGGTCGACCTCATTCAACCAGAACGTATGCGTGCCGCCGCTGACCAGCCGGTTGTCGCGGTCGTAATGGAAGTAACGAAGGTCCTGGCGCATGTCGGACACGGCCGGGTTGCCGACAAGAATTCCGGCGCGCAATTCATCGGACAACGGAGCGGTCGCAGCCTGGAAGACCTTGAAGGGCACCAGCGTCTTCTTCAGGCCCGGCCAGATGTCGCCGGTCAGCGCGTTGGTCGCGAGGATCACCTGGGGCGCGCTGACGCTTCCCGATCCGGTGAAGACGCGCCAGCCGCCTCGCAGGCGTTCGATCCTAGTCGCACGGGAGTTCTCATGGATGGTCACGCCTTCGCGTTCCAGGGCGGCGGCGAGACCGATTGTCATGGCGAACGGATTGATGTGGCCCGAATTGTGGACCTTCCAACCGCCGAGATAGGGGCTGCCGATGCGAGCGCTGACCTCTGCGCGATCAAGCCAGGAGACATCCGCGCCGAAGGCTTTCCACTCGTCGTGGAACCGACGGGCGCGGGCGAGGGTAGCCTCGGTGTGGGCGGGCTGGATCCAGCCTTCCTGTACCTGATGGGCATCGATATTGAAGCGCTGCATCAGACCGAAGGCGACGCCTGCGGCGTCCGCCACCATGCGGTTGTAGCGCGTGCCGACGGTCTTGCCGTAGACAGCCTCGAATTCCGAAGGCGATGCCTTCGAATGATGCGAGATGACAAGGCCGTTGTTGCGGCCGGAGGCGGCCGATCCGATCTCGTTGCCTTCGAGCAGGACGACGTCGACCCCGCTGTCGCGCGCGCCAAGCGCCGCGGCCATGCCGGTGAAACCGCCGCCGACAACCAGCACGTCGGCCTTCGCGTCGCCTCCGAGCGCAGGCGCCGTCTGTCGTGAAATGGCGGTCTTGCGCCACAGATGCGGCGTCTTCCAGTCGACCTCAAACATGAAGGACAGTCCCGGTGACGCCGCCAAGGTAATGCTCGCTCAGCGCGGAGTGCTCGGCTATCTCCTGTGCCGGCCCGTGAAGCTTCACCTTGCCAGTGTTCAGAAGATAGGCGTAGTCGCCGCATTCCAGCGCGAGCTGGACGTTTTGCTCGACGAGCAGGATAGAGATGCCGTTGCGCGACAGGTCCAGGATGATGCGGAATATCTGGTGGACGATCTTGGGGGCGAGGCCAAGGGACGGCTCGTCGAGCATCAGCAGCTTCGGTTCGGCCATCAGTGCGCGGCCGATTGCCAGCATCTGCTGCTGTCCGCCCGACATCCGGCTCGCTATGCTGTTGCGGCGCTCCTTGAGCACCGGGAAGAGATCGAACGCCTCGGCGCGCAGCGCCTCAAAGCTCTTACCCGCTCGGCGGATGTGAGCGGCGACAAGATTCTCCTCGACCGTCAGCCGCTGGAAGATCTGGCGGCCTTCCGGGCAATGGGTGATGCCGAGGCGCACGACCTGCTCTGGACGCATACCGGTGATGTCGCGCCCCTCGAAGGTAATCGAGCCAGCGCTCGGCCGTGCGACGCCGGAGATGGAGTTGAGCAACGTCGTCTTGCCCGCGCCGTTCGGACCAAGCACGACGACGATCTCGTTTGGATCGACCTCGATATCGATGTTTTCAAGAACGCCGACGCGCCCGTATCCCGAGCTGAGCCCGGCGATCCTGAGCAGCGGCCCGGATTTCGTCGATGTCATTGGCGGTTCCCAGATAGGCGAGTTGGACGTCGGGGCTCGCCTGGACCTCGGCGGGCGTGCCCTGGAAGAGCAGCTTGCCGTGATGCATGACGATGATGTTGTCGCAAAGCTTCATGACCAGATCCATGTCGTGCTCCACGACGATCGTGATCCGGTCGGGTACGCGCTGGGCGGCCAGCCTTGCGGTCAGTTCCGCCGTCTCGTGGTGGTTGAGACCAGCGGCTGGCTCGTCGAGCAGCAGCACGCGCGGTTCGCACACCAGGGCGCGGGCGATTTCCAGCATGCGCTGGCGGCCGTAGGGAAGGCTTCCGGCATCGGTCTCCGCATAGCCTTGCAGGTCGAAGAAACGCAGAATGTCCATGCATTTCTCGCGTCGCTTTTCACGTCTGGCCGATGCATAGGGCGGCCACACCACTTCCTTCCAAGTGCCGCCGACATCGGCCGGATAGAAGCATACTTCCAGATTCTCGAGCACCGTCATCTGGTCGAAGAGGCGGATGTTTTGGTAGGTGCGGGCCACTCTGGAATTCGCGATCTGGTATTTCTTGAGCGTGTCTAGGCGCTTGCCGTCGAGGGCGATCGATCCCGAGGAGACACTGTAGGAGCCGGCGGTCATGTTGATGAGCGTCGACTTGCCCGCGCCGTTCGGTCCGATCAAACCGTGGATGAGCCCGGGGGCGAAGGAGGTCGTCACGTCGTCGATGGCGACCACCTGCCCATATTGCTTTCGCAGCTTGTCGAAGACCAGGGTCATTTGCCGAAAAGCCTCCGGATGAGCTTGTCCGGCCCGAAGCTGCGCGGGACGATGCCGGCCGGGCGCACGATGATCAGGAAGATCATCAACAGGCCGAGGAAGAGGATGCGCCATTCGGCGAATTCACGCAGCACCTCCGGCAATAGCATCAGGATCGCTGCGCCCGCCACGATGCCCAGAATGTTGCCGATGCCGCCGATCACGATCATCAGCACGATCAGAACCGATTCCTGGAGTGTGAAGCTCTCCGGGCTGACGAAGCGCTGGGAGGCGGCGAAGATCGCTCCCGCGATCGAGCCGATCGTCGCGGACGTGGCGAAGGCGGCAAGCTTGGCGTTGGTCGTGTTTATGCCTATGCCGCGTGCGGCGTCCTGATCCTCGCGGATGGCGGCCCAGGCCTTGCCGAGGATGGAACGCTCCAGACGCCAGACCAGCACGCCGGCCACGAGCACGGTGATGAGCAGCAGCCAGAAGAAATCGATCGGGCGGGCAACTTGAATGCCAAGGATCGAGGCCTTGTCGAGGCGCGCTATCCCCTTGGGGCCGCCCGTGAGCCAGTCGAGATTGTTGATGATGATGCGGATGATCTCGCCGAAGCCGAGCGTGACGATGGCGAGATAGTCGCCGCGCAATCGGAGCACCGGTATGCCGAGCAGTATGCCGGTGGCCGCGCCGAGGCAGGCTGCGACCGGGAGTATCGCCAGGAAAGGCCAATGCAGGTCGAGTTGCGGGCTGGCAAGCAGCGCGTAGCTGTAAGCGCCAACCGCGTAGAAGGCGACGAAGCCCAGATCGAGCAGGCCGGTGTAGCCGATCACGATGTTGAGCCCGATGCCGAGCAGAATGTAGATCAGCAGGCTGTTGATGACGCGGACATAGTAGTTGGGCAGGAAGGGGCTCGCCGCGATGAGCGCGATCGCGATAGCAAAAACGAGGAACGAAATGGCCCGGCCCGAATGCGGCTTGGCTGCGGTCAGGGTTTCGGCGACGGACATCAGAACTCCCTCTTGTACACGATGCTTTCCTCGGACACGGCTTCGCCCAGTATGCCGGCGGGGCGGATCAGAAGCACGAGTATGAGGATCGCGAAGGAGAGCACGTCGCGGTATTCGGTGCCGAGCATGCCATGCGTGATCACGGGCAGCAGCGCCGTTCCGCCGACCTCGACGAAAGCGAGGATGAAGGCGCCCAACATGGCGCCGGGAATCGAGCCGATGCCGCCGAGGATCGCGGCGGTGAAGGCCTTCAGGCCGATGACGGCGCCCATCGTCGGCGTCATGATGCCGTAGTAGCTGGCATAGAGGATACCGCCCGCCGCGCCCAGCAGCGGCCCGACGAAGAACACCATCGAGATCGCGCCGTTGACGTTTATGCCCAGGAGCTGAGCTGTCGGTCGGCTTTCCGACACGGCCCGGACGATGATGCCGATACGGCTGCGGTTGACGAGGAATTGCAGGCCGAACATCAGTGCGAAGGCCGCGATCAGGATGCCGATCTGCATGGAGGTGATGGTGCCGCCAAGCACCTGGTATCGGACGACTGGAAAGAAGCTCGGAAAGGCGACGGGCTGTGGGCCGGCAAGGATCTGGATGCCGGTGACCAGCGAGAGCGATACGCCGAGCGAGGAGAGCATCGGCGCGAGTCGGGTGGAATTCCTCAAGGGCTTGTAGGCAACCCTCTCGATGCCGACACCGATGACACCCACCAGGAAGATGGCGATGACGAAGGCCGCGGCGAGCGCAATGGCGCCGGCGGCGCCCACGGTGCCGATCAACATGCTGAGCACAAGGAAAGCCACGTAGGCGCCGAGCATGAACATTTCGCCATGGGCGAAATTGATCATGCGCAGCACACCGTAGACCATCGTGTAACCCAGAGCGATCAGCGCGTAGATGGAGCCGATCGTCAGGGCATTGACTGTTTGTTGGATGAGGCTTCCCAGCATGGGCCGGCATCCTGTGCAGTAGGTTCCGCGCGGCTGGCGCAGCCGGGGAAAGGAACAATCGGCACGGCCGCGCTTCCGTGGAGCGCGGCCGCAAACAAGCAAGGAGACCGCCGCCGAGGCGAGCGACCCCCCGGCGCATGCCTATTTCTGGCCGGCCAGTTTGAAGTCCGAGCCCTCGACCTTGTAAAGGTAGGACGGGGCCACCTTGAGTTCGCCAGTGTCGTCGAACTCCAGTTCGCCCACCGCGGTCTTGACCTTGACCGCATGCAGCGCGGTGTTCATGTCCTCGCGCGTAAGGCCCTTGGTCGTCTTGAGCACCTGCTCGAGGATTTGGCCCTGCACATAGCCGTAGATCGAATATGGCCCGGCATCCTCGCCATACTTGGCCTTATAGAGCTTGGCGAAATCCGCGATCTCGGGCGAAGCATCCATCGGCGGGACCTGGATGGCGACAAGCGTGCCCTGGACGTTGGCCTCGCCGGCCTGCTTGATAAGGTCCGGGGTATAGCCGCCGTCCGGCACCATCAGCGCCGCGGTTATACCCTGTTCGTGCATCTGCTTGGCGAACAGCGCAAGCTGCGGCATCACGGCACCAAGATAGATCGCGTCCGGCTTTTTGGTCTTGATCTGGGCCAGCACGGCGGTGAAGTCGACGTCGGTCGGTGCAACCGCCAGGGTATCAAGGACCTTGCCGCCGCCCGCTTCGAAGTTCTTGGCGAATATCTCGGAAATCCCCTGTCCGAAGACCTGCTTGTCGTTGACGATGACGGCGGTCTTCGCGCCGAGCTTGCCTAGGGCGTATTCAGCCGGCAACAGCGCGCCGGCCAGGTCGTTGGCGACGGGGCGCACCATGAACTTGTAGCCCTGTTTGGTCAGCGACGGGTTCGAGCCGAAGGTCATGGTCGGCAGCGAGCAGTCCTCGTAGATCGGCAGCGTCGACTGGGCAACGCCGGAATTGAAATTCACAAGACCGAGCACGACCTTGTCGTTGTCGCAAAACTTCTGGGCGACGAGCGTTCCCTCGCGCGGGTCGGCTTTGTCGTCCTGCTGGTCGTAGGCAATGGTGACGCCGTTGACGCCGCCATTCGCGTTCAGTTTGTCGACGTAGAGCTTGAAGCCATTGTGCCAGGTATTGCCGAAATACGCCTGTGGGCCAGAAAGCGGCGCGGCCATGCCGATGGTTATCTGCTCCGCCATGGCGGGTGCCGCGAAGAGTGAGGCGCCGAGAAGGAGCGCGGCGGTAAGTTTTCTCATGAAGGTTCCCCTTAGCTGCTGTCACGTGAGGGCGGCCGTTCCGGTCTTCTCCCCTCTTTGCCAGCGCATCGAAGCAGACAAAGGAGTGGCAGTCAAGAAAGTGTCGACACTATTGCGTTCAATCTTGTGGTCAGATACCGATTAGGCATCGCGGACCTTTCGGCGACGCTTCAAATCGGCGGCATTGTCGGGCGCAAAAACCTTGAGCAGCGCGTCCTTGAGCGCCTGCTGTGTGGCGGAGACGGTCATTTCGATATGTTCGCGCAACAGTTTCATGCCTTCCTCGGCATCTCGTTTGACGGCGGCGGCGACGATCCCGGAGTGGAAGGTGACTTGCGCCTTGTCGTGCGAAGGGTGCTCGATCTGGATACGGCGGATGAAGCGGATGCGCGCATTGATGGAGGCGAGCTGCGCGACAAGTTCGGGATTTCCCGAGAGCTCGGCGATGAGCAGATGGAAGCCTTCGTCCTCAGCCAGAATGATATCGGCCGGCTGGTCTCGGTAGCCGTCGACGATCGCCTCCCAATATTCCCGCAGCCGATCGATTTCGCGGTCTTCGGCGCGCTCGCACATCAGCTTGAAAGCGGCGCATTCAATGATGGAGCGCAGCTCATAGAGATCGAGCAGGCCTTCGGTGCTGAGGCTCCTTACGAAGAAGCCGCGATTGGGTGTGAGCGAAACAAAGCCTTCGGAGGCGAGCCGGTTCAACGCCTCGCGGATTGGCGTGCGCGAGACACCCAGGCTGCGCGAAAGCTGGACCTCATTGATGCGCTCGCCGGGCTTGAGCGTGAACTCCACGAGATGCTTGCGGATCGTGAGATAGGCACGTTCGCTGCTGTCGGCGCTGCGTCGCGTTTCGGCCTCGTTCATGGCGGGCTGATCGCTGCCGGCGTCGCCCTCAACTCGTTCGGTCATGAAAGTTCCAATCGGATTTGTCTGCAGATTGTGTCGACACTTTGCGGCTCACACTTCTTTCGCAAGTTCATACGAATGGCAAGCGGCGCTTCGGGGGGAAGGAAATGATCATTGGCATTCTTGGCGTCGGGCATCTGGCCGCTTCCATGCTGACCGGGTTTCTGCGGTCCGGGTTGGATCCAGCGGCAATCATCCTGTCTCCACGCGGCAAGGCCGAAGCCCTTGCGATCCAGCATGGCTTTCGGCTCGCCGCCGACAATCGCGAACTCGTTGAGGTTTCCGATGTCGTCCTGCTCGCTGTGCGGCCCATCCATGCGCCGGAGGCAGTCAGCGGCTTGCCGTGGCGAAAGGGGCAGACCGTGATATCGGTTTGCGCCGGCGTGCCGCTGGCCGGTCTGGATGTCGCGCCGGCGCGCATCGTTCGCGCCATGCCGCTCACTGCTTCCGAGATCGAGGCCAGTCCGACGGTCTACTATCCCGACGTGGAGCAGGCGAGGGCGGTGCTGGACCGGTTAGGCCCCCCGATAGCACTCTCCAGCGAGAGGGATTTCGAGGTCGCGACGGTCACAGCCGCGGTCTACGGCTGGGCACAGGACCTCATCCGCAGGACGGCGGAATGGTCGAGTGCCCAAGGCCTCGATCCCACGGCGGCTCGCCGGCTAGCGGCAGGGACCTTCGTGGCGGCTGGGCGACTGATCGCCGAAAAGGGAGACCCGATGGAGCGGATGCTGCAGGAATTGGTGACGCCGGGTGGGATCACCGAACGGGGACTGCAGGTTCTCTCGGCGCGCGAGGTGCCGATGGCCTGGGAGGAGGCCTGCATGGCGGTTCTCGCGAAGCTGACCGGCGGGCCCGCCGATACATAGAAGCGGCTATGCCAGGCTAGTCATCGTAGCGGCGGCGGTGGGTATTTCTGGCCCCCGGCCGCCTGTTCGCTTGGCGCGATGGTCAATTCCGCGATGTCGACATGGTCAGGCATCCGCAGCGCTGAAACAAGCGCGGCGGCAATGTCGGCCGGGCGCAATGGCCGCTGCTCGCAATACATGCGCTTGCGCAGGTCTTCGCGGTCTCCGTCAAAGGCCTTGAGGTAGAAATCCGTCTCGACGCGTCCAGGTGCGATTTCGGTCAGCCTCACGCCGGTGCCTGCAAGATCGAAGCGCAGGATGCGGCCCGCTTGCGACAGGCCGGCCTTTGCCGCGCCATAGGCTGTCGTACCGGCAAAGATACCGCTGGCCGCCGTGCTGGTCAGGGTGAAGATGTGGCCGCGCTTGCGCGCGATCATACCGGGTAGGAGAAGGCGGATGAGTTGCAGCGGCGCGGTGAGATTCAGTTCCACCACCTCCGCCGTCTCTTCGGCGCTTTGTTCATGCAAGGGGCGCACCGTCGCCAAGCCGCCGGCATTGTTGACCAGCACGTCGATTTCGGCGGTGCCCAGCGCGGACATGATTGCTTGGCCATCGCGAACGTCGGTTGCAATGGGCTTGATCTGCGGCCCAAGCCGCTCCCGCAAGGCAAGCAGCGCGTCGTTGCTGCGCGCCAGCGCATAAACCGTCAGCCCTTCCGCCACGAGACTCTCAACGATCGCCGCGCCGATGCCTTTGGAGGCTCCGGTGACGAGAGCGGTGCGATAGTCCATGCGCGTCCTCCCAAGCTGCTATGATCAAAGCGCGCCGTGTTCGGCGACCGTCCTCAGGATGCCGACCAGCCCGGCGTCCCGCGCTGCCCTGAGTTCCTCGGGGCCGCGGCCATGCGTGGCCGCGCCCGTCGACGCCGAAACCGCCCGGATCGTGTCGGCGTCGAGCCTGGCTTCGAGCAGCGTATCCCAGATGGCCTGATAGGTGGGACCGTATTTGCGCAGGAAGTCCTCGATGCCGTCGGCATTGAGGCTGTTGGAAATGAACGAGCCCTGCAACGTCCATTTCGGTCCTGGTCCGTACATGAATGCCCGATCGATGTCCTCGACCGACGCGACGCCGTCGCGCACCAAGGCTATGGCTTCGCGCCACATCGCGCCCATCAGGCGCAGGGCGATATGGCCCGTCACTTCCCTGTTGAGCGTGACCGGCTTCTTGCCGACGTCTTCGTAGACGGCGCGCGCCCGCGCGATTGCCTGCGGATCGGTCGCCCTGCCGCCGACGATCTCGACGAGCGGCATCAGATGCGCCGGGTTGAACGGATGACCAAGCACGATGCGGCCAGGCACGCGGCACTCGGCCTGGATGTCGGAGACGAGCAGCGCGGAGGAGGAAGAGGCGACGATGACCTCGTCGCCGATATGGTTTTCGATCTCGGCAAGCAGCCGTCGTTTGAGCGACAGGTCTTCCGGACCGTTCTCCTGCACGAAGTCGACGCCCTCGAGCGTCTCGGCCATCGTCGGGAAAAGCCTGATTGCCCCCGCCGCGGGCGCGGGACCTTTCAAGCCGTCCAGGTCTGCCGCAAGCGCCGGCAGGACTTCGTGGAGGACTGTCTCTCGCCGCTCCACCGGATCATATACGCGCACGTCGTGACCGGCATGGGCAAAGCAAGCCGCCCAGCGCTGCCCGATGACGCCGAACCCGACGACGCCGATGGTCAGTTTGTCCATTTTCAGACCCTTCTTCCATCGAGCGCGGCACGGAATGCCTCGTTGAGGTCGTTCCATGGGATGAGCAGGTCGAGCCAGGCGCCGATACGGCCGGCGACGAGGATCGCCTCATTGATAAGCGGGTCGAAAGGCACTTGCTCCTCCATCGCCTTCTCGAGACGAAACAGCAGCGCCGGCGTTTCCTCGAGATGGCAGAAGTCTCGCAGCCGCGTAGCCGCCTTGTTCAGCGCAAGCGCCGCCGTCTGGCGCAGCACAGCCTCGTCGACGCTTGCCCGCTCGGAGCGGATCCACCAAAGCAGTTCGTGCAGGACGCGCGCCTCCGCCTCCGCGGTGAAGACAGGTCCGGCGGGATGCATGATGGCCCGCGAAGCGGTGATACGGGCTATGTCGTCGGGCATGCGGTCCCAGATCACCTTGCGTCCGGCCACGATGTCGTGTGCAAGCGTCGATGCCGGCGGCGCCTCCCCAGTCCCTCCGTCGGCCAGCGCCAAGGTCCCGTCGATGACGCGGCGTCCCTGTTCCCGCTTGAGCACCGCGGCGAGCTCCGCGATGCCCTCGACCGGCGCATCGAGATGGCCGAGCACGGTGATCTCCGCCGTCTCGGCCTGGAGGGGTGCGAAGGTGATTTCCAGGAACTGCCGCACCGGCCAGTAGATGAAGGCCCCCGCCTTGGCGTCGAGCACATGGGTCGCGCCCTCCACGTCCTCGACGAAGGGGGCGTGCCAGTAGATATGGCTGCCGGCGATCTTAGGCGTGTGCAGTTGCAAACGCAGGGGTAGGGCGGCCAGCAGCGAGCGGCGGGTGCGCAGGGCGTCGCCGTTCAGTTGGATAGGCCAGGCCTTGCCCTCGGCCGAGAAAACGAGCTGCATATCACTTGCCGGGGTTGAAGAACGAAACCGGCTTCAGGATCTGGTTGTGCATGTCGAGGAGATAGTCCGTCTCGATCACCTTGCGCCGATAGGCTTGCCATTCCGGGTCTGCTTCCATGCGGTCGCGACGCTCCTCACGGTCGGCAAGGCTCTCGTATTTCCACAAGTGCACGGTCCGGGAGAGATCGCCGATGTGGGTTTGGAAGAAGCCGAAAGGCTCTCCCAGATAATGCCGCTGCATGGGCAGGGCGACATCCTCGTAGAGCTTGAGGAAATGGGACAGCTTGTTCGGGCGGGCGGTATAGGTGCGGTGGTCGAAGATCATCTCGGTCACTCCTTCTGGTTCCTGTTCCGGCTTCGTCGACGCCGGAGAAGTCTTGTCCGGCTCGGCTTCGCCGGCGCGGCACGCGCGGGTCGTCTCAACCGCAACTTCGCACCGTCTCCGCGATAAGCCTGGCCGTCAGTGCCGGCGCCTCGATCTGCGGTACGTGGCCAACGCCTTCGAGCAGGTGAACGGCGGCGAAGCCGGGCGCGCGGGCGGCATGGGCGGCGGGCGCCACGCGGTCGAGCTTGCCCCACACGAGCCGTGTCGGCACGCCAAGTTCGGCGAGAGCGGTCGTCAGGTCGAAGCCCTGCGTTCCATCTGGGAACAGCGCTTCGGCCATTGAGGCCAGCGCATCCCTATTGCCGTTTTTTTCCATCTGCCTCAGCGCCGCTTGCGCGTAGCCGGCCGGCAGGGCCCGAGGATCGCCCACCATGAACGCCAGCCAGCGCTCGAGCGCCTGGACGGTGGTCGAGCGCGCAAGCCCGGCGATGAAGCCGGCATTGATCTCGGGGCCGAGACCGCCCGGGGCGAGAAGGGTCACGGAGCGTATGGTGAGACGGCCGAGCCGCGTAAGCGCAAGAGCGGCCGCCCCGCCCAGGGAATGGCCGACGAGATGGGCGTCCCCGACGCCCATGGCCTCCAGCCGGTCGGAAAGGGCGAAGGCGATCTCCTCGATGCTCCTTGCCGGCCGCGCGGCCTCCGCGCCGTGGCCGGGCAGGTCGAGGCTGATCGTCGCAACACCCGGTTCGAGCAAAGGCACGACCTGCCGCCAAACGGACCGGTCCGCTCCGAAGCCGTGGATGAGGACTGCCGGCGCCGTTTGCCGCGCTGTCGCCGGCGTGGCGGCGGGCGATGCCGGGGACGCGGCCGGCTCCGCCTGGATGCCGCCGGACCGATCCGAACGCCCGGCGAGTGCGGCGTCAATGTCGCGCTTCTTGATGCGTCCCCTTGGACCGGTCCCCGGGACGGTCGACAGGTCCAGCCCCGCGGCCGCCGCAAGCCGACGGGCAAGCGGGCTTGCGATCGCACGGGTGCCAGCCTGGCGGGCGGGCGGAGGGGCGTCGGCCACGGAGAGGGGATCGGTAGTTGCTGCTGGAGCCGCTTGGCCCGCCATCGGTTTTTCGTCCGAGATGGTGCCGAGCACGGCGCCCACCGGCGCCTCCTGCCCCTCGGTGAAATAGATATCGGCTAGCCAGCCATCACGGTCGGCCTCGATTTCGGTCGCCGCCTTGGCCGTCTCGACGGTGACGATCAGATCGCCAGCCTTGATCCGGTCACCGGATTTGGCCGCCCAGGCAATCACTAGCACGGCTTCCATATACTCGCCGCCGGCGCTGTCGATGCTGATCGGATGGGTTGCCATCTGCCGCCTCCGTCACTTCAAGGTTTTCAGCGCGGCAGCGCGGATCTTCTCGGCGCTCGGCAGCATCGCCGTTTCGAGAGGCTCGGAATAGGGGATCGGCATGTCCGGCAGCGTCACGCGCGCGACCGGAGCATCGAGTTCGTCGAAGACATGGTCCATGATCGTTGCCGAAAGCTCGGCGGCGTAGCCGCAGAAGCGCCAGCCCTCGTTGACCACCACCGCGTGGTGCGTCTTCGCGATCGAGGCGACGATGGCGTCGACGTCAAGGGGGCGCAGCGACCGGAGATCGACGATTTCCGCCGAAACGCCGTCCGCGGCCAGCAGGTCGGCCGCCTTTGTCGCTTCAACCACCATTTTGGAAGTGGCGAAGATCGAGATGTCGCTGCCCTCGCGCACGGTTGCCGCCTTGCCAAGCTGCACGATCACGTCGCCTTCCGGAACCTCGCCGCGAATGTTGTAGAGCAGCTTGTGCTCGAGGAAGATGACCGGCTGACTGTCGCGGATGGCGGCCTTCAGCATGCCTTTGGCATCGGCCGGCGTCGACGGCGCGACCACTTTGATGCCCGGTATCTGAGCCAGCATGGAATCCAGCGCCTTGGAATGTTGCGCGCCCGCGCCGGCGCCGCCGCCGCCCTGGGTGCGCACGACGAATGGCATCTTCACCTGGCCATTCCAGATATAGTTGTAGATCGATGCCTGATTGACCAAAGCATCGAGCGACAGCGGTATGAAGTCGGCATACATGATTTCCAGCACTGGCCGGGTGCCGGTCATGGCTGCGGTCACCGCCATCGCGGTCAGCGCTTGTTCCGAGATCGGCGTGTCGCGCACCCGCTTTTCACCGAATTCCTCCATCAGCCCTTTCGTCACCTTGAACACGCCGCCGTAGCGGCCGATGTCCTCACCGAACAGGAAAACGGAAGGATCGGCCTGCATCTCCTCGCGCAGCGCCGCGTTGAGGGCCTCGGCGTATCGCATCATCGCCATGTCAGCGCGCCTCGCTGTAAGGATTGCAGGCTTCGTCGACCAGGAACTGGGGCATCGGGTCGGAAAGGGCGATCTCGAACGCCTCGTCCGTCTCGGCCTTGGCCGCGGCCTCGATGTCGGCGAGCCGTGCCTCGCCGACATCGCCTAGCAAAGCCTTGCGGGAGATGATCAGCGGGTCGCGCGCTTTCCAGGCAGCGATATCCTCGGGCTTCTGGTAGCCGCCCATATCGGATGTCGAGAAACCTTCGACGCGATAGGTCTTGCATTCGACCATGCCGGGACCTTCGCCACGCCTCGCCCTCTCCGCCATCGCCGCCACGGCGCGGTAGACGGCGACCGCGTCGTTGCCGTCGACGATTTCGGCCGGCATCGCGTAGCCGGCAGCGCGGATCGACAGATCCGCGACCGGCGACTGGACATCGGATGGAACGGTCAGGCCGAACTGGTTGTGTTCGAGCACGAACACGACCGGCAACTTCCACAGCCCGGCCATGTTCATCGCCTCATGGCAGATGCCCGTCTGGGCGGCGCCGTCGCCGAAGACGCACATGGCGACATTGCCCGTGCCGAGGATCTGCATCGACAGCGCCATGCCGGCAGCAGCGGGGATACCGGCTCCGACGATCGCGTTGCCGCCGATCACGCCCTTTTCGGCATCGGCCACAAGCATATGTCCGGCACGTCCGCCGCAGGCGCCCGTCGCCCTGCCGAATATCTCGGCTACGATTGGGCGCATGGCCATGCCTTTGCCGATATAGACGGCGTGGCCGCGATGGGTGGTGGCAACCTTGTCGCCGGCTTCCAGGGCAGCCGTGGCCGCAACGCCCACAGCCTCCTGGCCGTCGCACCGATGGATAGGGCCACGCGTGCGGCCTTCCTTGTGAAGCGCGCCCAGCCTCTCCTCGAGGTGCCGTACCAGCAGCATCCGACGATAGATATCCAAATGCTGTTCGACGGACGGAGTGTTCTTCACGGGCTATCCCCAGTTGCGCGCCGAAATTAAATACAAAAGTGTCGACACTTTGCAAGTGCTTCTGCAGGATGTGGCGAAACAAGTTCGAAAAAGGAGAGGACTCAGGCGACCGGCGCGATGGAACGAAGGGCGGAGAGCATCTCGTCGAGGTCGGCGCAAGGGAGGCAGCCGAGGTCGGCAATATCTTTGGTCACGTCGACCGGCAGGCCTGAATTCGAATCCTTCGGCACCTCGTTCAGCCGTCCGCCGATCAGCACGGGCAAGGAAAGTCCGCGCGCCGCCATCGCGGCCTTCACAGCCTGCGCGTAGCGCAGCGCGACACCATTGTAGGTGCTGACCGCAATGGCGTCCGCGCCGGTTTCGGCGGCATGGGCGACGAGCGCTTCCGGGTCGACGGCGACGCCGGCGTCGACGATGGCGACACCGAGACCTTCGAGCGCCTGTTCGACGAGATATTTGCCGTGCTCGTGAACATCCGTGGTGCCGATGCAGACAGTGAGATTTCTTGCCGCCTCCATCCGCTTCTGAGCCGCCACCCAGGTTACCGCCTTGTGGTTGAGCTCTCGCGCCCATTCGGCGTGGATCAGCGGCACACGCCCGCGGGGACCCGTCGCACCTGGGCCGAAAAGCGCTTCCAGGCGTTTCGGACCGATGCGGCGGATGGCCAGCATCAGCGCGGCAGGGTCGTCCACATCAATCCCTCGTTCGGCGATTCCGGCGAGGGCGGCATCGGCAAAGCGTCGCCCGCCTTCGACGAGCACGTCGGCCATCGCCTCGGTCTTGGACCAGTCGAAGACCGGGTCGTAGAAAGGCGCGTGCAGCGTCAACCTGTGGGCGAATGTCTGCGCGTCGATGATCTCGTCGACGTCGGGAATGCGCTGGTTCTCCGTCACCGGCACGGGATTGATCGCATGGCCCGAAGGCCAGCGCCCCATGGCGAGTATGTCGGCCATCAGGTAGCTCGCTAGGCTGGCGTAATTGCCTGCAGGGGTCGACTGGTAGGAGACGGTGTTGCCGAAGATCATGGTGCCCGGCGTGTCGGTGACCCGCACGAGTGCCGCGTGGAAGGCGGTGCGCGAAAGCGGGTCGCTGAAGTGATGGCCGTAGCAATGAGCAAGGTGCGCGCCGATCAGCGTCTCGACGATGTGCTTCTCCAACAGCACCATGCCGAGCGCGCAGGCCATGTCGATGAAAAGCCCGGCGAATCCGTCGTCGAGATTCGAATGGACCAGGATCTCCGCATCCTGCGCCGCGATCAGCCCGAGCGCGATGACGGTCGCCTCCGTTGTCGCCACGTCGTCGTCCCAGTAGGGCAGGCGGAAGGTAAAATACTGCCCGAGATTGCCGATGGCCGTCGCTCCGGCCGCGATCGCGGCACGCGTGTTTTCGACGGCGCCCGGCAGGCCGAGCATGAAGTCTCCGAAATGCGCGGCCGCGGAAGCGGCATTGGTGATGCGCGCGAAATCCTCCGGACCGGTCAGCACGATGCCTGTGCCGCGCGCGGCCTTGGCGCGCATGGCCTGCGGATAACCCATCGACCAGTCCAGCGTGATGCCGAAACGATCGACCCTGACACCTGCCTTGCGGCATTGCTCATGCACTTCGCCGATCGCCGCGATGGTGCGGTCGACGCTGCGGAAACCGATGTGAGCATGCTGCATGACGCGCCCTTCCGCTGCCGCCTTGCGTTTCCACGCGGCTTCGGACGGCATTCCCGTTTCGATGAGGAAACTGCAGCTCCCGAGTCGCCAGTCGCGCGCCATCGTTCGGCCCTCGGCGAGCAGGTCTGGGCCCGGCTTGAGACGCGGATCGGTTAGGACGGGGACGATGTCGGCGGTCATGATATCTGCTGCTCGGCTTCGGTGATGAAACGGCGGATGACGGCGGCAATGCCTTCCGGCCTGGCGAGGGGATGGAAATGCGCGCCGTCGACGGATGCGTATCGGGCGCCCGGTATCGCGGCGGCAATGGCTTGTGTCAGTGCGGGCGGGGTCAGCACGTCGCCCGTGGCGGCGACCACCTGCACCGGAGCGGCAATCCCCGCGAGATCATCGAGGCAATCGTGGTCGAGCAGCATGCGCAGGCGCGCCGCGGCGACGTGCAGCGGAGCAAGGATCCGTGAGGCGGTGACAACCGCGGCCTCGAGCTGGGCGGCATGCGTGGCGAGATAGGAAGCCTCGTGGCACAGAACATGGGTAAGGCGCTGGTAGGTCTCGGCCATGCCGGCTTCGAGCAGTTCGGCGCGGGCGGTGAAGAGCGTGCGGAAGCGGGCGTCTGCTCTCGCCCAGGAACTGCTGATCGTGTAGCTCAGCCCGAGGTCGGCATGGTCGAGGGCAAGCATCTGCGCGACGGCGCCGCCCGTGGAATGCCCCACGACATGCGCCGGCCCGCCCGTCTGCGCCAGCAGGCCCGCGACATCGCCGGCAATGAGCGGAACGGAGTAGGGGCCGTCCGGGCGGTCGCTGCGGCCCGCGCCGCGATGATCGGTGACTATGAGGCGGTAGTCGGCCTCAAGCAGGCGCACGACGCCGGGCCAGAATCGTCCGTCGCCGCCGAGTCCCGGGATGAGGACGAGGCGCGGCCCCTTCGCTCCGAACGTTTCGTAGTGGATGCGGCAGCCATCGGCGGCGACGAAGAAGGCCATCAGCGGCGGCCTCCCGTTTCGGGCGGGTCGATGTCGAGCAGATCGCGCAGAGCGGCGACGAGACTCAGCGCGGTCAGTGCCGAAGTCTTCGGATTGACGGGCGAGGGCGCGTTGACCATGCTGAAGAAGGCGGTGCCGGCGGCACTCTCGGCCTCGATTTCATGGCTGTTGCCGGTCGCCCTCGGGTCGGCGATCACCCGCACGGTGACTCGTTCCTCGTCCACGGCCAGCGCCACGGCGAAAGCCGCGTTGAGGTTCTTCGGGTAGGCGGATGCCGCTTCGGCGGGGGTGCCCTCGAAGAGCGTCACGGCATCTCGCTCGGCCGATAGACCAAGCGCGGCGAGCTCGGCTTCCCAGGCCGCCGGTGGCTTGCGCGAGGTATAACGCACCCGCGCGTCTGGAAGGACCGCTATGGCGCGCAGGTAATCGAGGCCGCCCAGCGCTCCCGCCGGCAGGATAAGGCGCGCGCCGCCGCTGCGGCCGGCGGCGGCGATCCGGGCGTGAAGCGTGGCATCGGCAAGCGCGCCGACCGATGCCACGACGGTTGGTATTCCGGCTTCGAGCAAGGCAGGTATGTAGGTCGCCACTGCCCCCTGGCCCGCTGCCTCGACCACAGCCCGCGGCTTTGCCTCGATCAGCCGCTCGACCCTGGTGACCGCGCTGACATTCGCCGGCAGTTCGGGGCTGGCGCCTTCGCGCAGCAACACCAGCCAATCGACCGCGTCCGGCGGAAAGGCCGAGACGATGTCACGCGCGATCGCGCCGTAGCCGATGAGGCCGAGCGTCGTCATCCGGCGTCTTCAGGAGCCGCGGCTCACGGGATCGAACTTGTCGGTGAGATCGGCGCCGAAGACGGTCCTGCGCTCGATCTCCAGCACGTTTTCCGGGCGTGGGAAGTTGGAGGGCACGCGGTCGCCCGGCTTGCGCGGCTTGCCGATGAGGCGGAAGAAGTCTTCGAGCCCGTTGGGCACGATCAGCCAGAGCCAGCGAAGCTGCGTTTCGCCATCGTTGATGAACATGTGCCTGACATTCTTCGGCAGGAACACCACGCTGTCGGGACCTAGAGGATGCTCCTTGCCGTCGACGACGGCGCGGCCGCGGCCCTCGATCACATAGATCGCTTCCTCATTGCGCTCATGCGTGTGCTCGCGCACATAGCCGCCAGGCGCCACCGATTGCGTGCCAAGCGCGAACGGGTGTTCCATGCCGACGATATGAGGCGCGAGCGCCACGTCGATATGGCCGTTCGCCGGCACCGGCTGCCAGTAGCTTTCGCGCGTTTCGGACCCGGAGATATGAATGCCGGATGGAACTGGCGGAAGGTGGGTATCATCCATGGCTCTGCCTGTCGAAAAGCGCTTGAGATTATCGTGCGGGTGCATGCCGCTCACCCGACGGAACGTATAACGCAAAAAGTGTCGACACAATAGTAGACAGATTTAATTTCCCGCACCTATAGTGACGCCGCGATGACAGTCTGGGGAACACCAATGGGCGAATTCGATGTTCTGGTTATCGGTTCCGGTTCGGCGGCCTGCTCGGCGGCATTGAGGGTGGCCAAGGGTGGCCTCAAAGTGCTGGTGATCGAAAAGAGCGAATGGCTGGGTGGCACCTCGGCCATGTCCGGCGCGGGGGTCTGGATACCCGCCAATCACCTGGCCGCGGATGCCGGCGTCGCCGACAGCCGGGACGATGCGCTGACCTATTTGCGCGCCGTGTCTCCCCAGGATTGGGCGCTGAAGGAAGATGCGCTTTGGAGCGCCTTCGTCAGGGCGGCTCCCGATATGCTGCGTTTCCTTTCTGACAGCACGCCTCTGGATTTCCGACTGGTCAACGAGCCGGACCCCTTCGCCGAAGCGCCTGGCGGCAAGCTTTTCGGCCGGATGGTTTCGCCGCTGCCGCTCAGCCGCCGCATGCTGGGCAAGTTCGCGGCGCGGCTGCGCCGTTCCACCCTGCCGCACAGCTTCAGCTACCAGGAGATCGTCGATACCGATCTCTATCACCACCCCATCCGCGCCGGCCTCAGGCTCTGGCCGAAGCTGCTTTGGCGGCGGCTGACGAATTCCGGCGGGCAGGGTACGGCCCTCATGACCGGGCTGATCAGGGGGTGCCTCGATGCAGGTGTCACCTATTGGCTGGAAACTCGCGCCGTGGGTCTGATCCAGGACACGGACTCTCGCGTGATCGGCGCCGAGGTGGAGCGCGAGGGCCGGCGGACGAAACTTCTTGCCCAGCGCGGCGTGATCATAGCGACGGGAGGATTCGAATGGGATGCGGAGATGCGGGCGCGGCATTTTCCCGGCGCCCTGGATCGTATCGGCAGTCCTCCCACCAATGAGGGCGACGGCCAGAAGCTTGCCGCTTCCGTCGGCGCGGAGCTGGATCGCATGGACCAGGCGAACGTCTATCCCTGCCTGCCGACGCTCTACCAGGGCAAGCCGCATGGCCTGCCCATGACCTTTCAGGCCGAACCGCATTCGATCGTCGTCAACCGCGATGGCAGACGCTTTGTCAGCGAGAACGATTTCAACATCGGCGAGGCGATCGACGCGCGCGGGCCGGACGGCGCGCCGGTAAACTTGCCCTGTTACCTGATAGGCGATCATCGCTTCCTGAGGACGTCTCTGCCCTTCCGCTGGTACGCGTCCTACGAGCGGCAGTGGATCAAGAAGTCAGACACGATCGGCGGCCTCGCGGCAAAGCTGGGATTACCGGTATCGGCTCTCGAAGAGACGATCGCTCGCTGGAACAGCTTTTGCGTGAAGGGACGCGATGAGGACTTCAGGCGCGGCGAGAACGGCTGGGAAGACTACAAGGCGCACGGTCCTGAAAACCGCCTGAAGCCGATCGACAAGCCTCCCTATATCGGCATGACGGTCAATCGCTCGATCCTGGGCACCAAGGGCGGCGCGCGCACCAACGAGAGGGCACAGGTGCTGAGGCCGGACGGCTCGATCATCCCCGGACTCTACGCAGCCGGGCTTGCCATGGCGAACCCGATCGGCACGCGCGCGGTTGGAGCCGGCACGACGCTTGGCCCCAATTTGACCTGGGGTTTCATCTCCGCCGAAACCATTCTTCACCAGAACCGGTGAGTTCTCCGGGGCGAATGCGGCATCGCCGTCAGCGCGGCCGTTCCAACCAGCTTGCTGGCGTTCCCCTAGGTCGCGTCGATCCTGGTCATGGTTGCCGCCCGCGGCCGGTGGCGTCGTTTCACCAGGCAAACGCACCGCTGGTCGCGCCTTTCATCCGGCTCATGCCGCTGCCGCGCATGCCGCCGCGCGCCGTCACCGAAACTCGTCCCGGCTGAAGCAAAAAGTACCCGAGCCGAAGTCCTGCCATGCTCCCGATCCTGCTTCACTTTACGCTCTCGCTTTGCGACCGGCTCCCGTTGTGCGGTGGTGGACTGTCTAACCCGCCGGGCGAAACGGTTTTGCCAGCGAGGCTGGAAAATGCAGCGCCAGCATCTGGCGGTTTCGTGAGATCAGCACCAGGACCACGATCGTTGCCAGATAGGGCAGGGCCGACAGCAGTTCGGATGGCACCTGCAGGCCCAGCGCCTGTCCTTGGAGTTGCAGGATCGTCATGCCGCCGAACAGCCAGGCGCCGAGCAGCACGCGCAGCGGCCGCCATGTCGCGAACACCACCAGCGCCAGCGCTATCCAGCCCTTGCCGGCGGTCATGTTCTCGACCCAGAGCGGCGTGTAGGCGACCGACAGATAGGCGCCTGCAAGGCCCGCCATCAGCCCCCCAAACAGCACCGCCATGTAGCGGATCCGGATTACGGGATGGCCGATGGCATGCGAGGTCTGCGGCGATTCCCCGATCGTGCGCAGAATGAGGCCCGCCTTCGTGCGATAGAGGAACCAGCTGATGACGACGAACATTGCGAGTGCCAGATAGACGAGCGGGTCGAAGCGGAAGAGCAAGGGTCCGATCAGCGGCAGGTCGGACAGGATCGGGATGTTGAGCCCATGCAGCGCTTCGATCGGATCGCTGCCGAAGCCGCGACCGATGAATGCCGACACGCCAGACCCGAAGATCGCCAACGCCAAGCCGGCCGCGTATTGGTTGGTGAGGAAAGTCAGGGCAAGCACGCCGAACAACAGCGAGGCGGCGGCACCAGCCAGCGCGCCGGCGATGATCGCGACAGGCATCGAGCAGCCGGCGGTCACTGCCCAGAAAGCAAGCGCCGCGCCCATCAGCATCATGCCTTCGATGCCGAGATTGAGCACGCCGGATTTCTCGACCACGAGCTCGCCAAGCGCTGCAAAGATCAGCGGCGTGGCGGCGATGACGGTGCCTGTGAAGATGGCGATAAAGAGTTCCATCCGATGTCTCCCGCTACCGCGCCGCTTTTATCGCATGGGTGTCTGTGGCCGGCCGCACCATGCGGATGCGATAGAAGATGAAGAAGTCGGCCGCGAGCAGGAAGAACAGCAGGATGCCCTGGAAGATGCGCGTCAGCGCCGAGGGCAGGCCAAGTGTCATCTGAACGCCTTCGCCGCCGAGGAAGAGCAGCGACATCAATAGCCCACCGAGCACGATGCCGAAGGCGTTCAGCCGTCCAATGAAGGCGACGATGATGGCGGCAAATCCGTAGCCGGGAGAAATCTGCGGCGAGAGCTGTCCGAGCGGCCCGGCGGCTTCCGCCATGCCGGCGACGCCGGCCGCGGCGCCGCCCGCCAGCAACCCGATCCAGACGGCGGCGGATTCGCGAAAGCCGGCATAGCGGGCCGCCAGGGGGGCTGCGCCGCTCACCGACATCTTGTAGCCGAGAAAGCTGCGGTCGGTGAACAGCCACATCAACAGCACGGCGACCACGGTGATGAAGATGGAGGAATTCAGCCGGTAAGCGGGATCGAAGGATTGAAACATTGCCGCGGCCGGCAGCAGCGCCGTCTGCGGGTAGTTGAAGCCGGCCGGATCGCGCCACGGTCCGTGCACGAGATAGGACAGGAACAGCGTTGCGATATAGGTCATCATCAGCGTGACCAGGATCTCGTTGGTGTTCATCCGTGAGCGCAGGAAGGCGGGGATCGCGGCCCAAGCCATTCCCGCGCCCATGCCGGCCAGAAACATCAGCGGCAACAAGAGCATGCTCTCGGGGTTCGGCCAGAACAGGCCGACACCGCTGGCTGCAACCGCGCCCAAGGTGAACTGCCCCTCGGCGCCGATGTTCCAGACATTGGCGCGGAAGCCGATCGCCAGCCCGCAGGCGATCAGGATCAATGGCGAGGCTTTTAAGAGCCATTCCGACAGGCCGTTCATCGAGCTCAGCGGCTCGACGAAGAAGGCGTAGAGCGTCGGCAGCGGATCGTGCCCGAGCGAGGCAAAGAAGATCGAGCCGACGATCAGCGTCAGGATCGACGCCAGCAACGGTGCGGCAATGCGCATCGCGGCCGAGGGCTCCGGCCGTTGTTCAATCCTGAAGTGCAACGCTGCCACTCCCCTTCTGGTCGTTGCTGGTCGTTCGTCCAGTCATCAAAAGCCCGATCTCTTCGCGGTCGGTGCTTGCGCGGACAAGCGGCGGCGAAACGCGACCCTGGCAGATCACCAGCAGCTGGTCGCAAATCTCGAACAGCTCGTCGAGCTCTTCCGAAACGACGAACACCGCTGTGCCGGCGCGGCTGAGGTCGACGATGGTCTGGCGGATGAAGGCGCTTGCGCCGACATCGACGCCCCAGGTCGGCTGCGAGACAAGCAGCAGCTTCGGCGCCAGCGCGATCTCGCGGCCAACGATGAATTTCTGCAGGTTGCCGCCGGACAGGCTCTGCGCCGTCGCACCCGGCCCGTTGGCCTTGACCTTGAACCGATCGATGATGCCGGCGGCGAAGGCGCTGGCCCGGCGGCGGTCGACAAGGCCCTTGCGCACGGTGCCGACGCGATGGGCGGTCAGTACAGCGTTTTCCCACAGCGTGTGCGAGGGCACCGCGCCGCGCCCGAGCCGCTCTTCCGGAACGAAGGCGAGGCCGAGCTTGCGGCGCTCGTCGGGCCGCAATGCGGCCGCGGGCATTCCGCTGATTTTGATCGCGCCGCCTTGAGCGTGCCGGCGCTCGCCGCTGAGCAGCGCGATGAGCTCGGCCTGGCCGTTGCCGGAGACGCCTGCCAGGCCGACGATCTCGCCGCCATGCACGTTGAAGGACACATCCTTCAGGTCGACGCCGAAATGGTCGCGGGCGCTCGCCGACAGGTTCCTGACCTCGAGCACTGGCCGTTCGCTCGGCGCCGCCGGGCTGACATGCATTTCCGGTAGTTTCGAGCCGACCATCATGCGGGCGAGCTCAAGCGAGGTGGTTTCCTTCGGCCGCGCCGTACCGGTGACCTTGCCGTTGCGCAGCACGGTGGCGATATCGCAGAGCTCCTGCACCTCGTCGAGCTTGTGGCTGATATAGACGATGGAGCAGCCCTCGGCCGAAAGCTGCCGAAGGGTGTCGAACAGCTTGACCACGGCTTGCGGCGTCAGCACCGAAGTCGGCTCGTCCAAGATCAGGAGCTTCGGCGCCTGCAAGAGGCAGCGCACGATTTCGACGCGCTGCCGCTCGCCGACCGACAGGTCGTGCACCTGGCGATGCGGGTCGATGGGCATGCCGTAGCGCAACGACAGCTCGCGGATATTCTCGGCGAGCGAGGGCAGGTCGAAGGCGCTGCTTGCCGAGAGCGCGATGTTCTCGACCACCGAGACGGATTCGAACAGCGCGAAATGCTGGTAGACCATCTCGATGCCGAGCGCGCGCGACATCGCCGGGTTGTGCGCGGTGATCAGCTTGCCGTCGCAATAGATCTCGCCGGAATCCGCTTGCGCCGCACCATATATGATCTTCATCAGGGTCGATTTGCCGGCGCCGTTTTCGCCAAGCACTGCATGGATTTCGCCGGGCTGAATCGTCAATGAGACGTCGTCATTGGCGATGACGCCGGGATAGCGCTTGGAGATATTGCGCAATTCTAGTCGCGGATGCATGGCGGGTCCTGCCGGGCTTGCAGCGGGGTTGGACGGGAACCAGGAGGGCGACGCCGAGGAAAGAGCCTCGGCGTTCCCGGGGTCTATGAAGCTGATCAGCTCAGCTTGCCGATCATTCCCTTGACGAACCAGTTCATGCCGCGAATGCCGTCGTCGTCGAGCACCGATCCAGCCGCGACCTTGACGTTGCCGTCCTGGTCCTTCAGTTCGCCGGCATACGGATGCACCTTGCCGCTGCCGATATCGGCTTCCAACTGCTTCAGCTTGGCCTTGCTGTCGGCCGGGATGCCTTCATTGTAGGGCGCCATCTTGACCACACCGGCGGCCAGTCCGTCCCAGCGCACTTCCGGCTTCCAGGTGCCGGCCGCGACAGCCTTGGCGGCGCCGACATAGTCGCTGGTCCAGTCGAGCACGAAGGACGTCAACTGCTTGCCCGAGGCGAATTTCGACATGTCGCTGGCATAGCCGATCGACCACGCGCCGCCTTCGCCGGCGACTTGAACACCGGTCGCCGTATCCGTCATCGAGCAGATGACGTCGCAGCCTTGCGAGAGCAGCGTCTTGGCGGCCTCTTTCTCCTTGCCCGGATCGAACCAGGAATTGAGGAAGATGGCGTTGCAGGTGGCGTTCGGATTGACGCTCTGCGCGCCGAGCAGCAGCGCGTTGGCCGGGCCGACGATGTCGGGGATCGGGAAGCCGCCGATGAAACCGATCTTGCCTGATTTCGACATATAGCCGCCGGCCGCGCCGGCGACGAAAGTGCCTTCATAATACTTTGCTTCGAAGGTGCCGAGATTGGCGAGGTGGACGATGCCCGAGCAATGCTCGAACGCGATCTTGGGGAAGCGCGGCGCCACCTTCTGCATCGGCGTGCCGTGCGAGAAGCTGGTGCCGAAGATGAGCTGATTGCCGGCGCTGGCCAGCTCGCGGAAAACGCGCTCCGCATCCTGCGGCATGAAGATGTTGTCGATGACGGTGAGCTTTGCCTTGTCGCCGAACGCGGACTTGATCGCCTCGACGCCAAGGCTGTGCTGCTTGGTCCAGCCGATCTCGGCGATCGGCGAGACATAGACGACGCCGATCTTGAGCACGTCGTCGGCCCTGGCGATGGTGCTCAGTCCGCCGGTGCCGAGCGCCGCACCCAGCGCGCCGCTGTATTTCAGGAATCCACGCCTTGTCAGGTCGTTCATGCTGGTAACCCTCTGTTGGTTTTTTTAGCGGATGCCCGGCTTTTCGGTGCCGGATCTTGCTTGGGGAGATGGACATGCACATGCGCTGTGCCGTTGCCGTTCCCGGATGGGCGTGTCGGTGCTCGCGGCGCGATCGGAGCCGCGCTGTCGGCCCGGCCGTCGAGGTAGGGCGCCAACGCCTCGGCCGGCGTCATTTCCGCGTAGACCTCGCGATCCATGATGTAGCCGCGCACCACCGCGCGGTGATGGGTGTCGATCAGGTCCATGGCCTGTTTCAGCCGGCCCTTTTCGAGAAGGTCGACGACGCGCGAATGGTCGTCGAGCAGATTGCAGTAGTCGAAATCGGCGGTGATCAGCGAGCGCAGCAATGTGGTGCGGCGCACGAGCTGGGCATGGATTTCCTGCATCACCTTGTTGCGGCTGAGCCGCACGAACACCGAATGGAATTCCTGGCCGAGCACGTCGGCCAGCGCGTCGTTGCCGGCGGCGACCGCCTGGCGCTGGCGCTCCACATGCTGGCGCAGCTCCGCCCATCCGGCAGGGCCGAGGCGATCGCTGAGCTGGGCGGCCACGCCCTGTTCGACGAGCGTCAGCGCATCGTAGATCTCCATCGCCTCCTGCATGCTCGGCTTGGCGACGAAAGCGCCGCGATTGCGCTCGATCTGTGCCAGTCCGTCATCGGCCAGCCGTATCAGCGCCTGGCGCACGACGATGCGGCTGACGTCGAAAATCTCGGAAAGCTCGCGCTCGCCGAGCTTGCAGCCAGGCACCAGCCGATGGTCGATGATGGCGCGCGTCAGAATATCCGCTATCGTCTGGGAACGGCTGCTCAAGGCGCGGTTCTCCGCGGGTTCGAGGACATGATCAGCAGGCTTTCCGTAGTGAAGACATGCGCCGCCAGGACACGGCATATCCCAGATTCAGAATTTCATACATCGGAGGTCAATCATCGAAACCTGTCAACACAAAAATGAGTTTTGGCTGACAAAAAATCGTTGATTGATATCCAATCTTGTGTTTTCGTCCTGTCGAAACGCCGGGCTAGGTTCATGGTGAAGGGCTAGCCGAGTTGGAGGGGATGCCGATGGCTACCCACTGCGTCGACCGAGAGCTCCTGAACGACTGGCACATCGTCGCCGACCAGGAATCGCTCCCCCAGGAAAAGCCGTTTGCAACACGCCTGCTTGGCGTCGATCTTGTGGTACGCAGGCGCTCGGGGAGCGTCGAGGTCATTCGCGACGACACGGGCGCCGCGCTGAAATCGGCCGAGCGCTACGGCTTCGTCTGGGCCTGTCTCGACAAGCCTTGGCGCGATATCGTCTACATCCCCGAGGCAAACGAATCGGACCGACACCTCGTCAGCGGTGGATCCATCGCGGTCAAGGTTTCCGGCTTGCGCGCCGTCGAGAATTTTCTCGACATGGGCCACTTCCCCTTCGTCCACACCGGATGGCTGGGCGAGGAGCCGCATACCGAGGTGGCGCCCTACAATGTCGAGATCACCGCGCAGGACGAAGTACTGGCGACCGAGTGCAAATTCTACCAGCCTGTGGCATCGCCCAACGCCAAGGAAGGCTTCGTCGTCGACTACATCTACAAGGTGATCCGGCCCTATACGGTGGCGCTCTACAAGAGCAATCCGATCCAGAAGCATCGTCTCGACGTCATCACGCTGTTCGTGCAGCCGGTCGATGAAGAGAACTGCATCGCGCATCCCTATCTCTGCTACCTCAAGGAAGGCATGGAGGCGGCGACGGTGCGCAGCTTCATGCAACTGATCTTCGCGCAGGACAAGCCGATCCTGGAGAACCAGGTGCCGAGGCGCCTGCCGCTCGATCCGCGCGCCGAAACGCCGATCCGGGCCGATGCCGTCTCGGTTTCCTACCGCCGCTGGCTGCGCGACCGCGCCGTCACCTACGGCGCCATACCGGCGCGGATCTGACAGATGGCCGCCGATATTCCGAAGGATAATGCGATGACGAAATGCACGGACCCCGTGGTCCTCGATCTCTGGCATCCGATTGGCGCGATTGCCGAGGCCGTTCCTGGTATCGCCCAGCAGACCGTGCTGCTCGAAGAGCGCATCAGTTTCGAGGTCGGCACGGATGGTTCGCCGATCGTCTGGCGCTCGCGGCCCGATATGCAGCGGGCTGACCAGATTACAGCTGCGGAGAGGCTGCCGGCGAAAAACGCCTATGGCTATGTCTGGACCTCGCTGGGCGCGCCTCCGGCCGAGCTCTTCCCGATCCCGGAATATGCCGAACCGGACCGTCGCCGGCTCAACGCGGCGACTTTCGGCGTCAACGTCTCGGCGCCGCGCGCCATCGAGAACTTTCTCGACATGGGCCACTTCCCTTATGTGCATACCGACATTCTCGGCGCCGAGCCGCACACCGAGGTCAAGGAATACGATGTCGAGATATCGGTCGACCGTGACGAGATTCTCGCGACACGCTGCCGCTTCTTCCAGCCGATGGCTTCGACAGCGTCCGACGGCGGAGCCGACGTCGACTATGTCTACCGCGTGCCGCATCCCTATTGCTCGGTGCTCTATAAATCGAGCCCGGTCGACGAGAGCCGGCGCGATGTGATCGCCATCTTCCTGCAGCCGGTCGACCAGGAGCATGTGCGCGCCCACATGCTGCTTTGCGTGCTGGACGAGAACAGCGAAGACAAGGTCATCAAGCGCTTCCAGCAGACGATCTTCGGCCAGGACAAGCCGATCCTGGAGAACCAGGTGCCGAAGCGCCTGCCGCTCGATCCACGCGCCGAAACCCCGATCCGCGCCGACAAATCGGCGATCGCCTACCGGCGCTGGCTTAGCCAGAAGGGCGTGACCTACGGGGTCATTCCCGCGGCGGCCTGAGCAAGACATTTTTTGGAGACGACGAATGCTGGAAGTAGCCAAAAGCCAGTGGCATCCGATCGCCGCTGCCCATGATCTGCCTTACCGCCATGTGTTCCATGGCCAGTTGCTCGGCCGCGAGTTCGCCGTCTGGCGCGCCGATGACGGCTACGTCAACATCTGGGAGAACCGCTGCCTGCATCGCGGCGTGAGGCTGTCGATCGGCATCAATGACGGCCGCGAGCTGAAGTGCCAATATCACGGCTGGCGCTATTCGAACCGCACCGCCGGCTGCACCTATATCCCCGCGCATCCGGCCGACGCGCCGGCCCGCACCATCACCAACCGCACCTATCCGGCGGTCGAGCGCTATGGCCTGGTCTGGTCCTCGGAAGAGGCGTTGGGCGAGGTGCCGGATGTCGCAGGCCTTGCCGAGGGCAAGCTGCTGGCCCTGCGTGGCATCCCGGTCAACGCGCCGGCCGACAAGATTACCAAGGCGTTGAAGGCCTATCGCTTCCAACCGAGTGGCGCGATCGGCGGCAATGGCGCCGAAATAGCCGTCGAGGCCGCTCAGGATTTTGCCGTGGCGCTGCGCTCGCGCGACAGTGGCGCCGAGACGCTTGGCGTGTTCTTTGTCCAGCCGGTCGATTCCAACCGTTCGGTCATCCGCGGCGTTCTCGACCATGAGGCTGAAGGGTCTGCGCGCATCGCTATCCTGCGCCACCACAACGAACGGCTGTCCAAGCTCCGCGACGAGGTCGAGCGCAATGTGGCCAACGTACCAGCGCCGGCGCCTATCGAGCCGACTTACGAACGGGTGTCGGCTGAGCTTGCTGAAATGCCGGAATTGACCGCGCATGGCCGCAAGGCGGCGCTGCGCGTCACCGTGGCCAGGAAGTGGCAGACGGCCGACGGCATTGCCGGTTTCGAGCTGCGGCCAATCAAGGGCATCCTGCCCACCTTCCAGCCCGGCGCGCATATCGACGTCCATATGCCCAATGGCGAAATCCGCCAATATTCGATCACCAACGGACCCGGCGAAACCGACAGTTTCACCATCGGCGTCAAGCTGGAGAAGGATTCGAAGGGTGGCTCAAAATGCATGCACGAGACGGTGCGGGAGGGCGACGTGCTGGCGATTTCCGAGCCGCGCAACAACTTCCCGCTGCGCCGCGATGCCATCAAGACGATCTTCGTCGCTGGCGGCATCGGTATCACACCGCTTTTGGCCATGGCGCAGGCGCTGAAGAACCAGGATCTGACGCACGAACTGCACTATTTCGCGCAGGGCGAAGAACATCTTGCTTTCGCCGATCGCCTGAAGCTGCTCGGCGAGTCATTGAAGCCGCATCTCGGACTGTCGCCGGACGCGACCGGCGCCGAGCTTCGCCGCGTGCTTGCCCTCTACCGGAACGGCATGCACCTCTACATCTGCGGCCCAGGCCCGATGCTGGAGGCGGCGCGCAAGATCGCGGCAAAGCAGGGCTGGCCAGACAGCGCCGTGCATTTCGAGTATTTCAAGAACACCAACAAGATCGATGACAGTTCGAGCTTCGAGGTGGCGCTGGCGCGCTCCTGCGTCACGCTGCAGGTGCCGGCCGGCAAGACGATCCTGCAGGTGATGCGCGAAAGCGGCATCGACGTGCCGTCGTCCTGCGAGCAGGGCGCTTGCGGCACCTGTGTCGCGACCGTGATCGAAGGCGAGCCCGATCATCAGGACGTCTATCTCAACGACGCCGAGCGCAAGGCTGGAACGAAGATCATGACCTGTGTCTCGCGCGCCAAATCGGCGCGCCTCGTGCTGGATATCTAACTGTTTGTTTTACGCAATTCCGAACGGAAAACCGCTACGCACTTTTCCTGGAATTGCTTAGGAGCTACCGATGATCACGCTTTACGATTACGAGCTGTCCGGCAATTGCTACAAATTGCGGCTTTTGATGAGCTTCCTCGGCATCGACCACAAAACCGTGCCGGTCGACTTCTATCCCGGACGCGAGCACAAGTCGGAATGGTTCCTGAAGCTCAATCCGCTGGGACAACTGCCGGTAATCGACGACGACGGGCTGATCCTGCGCGACGCGCAGGCGATCCTTGTCTATCTGGCGTCGAAATACGACCCGTCCGGCACATGGTACCCGAGGGATAATCCGGCCTTGCTCGGCGAGATCAGCCAGTGGCTGGCCTTTGCCGACGGCATCACAGGGACGGCCTCGGCCGCCCGCCTGCACGATGCGCTGTTCTACGATTTCGACATCGAGGCCGCGCGCGCCGGCGCGCACCGGTTGTTCCGCATCCTCGATGAGCATCTCTGGTTCGGCGAGCAGGAGGGCCGCGGATGGATCTGTTCGGCGGCGCATCCGACGATCGCCGACATCGCCTGCTTTCCCTACATCATGCTCTCGGAAGAGGGGGGTATTCCACGCCAGGATTATCCGGCGATCCGGCGCTGGTGCGATCGCGTAAAGCGCATCAAGGGCTTTGTCGTCATGTCGGGCGTGTTTCCGGCCGGGCCCGCCAGAGCCGCCGCATAAGTTTCAAGCCACGAAGCCGGGCGCTCGCTTCGGCCAACCAAATCGGGAGAGGGAAAAATGAAAACGCGTGCCGCCGTAGCCGTTGCCGCCGGAAAGCCGCTTGAGATCATGGAGGTGGACCTTGAAGGTCCGCGCGAGGGCGAGGTGCTGGTCGAGGTGAAGGCGACCGGCATCTGCCACACCGACGAGTTCACGCTGTCGGGCGCCGATCCGGAAGGCCTGTTCCCGGCGATCCTGGGCCATGAGGGCGCCGGCATCGTCGTCGATGTCGGCAAGGGCGTGACCTCGGTCAGGAAGGGCGACCATGTCATCCCGCTCTACACGCCCGAATGCCGGCAGTGCCCGTCCTGCCTGTCGAGGAAGACCAATTTGTGCACCGCCATCCGCGCCACGCAGGGGCAAGGGTTGATGCCCGACGGTTCGTCGCGCTTCTCGATCGGGGGCGAAAAACTGTTCCACTATATGGGCTGCTCGACCTTCTCCAACTTCACCGTGCTGCCGGAGATCGCGGTGGCCAAGGTCAATCCAGACGCCCCCTTCGACAAGATCTGCTACATCGGCTGCGGGGTCACGACCGGCATCGGCGCGGTCATCAACACCGCCAAGGTCGAGCAAGGGGCGACAGCGGTCGTCTTCGGCCTCGGCGGCATCGGCCTCAACGTCATCCAGGGGCTTCGCCTTGCCGGCGCCGACATGATCATCGGCGTCGATTTGAACAACGACAAGAAGGCTTGGGGCGAGAAGTTCGGCATGACGCATTTCGTCAATCCGAAGGAGATCGACGGCGACGTCGTGCCTTACCTGGTCAACATGACCAAGCGCGGCGCCGACCAGATCGGCGGCGCCGACTACACGTTCGACTGCACCGGCAACACCAAGGTGATGCGCCAGGCGCTGGAGGCTTCGCATCGCGGCTGGGGCAAGTCGGTCGTCATCGGCGTTGCCGGCGCCGGCCAGGAGATATCGACCCGTCCCTTCCAGTTGGTCACCGGCCGCAGCTGGATGGGCACCGCCTTCGGCGGCGCGCGCGGCCGCACCGATGTACCCAGGATCGTCGACTGGTACATGGAGAAAAAGATCCAGATCGACCCGATGATCACCCACACGCTGAAGCTCGAGGACATCAACAAGGGTTTCGACCTCATGCATGAGGGCAAGTCGATCAGGAGCGTCGTGGTTTACTGAAGCAATTCCAGGAAAAGCGTGCGGTTTTCCGTCCGGAATTGCGCAAGATACGCCGCGCCGAAGGTTCTGTGTTCCCAAACTACCGTGCCTTCCAAGCAACGGCGTAAGACCGGCGGTGCAGTCGAGCCAGCGCAGCTCGATCGCGCCGCCGGTGCAGTTTTGCGAGGGCTGCCGCTCGGCTATTTGCCGACGATCACATTCATGTCGGGCAGGGCCATGCCATAGGCGGTGTCGGCGGCGCCTTCGGCGATGTCGCTGGCCAGGCGGTAGCCCTTGTTGGCGCGAACGTCGCGTGGCGACATGCCGAATTGGTCCGAAATCTGCCGCGAGAGGTGGAACGGGTTCTTGTAGCCGCATTGATAGGCGATCTCCGAAATCGACAGCCCCGTCCGCAGCAGCAGCGAATGGCCGTGATGGGCGCGGACCTGCCAGAGGTAGCGCACCGGGGGTCACGCCGATATGCTTGCGAAAGGACGAGACGAGGTGCTGCGGGGTCACGCCGACCAGTGCCGCCAGCCTTTCGACGGTGATCTCCTTTTCGTGATTCTCGTCGTTGGTCTGTATACCGCCATGCAGGCTGCGATCATCCATCGCCATTCGACCGGGCAGGGCAGAAGAAAGCGCTCCGGTTTCGCAGGCGACGTGCCGAGCCGAGCCGAGCCGGCAAGGCCCAGGTGCTTATTCATCGACTCGTCAATGGCGTTGATGAGGTAGGGGTGGGTTCTCTCAAGCCATATCTCGCCGATAAACCATCAACTGGTTGTCGCCTTCCTGCATGATCCGTCCCCACTGATTGCGAACGACAAATCGCAGGCAAAGGATCGCGCGGGCGGGATTGCGAGTGGTCCGCTTGTCCGCGACCGTCACCTCGGCTTTGACGGTGTCGCCAGCGAGCACCGGGGCTGAAAACCGCCATGTCCAGCCGAGCGAGGCTACCGCCCGGAACCGGGCAACGGCATTGTTCTTCAGCCCATCGATAAGAGACAGCACAAGCAGGCCATGCGCCACGCGCGCCGGAAAACCATGCCGGAGTGCCGCCTCGTCGCTCATATGGATTTCGAACCGGTCACCGGTGATTTCGGCGAACGACTCGATGACGGCCGCTGTCACTTCCCTGGAAGGCGTTTCGAAATGGTCGCCGACCTCCACGTCTTCATAGCTCAACCCGAAGCCTGTGAGCGATTTCCCTTTGGTGTCGACGCTCATGCCGGCACCGGAGCGTCTTCTCGCAACAGCCTGCCCTTCTTCAGGTCGTGCCAGAATTCGCCAGGGATAGGGTAACTGAACCAGGCCAGGTTCTGCTCAAGTTGTTGGACAGTACGTGTGCCGGCGCAGAAGGACGGGATGGCCGGGTGCGCCACCACGAACTGCAAGGCGGCGGCCGGCAGCGGGACGCCATGCGCGCGGCAGATTTCCTCGATTTTCGCCACCTTCTCCATGATGGACTTTGGCGCCGGCGAATAATTGTACTTGGCGCCCGGAACGGCACCTGTGGCCAGGATGCCGGAATTGAAGCCGCCGCCAACCAGCACCGCCGCGCCGCGTTCGACGCAAAGCGGCAGGAACTTGTCGAGGGCTTCCTGTTCCAGCAACGTATAGCGGCCCGCCAGCAGGAAGCAGTCGAAGTCGCGCTGCTTCAGGGCCTCGTGGCAAACTTCCCATTCGTTGACCCCAACGCCGATCGCCTTGACGACGCCTTGCGAGCGCAGTTTCTCCAACGCCCGCCAGCAGCCGTCCATCGCCTGCCGGAAGACCTCCGGCTGCTCGTCTCCACGGGTGAACCGATCGATGTCGTGGATGAAAAGCATGTCGATATGTTCGAGCGCCAGGCGCTGCAGCGAATCCTCGAACGACCGCATGGTGCCGTCGTAGGAGTAATCGAAATCCATGGTGTTCGGCGCGGCGTTCGACCACGGCGCGAAGTCGATCTGCGAGCGCTTTGCCGGCTTGAGCACCCTGCCGACCTTGCTGGTGAGGACGAACTCGCCGCGCTTCTTCCACCGAAGCGAATGCCCGGTTCGCAACTCCGAAAGGCCGTGGCCGTACATCGGCGCGGTGTCGTAGAAGCGAATGCCGGCGTCCCAGGCGGTCTGGATCATGGCATCCGCAGTCTGCTCTTCCATGGGCTGAAGGAAATTGCCGATAGGAGCGGTTCCGAACGCGAAGGCCGTAACGTTGAGGCCGGACCGGCCGAATACGCGCTTGTCAGACGGCTTCATGATATCCTCCATTAGTAACCATCTGGTTATTTGTATTCAGTTTCACGCAGCGTCGCAAGCGCTTGTAACGGCGACGCATGGCGATGCGAAGCCCGCCGCTTGACGCCGGTGGCGATTCCAGCATAGTAGTAACTAGATAGTTACATAGGAGGTCGGCCGTGCCGCTGAGCGAAACGCAGCAGCAGGTGCGCGAGATGGCGCGCCAGTTTGCCGAGGACGTCATTCGTCCGGTTGCCGAGGCGCTTGATCGGGACGAGCGCTTCCCCGGCGAGATATATGAGCAGATGGGTGAGCTCGGTCTCTTCGGGATCGGCGTCCCGGAGGCCATGGGCGGCCCCGGCTTCGACACGCTTACCTATGCGTTGGTGATGGAAGAGCTGTCGCGCGGCTATGCATCCGTCGCCGATCAGTGCGGCCTCGTCGAGCTGATCAGCACCTTGCTGGTTCAGCATGGCACTGAGGCGCAGCGGCAACAGTGGTTGGGTCCGACCATGCGCGCCGAGAAGAAGGCCGCCTACTGCATAACCGAGCCCGAAGCGGGCACCGATGTTTCTGGGATACGTACCGCCGCGACGCGCGACGGGGACGGATGGCGGCTGAACGGCGGCAAGATCTGGATCCACAACGCGCCGGTCGCCGACGTCGGTTTCGTGCTGGCGCGCACCGACAAGGCTGCGGGCCATCGCGGCATGTCGATCTTCATCGTCGACCTGCACGCCAAGGGAATAGAGCGCGGCCCGAAGGAACATAAGATGGGTCAGCGGGCCAGCCAGGTCGGCGCGCTCAATTTCAATGACGTCGTTCTGGGACCTGAAGCGCTGCTGGGAGAAGAAGGCCGCGGCTTCCACATGATGATGAGCGTGCTTGACAAGGGACGCGTGGGCATCGCCTCGCTGGCCGTCGGCATCGCGCAAGCGGGGCTCGAGGCAGCGGTCGACTATGCCCAGCAGCGACGCCAGTTCGGCAAGGCGATTGCCGACTTCCAGGGCGTGCAATGGCTGCTTGCCGACATGGCAAAGGACATAGAGGCGGCGCGTCTGCTCGTGCGCAGCGCCGCCGAGAAGATCGATGCGGGGGAAAACGCAACCAAGGCCTGCTCGATCGCCAAATGTTTCGCGGGAGACATAGCCGTGGCTCGCACCGCCGATGCCGTGCAGGTCTTCGGCGGTTCCGGTTACATACGCGGCTTCGAGGTCGAGCGCCTCTATCGGGACGCCAAGATCACGCAGATATATGAAGGCACCAACCAGATCCAGCGCATGATCATCGCCCGCGAGCTCCTCAAGCACGGAGCCCGGGCGTGATGGCCGGATCGCGTCACGCGGCTTTCGTCACCGGATCGAGCCGCGGCATCGGACTGGCGGCTGCATTGGAGCTTGCCCGGCGCGGATTCGGCGTGGCGCTCAACGGTCCGGTCGATGACGAGGAATTGAAATCCGCCGAAGCGGCGGTCGCCGCGCTCGGCGTTCCGGTCGCGCGCGTTGCGGGCGATGTCGCCGATCCGGGCATCCACGAAGGCATGCTCGAAGCCGCCGAGGCCGCCATCGGTCCCCTGTCGACGCTGATCAACAATGCCGGCGTGTCGGTCATCTCGCGTGGCGACCCGCTCGATGTCACGGAGGAGAGCTATGACCGCTGCCAGGCAATCAACACAAAGGCGCAGTTCTTCCTGTCCCAGCGTTGGGCCAGGCGGCTGGTCGCCCGCAAGCGCGATGACGGCCGCTTCTACAGCCTGATCAACGTCTCGTCCTCCAATGCCACGGCGGTGGCGGAACCGCGCTCGGAGTATTGCGTGTCGAAGGCCGGATCCGCCATGGTGAGCCAGGTCTTCGCGGTGCGCCTCGGCCGGGAGAACATCGCCGTCTACGACATCAGGCCCGGCCTGATCGAGACCGCCATGACCAAGGCGGTCAGCGAAACCTACCGGCGCCGCATCGACGAGGAGGGACTGACATTGATCCGCCGCCTCGGCAAGCCGGAAGATGTCGGCCGCGTCATGGCGACGCTCGCCACGGGCGAGCTGCCATATACGACAGGCCATGTCATTGCCGTCGACGCGGGCATGCTGGTGCCGCGGTTCTGACCGCGGCGCAACGCCAGGGAGAACGCCATGATCATCCAGCTGCCGGATACCGCGGGCAAACTTTCCGATTATAGGCTTCAGGGCAAGGCGGTTCCCGCCGCGCGATTGCCGCCGGAAGCGGCACGCACCGTGCTGTCGGCCGCCCATGTGGTGGCGGATCCTTTCAGCGCGAGCGATCCCGGCGGTCCCGCCGCCATCGACTGGAAGGCCACGGTGGCATTCAGGCGCCACCTTCACGGGCTCGGCCTCGGCATCGCCGAAGCAATGGACACCGCGCAGCGCGGCATGGGTCTCGACTGGCCTTCGGCCTTGGAGCTGATCCGCAGGACCAGAAGCGAGCTGCCCGACGCGCTCGTCTTCAACGGCGCCGGCACCGACCAGCTCGGACCGGCTGATGCACGCACGCTCGACGATGTCCGCCGTGCCTATTTCGAACAGATCGAGGCCATCCAGAAGGTCGGCGGCAGATTGATCGTCATGGCCAGCCGGGCGCTGGCGGCCGTGGCGCGTTCGCCCGACGATTATGTATCGGTCTATGGCGATGTGCTCGCGCGCTGCGACCGCCCGGTGATCCTGCACTGGCTGGGAGAGATGTTCGATCCGGCCCTCAAGGGGTATTGGGGGGCCGGCCGCTTCGAGGATGCGCTCGAGACGGTATTGGCAATTATCGGAAACAACACCGCCAGGATCGACGGCATCAAGATTTCCCTCCTCGACAAGGAGAAGGAAATCGCGATGCGCCGCCGCCTGCCCGCCGGCGTGAAGATGTACACGGGCGACGACTTCAACTATCCGGAACTGATCGCGGGTGACGAGCAGGGGTTCTCGCACGCTCTTCTCGGTATCTTCGACCCTCTGGCGCCGGCTGCCGCCTACGCCATCGACCGGCTCGGCCGGGGCGATACCCAAGGGTTCCACGCGACGCTGGATCCGACCGTGCCGCTCGCGCGGCTGATCTTTCGAGCGCCCACGCAATACTACAAGACCGGGGTCGTCTTCCTTGCCTGGCTGAACGGGTTCCAGGATCATTTCATCATGCTTGGGGGCGCCCATTCGATGCGGCCGCTGCCCTATTTCGTGGAGGTGTTCAAGCTGGCCGACGGATGCGGCCTCCTGGCGGATACCGAACTGGCTGCCGCACGCATGCGCAAGCTGTTTGCCCTTTATGGTCTCTGACCAGAACCATGCGTGACTTCACGAGGAATCATTCCGCGCTGGCGCTCAACACGGCGACGCTCGGCCACAATCTCGACGGTCACGGCGCGGGCTGGTCGATCGAGCGTGTGCTCGACGCATGCGCTGAGCGCGGCCTGCGCGGCATTGTCTTCTGGCGCCGCGAAATCGGCAGCCGCGCCGTCGAGATAGGCGAGCGGGTTCGCGCGGCCGGCCTCGGCGTCGTCGGCTTGTGCCGCGCGCCTTATCTCACCGGCCCGTTGGCGCTGCCCGGCCGCGCAGCGATCATGGACGATTTCCGCGCCGCGATCGACATGGCTGCCGGTCTCGGCGCGCCTGTCCTGACCATCGTTTGCGGTGGGGTCGAGCCGGGAACGAAAGGCGTCGGCGAAAGCCTCAAGCTGGTTGCGGATCGTGTCGCCGAAGCGGCTCCCTACGCGGCGGCCAGAAACGTTCGCCTGGCTCTCGAGCCGCTGCATCCGGTTTACGGCGGCGACCGGTCCTGCCTGGTGACGATGCGCGACGCGGTCGATCTTTGCATTGCCGTCGATGCGCCCAATGTGGGCGTCGCGGTCGACGTGTACCACGTCTGGTGGGATCGCACGCTGGCCGACGAATTGCTGCGGGCCGGGTCGAACCGCATTTTCGGTTATCACCTTTGCGATTGGCTGGCGCAGACACGTGACGTGCTGCTCGACCGCGGCATGATGGGTGACGGCGTGGCCGACCTGAAGGCTATCCGCGCTGCAGTGGAGGCAGCCGGCTATGCCGGGCCGTGCGAGGTGGAGGTGTTCTCGGCGCGGAACTGGTGGAAGCGCGATCCCGAAGACGTCCTGGACGCCTGCGTTGAGCGCTTTCGCACTGTTTGTTGAAGACAGAGGCCGGACAAGGAGCAACGCTCGCAGTCTTGCAAGCATCCCAGGCAAAAAAGGAACCGTTTGAGGGGTTGCCCGCCCACTGGCAAACAGCCTTTCACCGCGTTCAAACCGGCCCGAGATTAGTCTCCCGACCGGCGGCCCTTTTCCCGGAAGGCGGCAAGGCCCGCCCGAAGATCCTCGCTGCCGGCGGCGATACGTCCGGCAAACGCATCCAGAACACGCTCCCGTTCCTCGCCTTCAGCGGCATTGACGAGCATCTTGGCGAGTTCCGTGGCTGTGGCAGACCGGCCTGCAACGATAGCGGCAAGGTCCTCGGCCGCGGCCAGGCCGCGCCCTTTGTCGACGACCTTATCGACAAGCAATAGCCCCAAGGCCTCGTCGGCGGAATAGACTTCGCCGAAGATCGACATGCGCCGGATCAATTGCGGGCCGAAACGACGGGCCGTGCGCTGGGTACCCGACCAGCCGGGTATGATCCCCAGGCTGGTTTCAGGCAGACCGATGCGGGCGTGGCGCTCGGCGATCCGATAGTCGGCGCAGGCCGCAAGCTCCAGGCCTCCGCCAAGGCAATGGCCGTTGAGGACGGCAATGACCGGTTGCGAAAGCCTGGCAAGAGCATCGAAGCCGGCATGGCCGTCGCGGATCCAGTGACGCGCGAACTGCTCGGCGCCGAGCACGCTCCAGGCGGCGACGTCGCCGCCCGCGCAGAACGACTTCTCGCCCTCGCCGGTCAGGATCAGCACCTTCGCCGCGGAACGCTCCACCGCTCTGCATAGCGGCACGAGCGCATCGACCATCGCGGCATCGAGCGCGTTGAGCTTTTCAGGCCGGCGGATGGTCATACGGGCGATCGCGCCGTCGAAGCTGAGGTCGAGACGGGGATCGCTCACAGCCGCAATCCTATCGGCTGGTCGAGGAACAGCGCCGCGTCCATCAGCTTGAGACCCGGCGAGACCGCGAGAGGAGACGTCGCCTGCCGCAGCACGTCACGCTCGAGGTCGAGCCCGGGGGCTATTTCGGTGACGACCAGGCCGTCGGCAGTCAGGCGGATGACGCACCTTTCCGTCACATAAGTGACGTCCTGGCCCTGGCTGACGGCGCGCTGTCCCGAGAAGCTGACCTGGTCCACTTTCGGGACGAACTTGGCGACCTTGCCTTCCTTGTCGATGACCAGCTTTCCATTCTCCAGCCGCATCTTCGCGCCGGCGTTGAAGTTGCCGGAGAACACGATCTTACGCGCCCGCGCGGTGATGTCCACGAAACCGCCGGCGCCGGCGGTGCGATGCGGCGTCGAGGAAAGACGCGAGACGTTGACGGATCCGTCGGAGCCTATTTCGAGGAACGACAGCAAGGAGCAGTCAAAGCCTCCGGCCTGGAAGTAGGTGAAAAGGTGCGGGGAGGCGACGAAGGCTTCCGCGTTCGAGGCACAGCCGAATTTGAAGTCGAGCAATGGCACGCCGCCCACCGGCCCTTGTTCGATCACCCAGGTGACGGCGCCGTGCAGGCCTTCCTCGATCAGGATGCGAGGCACGTTGGCCGAGATGCCGAAGCCGATATTGACTGCCCAGCCCGCTCGAAGCTCCTGCGCGACGCGGCGCGCGATGACTTTGGAGACGTTGTATTCAGGCGTGCGGAAGGTATGCAGTGGCCGGAACAACTCGCCCGATATGGCCGGATCGTAAGCGGTGCCCGTTGTCTGCAACTGATCCGGCGCCTCGACGATGAAATCCACCAGGATGCCGGGAACCTGCACTTCATGCGGCCGCAATGAGCCTTGGGCCGCGACGCGCTTGACCTGGGCAATGACGATGCCGCCGCAGTTGCGCGCGGCAAGCGCCATCTCCATCGCGCCGAGGATCGCTCCCTCCTGTTCGAAGGTGAGGTTTCCCTTCTCGTCCGCCGTGGTCGCGCGGATGATCGCCACATCCGGCTGGAGGGGCGGGAAGTGCAGCCATGTCTCGCCGTTGAATTCCACGCGCCGCACGATGGGCGACTTCAGCGCGGCGGCGTTCATGGCTCCGCCCTCGAGCGCCGGATCGACAAACGTGTCCATGCCGACCTTGGTCAACACGCCAGGCCGGTGCGCCGCGCCCTCGCGCAGCATGTCGAACACGATGCCGGAGGGGAAGTTCCAGGCCGCCACATCCTCGGCAAGGATACGCTGCCAGATCAGCGGCGGTTCGGCATTCGTTGGTCCCGAGGGATACGAGCCTCCGATGATGCGGCTGAGCAAGCCCGGCAAGGCGATATGATCGACCCCTTTGGTGCCGAACATGTCGCCGGCGGCGATCGGGTGGATTGTGGTGATGTTGCGAGGCGCTCCCTCCGCCGCGAAGCGTTTGCCGATGGCTTCAAGCACTGCGTCCGGACACAAGAGGCCGGACGACGAATTGACCGCGACCGTCGCTCCGTCGCGTATCGCGGCGACGGCCTGCGCTGCGGACCTGACCTTGCTCACGTTTCCTCTCCATAGGGCTTGGCAATAAGTAACTAGATAGTTATATCTGTATAGCCGCCCGCCGCTTTCAAAGCAAGCTCCGCGCCGTCGGCAACCAGTGGGAGGATTTCGATGAACATCATGTTCCAGAAGACGAATCAGCGGATGTTTGGAACTTTCCCTCTTAAGGGGGATACGCTGCGTGCAGCGATCGCGGCTGCGATCGACGCAGGCTACCGCGCGTTCGACACGGCTCAGGCCTATGGCAATGAAGCCGACACGGGCTTGGCCTTGGCCGAGAGCGGCATGCCCCGGGACGAGCTCTGCGTCACGACAAAGGTCACCGTGGAGAACTTCTCGCGCGAGCGGTTCATGCCATCCGTCGAACAGTCCCTGCGGGATTTGAAGTTGGATCGTGTCGACATCCTGCTGCTTCACTGGCCGACGCCGGGAGGCGACATCGAGCTCTCACTTAAACTGCTTCAGGAGGCGCAGGAACAAGGTTTCGCCAACACCATCGGAGTTTCGAACTACACAGCGGCGATGATGCGGCAGGCGAGGCAGATCGCCGGCGTGCCGCTCGTGACCAATCAGGTGGAATTCCATCCGCTTCTTGACCAGCGCAAGCTGCTGGCGGCCGCGAGTGAAACGGGTATCCCTCTGTCGTCCTACTGCTCGGTCGCGCGCGGCGAGGTCTTCAAGCATCCGCTTTTCGCCGAGATCGGCGCGACATACGGCAAGTCGGCTGCCCAGGTCGTGCTGCGCTGGATCCTGCAGAAGGGTTTGCCGATCAACACGATGTCCACAAAGCCAGACAACATCCGCTCGAATTTCGACGTGATGGACTTCACCTTGTCGAGTATCGACATGGGCCGCATCGACGCCATGAATGCCGTCGGTTATCGCGTTGTGGGGAAGCGGCTGATCCCATATGCGCCGGATTTCGACGCCTGAGAGCACGAACAGGGAGAGCGATCAGATCCGGGGTGACCGGCAACGCTGGAGTGTTTCACCGCTTCACGGAAACGGCGAACCGCTCTATCCCTTTTTGCGCAATTCCGGACGGAGGGCTACGGCGAAGTCGCCGAGCCCAACCGCTCACACCTTTCCTGGAATTGCTCTAGCGGTTGCCTCGGATCAGGTCCGACGCATGCTCACCGATCATGATTGTCGCCGCATTGGTATTTGAGCCGACCAGGGACGGCATTGCCGAGCTATCGCAGATGCGGATGCCATCCAACCCGTGCACCCGCAGTTGAGGATCGACCACGGACATCGCGTCCTTTCCCATCTTGCAGGTGCAAGTCGGGTGATAGGAGGTACGGCCATAGCGTCGCGCATAGGCTTCATAGTCTGCCTGCGAGCGCACGCTCGTGTCGGGGAACCGAAGCTCTTTGATGAATTTGCGCAGCGACGGCTGATTGAATATCTCGCGGCTGATCCTGATGCCTTCGACCGACACTCTGAGGTCGTCGGGGTCCGCGAGGAAATTGGGATCCACGACCGGATTGTCGCGCGGGTCCGGCGAACGGAGCGTCACGCTCCCGCGCGATTTCGGGCGCAGCGTGTAGCTGTTCAAAGTGATGCCGGACGATCCCTTCGGGACCGACGGCACGCCCGCTTCCGCGCCTGCTCCCGCCAGGAAGTGGAACTGCAGATCGGGAACCGCTCCCGCATGGTCCCCGGAGGAATGCCAGAAGGCGCCGCCTTCGACCACGTTCGACGTTATCGGCCCGGTCTTGAACAGCATATACTGGATGCCGGCCCACAGCATCCAGTGCGTCTTGTTGTACTTGTCGAGTGAATCGTGGCCTTTCAGCTCCGCTACGATGTCGATGCCGAAATGATCGTGCAGGTTCTGTCCGACGCCCGGGAGATCCTGGATCGTCTCGATGCCATGATGGCGCAGGTGCTCGGCAGGGCCGATGCCGGACAGCATCATCAGCTTCGGCGTGCCTATCGCCCCCGAGGTAACCAGCACTTCGCTGTCGGCGTTTACCACTTTCAGCGAGCCGCCGACCGAGCATTCGACGCCAACGGCCCGGCGGCCCTTGAAGACGATGCGATGGACCAACGCCCCTGTGATCAGCGTAAGGTTCGGGCGCTTCAGGGCAGGCTTGAGGTAGCCCACGGCAGCCGAGCAGCGGCGGTTGTTGCGCGTCGTGATCTGGTAGATGCCGGCGCCTTCCTGCTTCGCGCCGTTGAAGTCCGGATTATAGGGCAGTCCGTATTCCTGGCAGCTCTGGACGAATGCGCGCGAAACGACGTTCGGATCTGGTATGTTCGACACGCCGAGCGGTCCGTCGGTGCCGTGGAGCCTGCCGGAGAGTATGCTGTTGCCCTCGGAGCGGAGGAAATACTTCCGGACGTCCTTGAACGCCCAGCCGTCCGCACCTTCCTCGTTCGCCCAGCGGTCGTAGTCGGTCTCGTGCCCTCGGGTATAGACCTCGGCATTGATCGACGACCCGCCGCCCAGCACCTTTGCTTGCGCATAGGGGATCTCGCGATTGTCGGCATGTCTCTGAGGGGCCGTCACCAGTCCCCAGGTGAGCGGCCCGGTGGTCATCTTGGCGAAGCCAACGGGCATATGGATGTAGGGATGGCTGTCCCTGCCACCGGCCTCGATGATGCAGACCCTGACGGCGGGATTCTCGGACAGGCGCGCGGCAAGCACGCAGCCTGACGAGCCGGCCCCGACGATCACATAGTCGAAACCTGTCGTCATCACTTGATCCAGTGCGAGCGCTTGCCGATTTCGATGTGGACGGACTTCACCTGGGTGTACTCCTCCACGCCGTACATTCCGGCCTCTCTTCCCCATCCGGACTGCTTGAACCCGCCAAGCGGCATCTCCGGTCCTCCGGCCATGATCGTGTTGACCCAGAACCGTCCGGCGCGCACGCGCCGCGTCACGACAAGCGCCTTGTCGATGTTCTTGGTCCACACGCTGGCAGCCAGGCCATAGACGGTATCGTTGGCAAGGCCGATCGCCTCCTCGAGGGAATCGAAATGGAAGGACGACAGGACAGGCCCGAAGATTTCGTCGCGAGCAATCGACATTGCGGGCGTGACATCGGAAAACAGCGTCGGCACAATATACTGGCCGCCGCCAAGGTCCAGGGTTTCACCGCCGGTTACCAGGGTTGCCCCCTCGGCCTTGCCCTTGTCGATATAGCTCAGGATGGTTGAATTCTGCGCGTCGGTGGTGATGGCGCCGACCTGCGTCTTCGTTTGCAGCGGATCGCCGACGACGATCTTGGCCATCTTGGCGGCGAGGATTTCCTCGAACTCGCGGGCAACCGAGCGCTCGACGATGACTCGGCTCGACGAGACGCAGCATTGGCCGGTGTTGAAGCTTATGCCGAAGGCCGCGCCGTCGGCCGCGTCCTCGAGATCGCTGTCGGCGAAAACGATGATGGGGTTCTTGCCGCCCAATTCCAGGCCGAGCTTCTTGAAATTCGAATCGGCGGCCGCGTGGACACATGAGCGTCCGACGGATGTCGATCCGGTAAAGGACAGCATGTCGACATCGGGATGCTCGCTCAAAGCCTGGCCAATCGTCCGGCCCGATCCGGTGACGACGTTATAGACGCCGTCCGGCGCGCCGGCTTCGGAAAGGATCTCGCCAAGCAGCAGCGTGGTCGCGGACGTGACCTCCGAGGGCTTGACGACCACGGTGCATCCGCTGGCCAGGATGAAGGGAATGCGCTCGCACAGGATCAGGAAGGGGAAGTTCCAGGGCGTGATGAGCCCGACCACGCCGACCGGCTCACGCAGCACCACGCCGAAGAGACTGTCGCCGAGACTGTTGAAGCTGTCGCCATGCAACAGCCGCGCCGCGCCCGCGCCGACTTCGAAGCAGGCAATGCAGTGATCGATTTCGCCGCGCGCCTGCGAGATCGGCTTGCCGTTCTCGAGGACCTCCCAATAGGCAATCTCGTCGCGACGGCGGCGCAGGATTTCGGCCGTTCTTAACAGCACGCCCGCGCGGTCGGCTCCAGGCAACCCCGCCCACCGGCGATCCTCAAAGGCGCGACGCGCCGCGGCCACGGCCGAATTCAGGTCGTCGACCGTGCATTTGGGGGTAAGCGTCACCGCCACGCCATGGCCCGGGGAACGGCGCTCGAACATCGCCCGGCCCTTGCGCCACGAACCGTCGGACCAGAACCCGAATTCGCGCGGTGCATCCGGCAGGGTCGCGCGATCAGCAAAATCAAGCATGTGGCATGGCTCCGTTTTAGCGGTGCGCCGGCCATTCGCGTCCGCCGTTCCGGCGAGGCGCGCCGGCTGTTCTCAGTTCAGTATGATTTGCGTCTTCAGATCCTGGGGCCGCTCGGCCAGAGTCTCGAAGGCCTGCTGGATCTGATCGAGGGGAAAGGTCGAGCGTGTGAACGCGTCGGTGCGAAAGCGGCCGTGCGACAGCAGCGTCAACGCATCGTGCATGTCTTCTCCCATGCCGGCGACGGAGCCCTTGAGGCTGTTCTCCTCGAGGATGGTGCGCAGGATATCGACCGGCACCGTGTCGTGCGACCCGGTAAGGCCGAAGAAGGCGACATGGCCGCCCTTGCGGATGAGCTCGAATGCGAGCGCGTAGAGCCGGGCGGAGCCGACGCTCTCGATCACCAGGTCCGCCCCGCGTCCACCGGTCCTGGCCAGGACCTCCGCCTTAAGCCGGGCAGGGTCGGCTATAGCTGCATCCGCACCGGCTTCAAGGGCAAGACGGCAGCGGTCCCGCGACAGGTCGGCGACGATGATCGGCGCGGCGCCGCATAGGCGCATCATCTGGACGTGCAGGTTGCCGATCGGTCCGGCTCCAAGGATCACGACAGACTGGCCGAAGCTCGCGCGCGCCTTGCGCGCGGCGCGCACCACGCAGGACACCGGCTCCGTCAGGGCCAGCACCTCGGCCGGGACATGGTCCGGCGCCGGCAGGACGAGCCTGGCCGGCACGCAGACATATTCGGCGAAGGCGCCGTCGCGCCCGATGCCGACCTGCGTCATCGACGGGCAGTTCAGGATCTCGTTGCGGCGGCACCAGTAGCACTGACCGCAGCCGATATTGACGTCGGCGACGCAGGTCGTGCCCGGCTTGATGTGCTTCACACGCTCACCTGTCGCGGCGACCGTCCCGGCAAACTCGTGGCCAGGCACCAGCGGCAGCCGATCAGCCGCATAGTGACCATTGAAGATATGGATGTCGGTGCCGCATATGCCGGTCCGCGAGATGCGGATCAAGGCGTCGTCGGGGCCGACCTCCGGAATGGCGATCTCCTGCACCTCGAAACGGCGCGGAGCGGTCAGAACGGCGGCGCGCATTGTTGCCATGGCTTGTCTCACTTCACGATGCGAAGCTTGGAGCGGTCGATGGTCAGCGCGATGGCGACGATCAGCACCAGGCCGAAGACCATCTGCTGCTGTGTCGCCGCGATGCCGAAATAGAGCATCGACGCCCGGATGACCGCCACGATCAACGTGCCGATCGCGGTGTTGAGCACACCGCCGACACCACCCGTCAGCGGCGTTCCGCCGACAAGCACCGCCACGATTGCCGGCAGCAGGAAGCCGTTGGCGATCGTCGGCGCGCCGCCGGACAGTTTGACCGAAAAGAGCAGGCCAGCCACGGCGGCCAGCGCTCCAGAGATGGCGAAGGCCAGGATCTTGTAGCGGGCGACGTTGAGACCGGACGCGGCCGCGGCCAGTTCGCCGGCGCCCACGGCCTTCAGCGCACGGCCGAGGATCGTGCGCCGTTCTATGAGCAGGCAGATCGCCAGCAAGCCGAGCGCGATGAAGAGCTCGTGCGGCACGATGCCGGTTCGGCCGATCATCCAGCCGAAGGTCTCGTTGCGCTGGGTGGCGTCCATATTCAGGGCGCGGTTGCCCGACAGCCATTGCGCCACCGAGAAGCAGACGCCGCCGACCGCCAGCGTGGAGATGAAGGAGGGGACATACATGCGCGTGGTCAGGTAGCCGGAGAGGGTGCCCAGCATGAACCCCGCGAGGATGCAGAGCGCCGCGACCCATATCCCCAGCGACGCCAGATAGACCGAGGCAACGACAGTGATCATGTTCGCCATCGACTGCGCCGACAGGTCGATACCGCCGATGTAGATGGCAAAGGTCAATCCCAGCGCCATGATGAACAAGGGCACGATGTCGCCGGCAAGGCTCAAAAGATTGGCCGGCTTCAAGAAGCTCGGATCGGCGATGCCGACGATCGCGACGAGGACCAGGAGGGTGATCCAGGGGAAGTGCGGCTTGAGGCGTTGGATATCCATCGGTGCCCTCAGATCATGTAGTGCAGAAGGTCGTAGAGCGACGGCTTGGGGCCGGGCACGCAGTCGAAACGCTTCTGGATCTCGCCGTCCTTGATGACGACGATGGTGTGGGAGAGGCCAATGGCCTCTTCAAGCGTGTCGGCGACCAGGACGACGCCGACCCCGTCGTCGCACATCTCCCTGATCATGTCGTACACATCCTCCTTGGCGCCGATGTCCAGACCGCGGGTCGGATGATCGAGCAGCATGATGTCGGAGCCGCCCGACCGCCATTTGGCAAGCACGACCTTCTGCTGGTTGCCGCCCGAGAGGTTGCCGCAGTCGGCATATTCGGAGCTTGCCTTGATGGCGAGCTTGCCGATCCATTTCCTGGCAAGCTCACGCTCGTTGCCGACATCGAGCCAGCCCATCCGCGCGTAACGCGGCATTTGCGAGAGCGTCATGTTCTCGTAGACATTCATGCCGGCGACGATGCCTTCTATCTTGCGTTCGCGCGGCACGTAGCCGACGCCGCGCTCCACCGCGCCCCGGGCCGTCAGCCTGGAGATCGCCTCGCCCTTGATCTTCAGGGTGCCCTTGGCCGGCGCTCGCATGCCGTAGATGGTTCGAAGGATCGCCTCGCGACCGGAGCCCTCGGTGCCAACCAGGCACAGCACCTCGCCGGCATGCAGCGTCAGCGAGATGTCGCGGATACGTCCGGGCAGGCTGACATCGGACAGCTCGACCAGAGGCCTCGTCGCGTCGTAGGGCTTTTGCCGCTGTTCACGGTAATATTCCTTGTCGACATGGCGGCCGACCATCTTGTGCTGGATCGCTTCCGGCGTCGCCGCGCCGCGCGAGACGACGTCGACCACCTGGCCATCCTTCATCACGTAGATGCGGTCCGAAAGCTCCATCACTTCGTCCATGCGATGGGACACGAAGATGAACGAAGCGCGCGTCGTCAGCTCCCGCACGAGCTTGAACAACAGCTTCACCTCTTCCTCCGCCAGCACCGAGGTCGGCTCGTCGAGCAGGACGACCAGATGACCCTGCACCCGTTCCTCCAACGTCAGCACCTTGGCCAGTTCCACAAGCTGGCGCTGCGCGAAGGAAAGGCTCGAGGTGGTCGTGCGCGGATCGATATCGAGCTTGACCTTGGCAAGCTGCTTCCTGGCGGCTCTGGCCATCGCCTTCCAGTTGACCACGCCGAAGCGCGAGAACTGGTCTTCATAGCCGAGGAAGATGTTTTCCATCACGGACAGGTTGGTGATCAGCGATTGCTCCTGAAACACCATGCCGATGCCCCGTTCCATCGCATCGCGGGGGCCGCTGAACCGGACGGGCTTGCCGTCGATGAGGATCTCGCCGCCGTCAGGCTGGTAGGCGCCGTAGATCACCTTCATAAGCGTGGATTTGCCCGCGCCATTCTCTCCCACCAGCCCGACGATCTCGCCGCGGCTGATGGAAAAGTCGACCGATTTCAGTGCCCGGACGCCTGGAAACTTCTTTTCGACGGCTTTCAATTCATACATTGCGGCCTCACTTGACGAACGCGACCGAGCGCCGGTCCGTCGACAGGATGACCGCGATGATGACCAGCAGCCCGAGAACGGCGGCCTGTAGGAAGTCGGGCAGGCCGATGACCACCATGCCGTTGTTGATGACGGCGACGATGAGGACGCCGACGAGCGTGTTCCATACGCCGCCGATGCCGCCCCAGAGCGCCACGCCGCCAACCACCACCGAAGTGATCGACATGAACATGAAATTGGATCCGGTGACCGATTCCGCCTGGCCGAGCTTAGCGACCTGCAGGATCGCGGCTATTGCATAGAAGAAGCCGGCAAGCGCAAAGCCAGCCATTCGCACCTGCTGCACCCGCACGCCCGAGGCGTGGGCAAGGTCCTCGCCGCCGCCAACCGCGTAGAAATAGCGCCCAAGGCGTGTATGCGCCTGGATGAACCAGGCAAGGACGAGGCACAGGCCCGCGACATAGACCATCAGCGGAAACCCCAGGATGCGCCAGGTCAGCAAGGCGCGGAACGTCGGATCGTCGAATTTGACGATGTCGCCGCCAGTGAGCAGGATCGCGGCGCCGGTGCCGACGAAACCGAGCGCGAGACTGGCCATGAAGGATGGTATCTTCAGCCTGACATGGACGAGGCCGTTCACCAGGCCGATAGCGGCGCCGACGACCAGGATGATCGGTATCGCGATCCAGCCGCCCGAAGCCAGCGTTCCGCCGAACGCCAGCATCAGGAAGCAGAACAGGACCGCCGTCAGGGAAACGACGCCCTCCATCGAGAGGTCGATGGACCCCATGACGATGATGAAGGTTACGCCGACCGCCACCATCAGCGCGGGCGCGGCCGCAATCGCGATGCGCGCGAAGTTGCGCTGCGACAGGAACGAAGGGTTGATTGCGGAGAACAACACGATAAGCGCCAAGAGCACCAGGAACGGCGCCCAGCGGATCGCGTTTTCCCTCGTCAGGATACGTGGCAACTTCGGCCTCCCGTCCAAGCGCGCCGTCTTCAACAGCGGCGGCCCCGTTTCGAGGGGCCGCCCGTTCAGGGATTTGGTCTACTTGTACTTGATCTGGCCGTTGCTCGGACCCCAGAAGTCCTTCCAGTTGTAGGAAGGAACGGAATCGAGATATTTGGCCTTGAAGTCCGCCGCGTCCTTTTTTGAGATGAGGATCGTCGGGCCGTAGAATTCACGGTGCTCCTTCGGCTCCTCCGAGGGTTTGAAGGCGCCCGTCGCCGCGTAATACGCAAGCGCCGCCGTGATGCCGCCGCCCCAGTGCGGATTGGTGAAGACGGTCGCCAGAAGCTTGCCGTCCATGACGAGCTTCACGGCCTCCGGATTGCCGTCATAAGCGACGATCGGCATATTCTCGATGCCTTCCGCGCGCAGGGCTTCGATGACGCCATAGGCGATATTGTCGTTCGCACAGTGAACGCCGGTGATCTTGTCGCCGAACCGGGTCAGGAAGGAGGCCATCAGCTCCGTGCCCTTGGTCGTGTCCCAATCGGCGGGCTGGGCATCGAGAAGCTCGATGTTGGGGAAGTCCTTCAGCGCGTTCTTCAGGCCGTTCAGACGTTCGATCGCCGGATTGTTGGCGGCAATGCCGCCCAAATGCACGACGCCGCCCTTGCCACCCATGGCATCGAACAGGATACGCGCCGTCTGCTCTGCCGGCTTCTCGTCCGACCAGGTCATGTGCGAGACGTAATTGTCGCCAATGTCCCACGGGTGCAGGTCGTCGGTCTTGTTCCAGATCGTGGAAATGTAGGCGCCGGCATCCCGTACCGCTTCGACCACGGGACGGGCGTTCGGGCTGTCGTTGGCGTCGCAAGCGATCGCGCACTTGCCGCCGGTCTTGGCCAGGAACGCCTTGATGTCGGCCAGCGACTTTTCGGAAGATCCCTCGTTGATCAGCGAGATGAGGGAATCCTTGGACTTGCCGAGGGATTCCACGAACGTCTCCCCGCCCGACACGACCGAGTTCCAGTAAGCTGAAGCGCGGTCGCGATAGGACCAGGCGATCGCCGGATCTGTGATCGCCGCGCGGGCGCCGCCGCCGAAAGCGAAGGGGGCCGCCATGGCTCCCATGCCGGCAGCCGTGGCGAGAAGAAAATTGCGCCGGTTGATGGTCTCGCGCTCTATGTAATCCTTGATGAAAGTCGACATGCTACCTCCCATTTGGCAACGACCCGCAGGGGCGGGCCACCTATTGAGCAACTCGAGAAGCCTAGCCGTCCAAACCCGCCCTCTGGTCGCTTAATGCACCATCTAGTTACTTCTTGAACATGCAAGAGTCAAGCGGCGGCGCAGCGCGCGGCCTGTTGACTTCTTGGACAATTGAAATGACTTTCAGCGTATGACCGATCGTCGCCTGCACGCTGGAACTGGAATCAAGGGAGCGGCCAAAGTGGACGCCACGTCCGACAAATCAAGCAATGTCGCCAAGAAGAAGCGCCTTCGGGATGCCGAAGCGACCAAGCTTCGCATTCTGGAAGCAGCAAAGAGCGATTTCGCCAAGAATGGCCTTGGGGGTGCGCGCGTCGACGTCATCGCCGCGAAGGCCAAGGCCAACAAGCGTATGATTTATCACTATTTCGGCAGCAAGGATAACCTTTTCCAGACCGTCGTTGAAAATGCCTATCTCGACATTCGGACGGCTGAGCTGAAGCTCCATCTCGACGATTTGGAACCCAAGGAGGCTCTTGAGCGCCTCGTCCAGTTCACGTGGCAATATTACCTGAGGAATCCTGAGTTTATCACCTTGGTCAATAGTGAGAACCTTCACAGAGCAAAGCATGTGAAGAAGTCTGAATTGATAAAGACGGCGAGCCGAAAATTCGTTGCAATGGTCTCGAGTATACTTGATAGAGGCGTAATAAGTGGGGATTTCCGTGCCGGTATCGATCCTGTGCAGCTGAATATTACGATTGCCGCGATCGGTTACTATTACATCACAAACCGCTTTACGGGTTCAATTATTTTTGAGCGGGATCTGATGGACAAGGATGCTCTCAACGAGCGCCTGGAGTTCAATATCGACACCATTATCAGGCTTGTAAGTGCCTGACCTTTTTGTGGAGTTCGGGCACGTGCTGCGGGCCACGCCGTTGTGGATCTCGCCCGTCCACCCTGGGCTGAATGCGCTGGTTTCAACCCAAGGACGACCTCCACAGTTCCGCGACCGGATGTCAGCTGGTGCTCACGCCGGCTTATCGTCGGGGTGGCCAAGCTCGCAGAACCAGCCGCCGAGATATTTCACCGACGGTTTCTTCGAATCGGGAACAGGGGTCTTCGCCTCGACGGCGGCGCGGAACGGCTCGGCGCTGTCCTGCGGGATAAATCCCAGGTGGTCCGCACCGCTGTTGTCGACCATCTTCAGCTTGTTGTCGGAGATGCCGAAGGAGATGGTGTGGCCGACGCGCGGCGCGGTAAGCGATGCCTCGACCAGCCGTACGCAATCGGCGAAGGAGAGATACGACCACAGCATGCGGCGGTCGGCCGGTTCGGGGAAGGACGAGAAGATGCGCAGGCACACGGTCTCGATGCCGAACTTGTCCCAATAGAGCCGGCTCAAGCTTTCGACGAAATTCTTCGACACGCCATAGAGGCTGTCGGGGCGTACCGGCGCGTCGACGCCGATATGCGCCTCGATCTCGTGATAGCCGATGGCATGCACCGACGAGGCGTAGATGACGCGCTTGACGCCGTGTTTCCGTGCGCCTTCATAGATGTGGTAGGAGCCGCGGATGCTGGAATCGAGGATCGTCTGCCATTCGCATTCGAGCGGCGCGCCGCCGAAATGCACGATCGCGTCGCAATCCTTGGTCGCCGCGATCGTGGCGTTCATGTCGGCGAGATCGAACACCGCTTCCTCCTCGTGCGGCGCAAGATCGCCGAACGGTTCGCGGCCCGCCAGGCGGATCGTCTTAGCCAGCGGCGCCAGGCCCTTGCGCAACACTGAGCCGAGGCGGCCGGCAGCGCCGGTGATCAGGATACGTTCGTAATGCGGCATCACTTACTCCACTTGCGCGACAGCGGCGTTGATCCGCGCGATCGCTTCGGTCAGCACCTCATCGCCGGTCGCGGTCGAGATGCGGAAATAGGGTGACAGTCCATAGGCGACGCCCGGCACCGACGCCACCCGGCCTTCGTTGAGAAGATAGTTCGACACGGCTGCGTCGTCAGCCAGCACGGCGCCCTTGGGCGTCTTGCGGCCGATCAGGCTGGCGCAGCCGATATAAGCATAGAAGGCGCCCTCCGGCGGCGACAGCGTCAGGCCGTTGATCTTGCGGATGCCGTCGACGACCAGATCGCGGCGCCGCTCGAAAGCCTGGCGGAAGCGCGCGACCTCGTCCTGCGGGCCGTTGAGCGCTGCGACCGTCGCGGCCTGCGCGATCGAGCAGACAGACGTGCAGGACTGGCTTTGGATTGTCGACATCGCCTTGAGAAGCGGCGCCGCCCCGGCCGCATAGCCGACGCGCCAGCCGGTCATGGCATAGGATTTCGAGACGCCGTTGACGATCAGCGTGCGGTCCTTGAGCTCGGGGCAGGCCTTGCCGAAGGAGATGAATTCGCGCCCGTCGAAAAGGATGTGCTCGTATATCTCGTCGGAGAGGATGAGCACCTGTGGATGCTTCGCCAGCACCGCGCCGAGCGCCTTGAGGTCGGACTGAGAATAGACCGCACCGGAGGGATTGCCGGGCATGTTGAGGAAAAGCCACTTTGTCCTTGGCGTGATTACCTTTTCCAGCAGCGCCGGCGTCAGCCGGAAGCCGGCGGTCTGCGGGCACTCGACGACAACCGGCGTGCCGCCGAGCAGCTTCACCATTTCGGGATAGGAGACGAAGTAGGGCGCAGGCAGGATCGCCTCATCGCCGGTCTCCAATGTCGCCATCAGCGCGTTGAAGATGATCTGCTTGGCGCCGTTGGCGACGACGATGTCGTCGGCAGTGTAGTCCAGCCCGTTCTCGCGCCGGAATTTTCCAGCGATGGCTTCGCGCACTTCGGCGGTCCCGGCAGCGGCCGTGTAGAGCGTCTGGCCAGCCTTCGCCGCAAAATGGGCGGCCTCGACGATGTGATGCGGCGTCGGAAAATCGGGCTCGCCCAGGCCGAGGTCGATCACGTCGACGCCCTTGGCGCGCAGCGCCTTCGCGGCCTGCGAAGCGGCCATCGACGCGGAGGGCTTCACCGCCGAGAGGCGCGAGGCAACATAGCTCATCAGTCGTTCTCCGTGATGTAACCCTTGGACCGGTCATTGGCTCGCGCGGCCGCATTGCGTTTGGCCGGATCGCCATAGCCGCCGCCGCCCGGCAGCTCGAGGATCAGCCGGCGCCCCGCCGGCACATGCTGCCAGCCCTTAGGGCGCATCCTGGTGCCGTCGTCGAGGTTGACGATGCCGGCAACGCCCGGCTTGCCGCCCTCGCGGCCGTGGGCCGGATGATTGACGCGGTCGAACATGGCCGAGAAGTCGAACTCGTGGCCGTCGGTCGCGGCGATCTCGATGATCTGTCCCAGGCCACCGCGGAATTCGCCGTCGCCGCCGGAATTGGGTCGCAGCTCCTTGCGCCAGATGACGATCGGACCGGTATGCTCGGTCGCCTCGATCGGCATGGTGTGCACGCCGGACGGAAAAGCCGTCGCCGACAGGCCGTCGAGTTCGGGGCGGGCGCCCATGCCGCCGGAGTTGAACATCAGCACCTCGGCGCGACGGCCGGACGCGCCGGCGACGGGCCGCGCCGAAATATGGATGTTCCAGAGCGCGCCGGCGCCTTCGGCGAGGATCTTTCCTGGCAACGCCTTGGAGAAGGCGCCGAGCACCAGATCGGGAACCATGTGGCCGAAGATATGGCGAAGCGCTACCGGCGCCGGCCGCACGGCATTCAGGATGTTGATGGGCGACGAGACGGTGAAGAAGGCGAGCGAGGCGGCGTTGTTTGGGATGTCGGGCGCCACCATGCATTTCAGTGCATAGCAGGCATAGGCCTTGCTGTAGATGATCGGGCAGTTGATGCCCCAGCGGCTCATCGGATCGGTGCCGGTGAAATCGACTTCGACATGGTCGTCGCGGACAGAGACCGTCGCCGCGAGCTTGATCGGCTCGTCATAGCCGTCGGTCACCAGCTCGTTCGACCAGCTTCCCTTCGGCAGCGCCTTGATGCGTTCGAGCATGGCGTCCCGGGTGCGCGAGAAGATGAAGTCGCCGAGACCGTCGAGCGAGGTGAGGCCGATCTCCCTCATCATGTCGACGAGGCGCCGGTGACCGACCTCGTTGCAGGCGGCCAGAGAATAGAAATCGCCGACCACCTGGTTGGGTTCGCGGACATTGGCGCGCAGGATGCGGACGAGGTCGAGATTGACCTTGCCCTTTTCCGCGAACTTCATGATCGGGATCTGGATGCCTTCCTCATAGACCGACTTGCCGTCGGCGCCGAAGCCGCGCCCGCCGACATCGACGACATGCGCCGTGCAGGCGAAGAAGGCAACGAGCTCGCCATTGAGGAAGGACGGCGAGACCATGGTGATGTCGTGCAGATGGCCGGTGCCGAGCCAGGGATCGTTGGTGACATAGGTGTCGCCCTCGAACATCTCGTCGCGGGGGATCGCGTTCATGAAATGCAGCACGGCCTCGGCCATGGTGTTGACGTGGCCCGGCGTGCCGGTGACTGCCTGCGCCAGCATCTGGCCGCGCGGATCGAACACGCCGGCCGACAGGTCGCCGGATTCGCGCACGGAGGTCGAGAAAGCGGTGCGCAGCAAGGTTAGCGCCTGCTCCTCGACCACCGAGATCAACCGATTCCACATGACCTGCATGCGAATTTCGCCAATATCGCTCATGCCTGGCTGCCTTTGCGGATCAGGAGTATCGCGCCGTCGCTCTGGATGACGGCGTCGAAGCTGGTGGTGACGACGGTAGAAGTCTCGCGCTCGACGATGACGGCAGGGCCCGCGACGCGGTCGCCGGCGCAAAGCGTGTCGCGCTCGACAATGCCGTAGGTCTGCGGCGCGCCGGTCGCCGGATCGAACACCGCGCGGGTGGTGGCCGGTTGGCTGGTCTTCTTGCCCGTGGTCAGCTCGTGCCGCGTGACGGCAGGACGAACATCCGTCGCCTTCACCGACCAGGTCACGATCTCGATCTCCAGTCCGTCGAGGCCTTCGATGGCGCGGCCGAAGAAGCGCTGGTAGTTCGCCTCGAAGAGGTTCTTGAGCTTGGCCACCGCATCGTCGCCGAACGATTCGTCCGCCAGCGATACGGGGATCTCCCAGCCCTGGCCGGCATAGCGCATGAAGGCGGTGATCTCGCAGACGATTTTTCCGCTGGCGCCGGTGCGTACAAACCCCTCGGCGGAGGCTTTGAGGTCGGCGAGCAGGGCATTCACTTCCGTTGACTTGAAGCGGGACAGGCGCGTTAGCTTCGAGGCAAGCGCCTCATAGCCGAATGGCGCCTTGAGGAAGCCGATCGCCGATCCAACGCCGGCCCCGCGCGGCACGATGCACTGGTCGATGCCGAGCTTTTCGCAAAGCCTTGCGGCGTGGAGGGGCGCCGCGCCACCGAAGGCGATCATCAGATTGTCGGAGATGTTCTTGCCATTCTCGACGGCGTGGACGCGGGCGGCATTGGCCATGTTCTCGTCCACCACCTCGCAGATGCCGAAGGCGGTCGAAATTGCATTCAGCGACAGGCGCTCGCCGACATCGCGCAAGATGGCCTGCTCGGACGCGGCCGTGTCGAGCTTGATCGCGCCGCCGGCGAAATTGTCGGGGTCGAGCTTGCCGAGAACGAGGTCAGCGTCCGTGATCGCCGGGCGCTTGCCGCCGCGGCCGTAGCATGCTGGGCCGGGTTCCGAGCCGGCGCTTTCCGGTCCGGTCTGGATGCGGCCCATGGCGTCGACCCAGGCGATCGAGCCGCCGCCGGCGCCGATCTCGATCATCTCGATCACCGGAATGGAGATCGGCATGCCCGAGCCCTTGGAAAAGCGGTAGGTACGCGCCACCTCGAAGGTCCGCGCCGTGCGCGGCGCATAGTCCTCGATCAGGCAGATTTTTGCGGTGGTTCCGCCCATGTCGTAGGAGACGACTTTCTCCATGCCGAAGCGCCGGGCGATGTCGGCGGCGAAGATGGCGCCTCCCGCAGGGCCGGATTCCACCAACCGTACCGGAAATTCCGAAGCAGTTTCGACTGAGATCAGGCCCCCGCCGGAATGGATCATGAAGACCGGGCAGTCGGCGCCCATGTCCTTCAGGCGGATTTGCAGGCGGGCGAGGTAGTCGGCCATCTGCGGGCGCACATAGGCGTTGGCGCAGACCGTGTTGAAGCGCTCGAACTCGCGCATCTGCGGCGAGACCTCGGCGCTGATCGAAATCGGGATGGTGAGTTTTCGCGAGAGGATTTCGCGCGCGCGACGCTCGTGGTCGGGATTGGCGTAGGCGTGGATGAATCCTATCGCTACCGAGCCGAAATTGCCGGCCGCGATCCGATCGGCGATCTCCTCCAGCGCAGCCTCGTCGAGCGGCTGCAATTCCTGGCCTTCGGCGCCGATGCGGCCCCTGACGGTGAAGCGGTCCTCGCGCGGGATCAGCGGCATCGGCAGCTGCAGGTTCAGATCATACTGCTCGAAGCGGTTCTCCGTCCGCATCTCGATCACGTCGCGAAAACCTTCCGTCGTGACCAGCGCGGTCCTGGCCCCGCGCCGCTCGATCAGCGCGTTGGTTGCGAGCGTCGTGCCATGGATGATGATGCCGATCTCGGCTGCCGAAATGCCGGCGTCGCGGATGACGACGTCGATGCCGTCGAGGATCGCCTGCTCGGGCGCCGCATAATTGGTCAGCACCTTGGTCGAAAACATCGTTCCCCTGACATCGAGGGCGATGTCGGTGAAGGTGCCGCCGATGTCCGCGCCGAGACGGATGTCGTCTGATCTGGAGGTCATGCCTTGGCCTTCTGCGAAGCAAGCGCGGCGTCGCGCATCTGGGAAAGGGTCTGCCGGGGCGTGAGCGCTTCGGGCGAGATGGCGATGTCGAGGACGGCGCCGGTCGCGGACCGCAACGCACGCCCGAACGCCGCCGCGAAATCCCCGGTGGTTTCGACGCGCTCAGCGTGAAAACCATAGGCCTTTGCCAGTGCCACGAAGTCCGGATTTTCCAGCGAGGTTCCGGAAACGCGGGCCGGATAGTTGCGTTCCTGGTGCGCGCGGATCGTGCCATAAATGCCGTTGTTGATGATCAGCACGATCGGCTGGGCGTCGGCCTGCCTGGCGGTACCGAGCTCCTGGCAATTCATCTGGAAGTCGCCGTCGCCGGCAAAGCAGACGACCGTGCGGCTTGGATAGGCGACCTTCGCTGCAACTGCCGCCGGCAGGCCGTAGCCCATGGCGCCGGATTGCGGCGCGAGCAGCCGCGCTTGGCGTCCGAACTTGAAGAACTTGTTCGGCCACACCGTGAAATTGCCGGCGCCGTTGGTTAGGATGACATCGGCCGGCAAGGTCTCGCGCAGCCAGGCGCTGACCGCCACCATGTCGACGGGACCGGGCTGGACCGGCGCCGCGAATGTGCCCTCATAGGCCTTGCGCGCCGTCGCGCGCCAGTTGGCCCAGTCACCCTTTACCGGCGTCAGCGCCTTGGCGAAAGCGTTCGGGCCGGCGTGGATGCCAATCGCGGGCACGTAGATCTTGCCGATCTCGCGGTCGGAACCGTGGACATGGATCAGCTTCTGGCGCGGCACCGGAACGGAGAGCAGCGTGTAGCCGTCCGTCGTCATCTCGCCGAAGCGGACATTGACGGCCAGGATCATATCCGCATCGCGGATCAGCGTCTTGACGTGCGCCACCATGCCGACGCCGGCTTCGCCGACGAACACCGGCGAATGGTTATCGAACTGGTCCTGGTAGCGGAAGGCGGCGACGACCGGGATGTCGGAAGCCTCGGCGAAGGCCTGGAGCGCGAAGCGTCCGTCCGCGGTCCAGTTGGTCCCGCCCATCAGCAGCACCGGCCTCTCGGCCGCAGCCAGCATCTCAAGCGCCGACGCAACGGCATCCTGCGACGGAGCGGCTTCGAAAATCGAAGCAGGGCCGCTGAGCGGCGCGGCTTCGGTCGCGGTGGTCAGCATGTCTTCCGGCAGCGCGACGACGACGGGGCCGGGCCTTCCGGTCAGGGCGGTGGTCCAGGCCCGCGCCACGATCTCCGGGAGGCGCTCGACGTCGTCGATCTCGACCGCCCATTTTGCGACGGTCCCGTAGACCGCCCGGTAGTCGATCTCCTGGAAAGCTTCGCGGCCCTTCATGTCGGTGCCGACCTGGCCGACGAAAAGGATCATCGGCGAGGAGTCCTGCATCGCCGTGTGCACGCCTATGCTGGCATTGGTCACGCCCGGGCCGCGCGTCACGAAACAGATGCCGGGCGATCCCGTCAGCTTGCCATAGGCGGAGGCCATGAACGACGCGCCGCCTTCGTTGCGGCAGAGCACATAGTCCAACTTGCCATGGGTATCGTGCAGGGCGTCGAGAACGGCGAGATAGCTCTCACCGGGAACGCCGAAGCTCTTGGTCGCGCCCAAGGCGATCAGGCACTCGACAAGAAGGCGACCGCCATTGCGGACCATGCTTCGACATCCTCTTAGCTGGCGGCAAGCGGACCGAGCCTGCCCTCGCAACTATACCTGCACCGCGGTGGGCCGGCGCGAAATCAAGAAATGCGATCCATACGAAAGTTTTTCTTTGCTAGTGCGTTGACGCAATTCCGAACGGAAGGTTACGGCGAAGGCACCGAACCGGATCGCTCACACTTTTCCTGGAATTGCTCTATGGAACCCGCACCAAAACACCAGGGTTCATCGTGGCTTGCGGATCGAATGCGCGCTTGAGCCGCGCCATGAGGATCCGCTCGGTCGAGCTGCGATTGCGGTCGGCCATGGCGATCTTGGCGCGGCCGAGCCCATGCTCGGCAGCGAAGCTGCCGCCCATGTCGGTGGCTAAAGCGGCCAGCGCCTCGGCGAATGCTGCCGCCTTGCCGTCGAAATCGGCGCGGCCTTCCGGCGGCGACAGATTGTAGTGGATGTTGCCGTCGCCGAGATGGCCGAACGGATTGATCCGCACGCCCGCAAGAATGTCGTTGCATAGCTTCGCGCCCGCCTCGATGAAGCGCGCGATCGCGCCCGGCGGCACGGAGATGTCGTGCTTGAGCTGCTCGCCCTCCAGCCGCTGGCCCTCCGGCTGCTCCTCGCGCAGGCGCCAGAACTGCGCCCGCTGCGCACCCGAATTGGCCAGCGCGCCATCAACGACGAGGCCTTGCTCCATGCCCCATTCCAGCGCCGAAGCCAGGATGTCGTCGAGAGGGACGCGCGTCGAGCCCGACGCCATCTCGACGAGCAGATAGACGTCGCCTCTTGTCTCCAGCTGATAGGCGAGGTCCGGCAGATGCTTGAGCGCGAGCGTCAGGCCGACATCCGAAAAGAATTCGAGGCCGGCCAGGAATTCTCCGGCCTCGCCACGCAGGAAGGCGCCGAAGGACACGGCGGCGCTGAAATCGGACATGACGAGAAGCGCGCTCGCCTGCTGCTTCGGCGTGGGATAAAGCCTGAGCACCGCGCGCGTCACGATGCCGAGCGTGCCTTCCGAACCGCAGAACAGCTTGCGCAGCTGGTAGCCGGCATTGTCCTTCTGCACGGCGCGAAGTCCGTCCCACACCGTGCCATCCGGCATCAGGACCTCGAGGCCGAGCACCAGGTCCTGCATCATGCCGAAGCGAAACGCCTGGCTGCCGCCGGCATTTGTACCGATCAGGCCGCCGATCCTGGCGCTGCCTTCGGCGCCGAGATGCATCGGAAACATCAGGCCATGCGGTTCCAGCGCCTCATGCAACCCGGCCAGCACGACGCCGGCATCGACGAGGATCGACCCGCTCTCCAGATCCGGTTCGCCGATCGCCGTCATGCGCGAAAGCGAGACGATCACCGCGTTCGCCTGATCGGCGACGGCGCCGCCGCACAGACCGGTGTTCCCGCCTTGCGGGATCACCACCGCGCCTGCCTCCCTGCATATGTTTACGACTGCCGCCACCTCCGCGGTGCTGGCGGGCCTGGCAACGCCAAGAGGCGCCACGCCATAGCGGTTGAGCCAATCGCGGCGGTAGGGGTCGGCATCGCTACCCGAAAGCCAGCCTTTCGGCCCGAGGACTGCCTGCAATGCGCTAACGAGATCAACCATCTGGGTACCTGAGATGTGGGATGAGCCGCGTATAGACAGTAAGACCGTCCGGCTCAATGACCCAGGACCTGCGACAGGAATTGTCGCGTGCGTTCGTTGCGGCAAGAGGTGAAGAACTCTTCCGGCGGCGCCTCCTCGACGATCTCGCCGCCGTCCATGAAGACCACCCGGTCGGCGACACGCCGCGCAAAGCCCATTTCATGCGTGACGCAGATCATCGTCATGCCGTCGGCGGCGAGCGTCACCATCACGTCCAGCACCTCCGATATCATTTCCGGATCGAGCGCCGAGGTCGGCTCGTCGAAAAGCATGATCTGCGGCTGCATGCAAAGCGCCCGCGCGATCGCCACGCGTTGCTGCTGGCCGCCGGAGAGCTGGCCGGGAAACTTCATCGCCTGCTCGGGGATGCGGACCTTCTCGAGATAGCGCCGGGCGGTCGCCTCCGCTTCCGCGCGCGGCAGCTTGCGCACGATCATCGGCGCGATCATGCAGTTGTCCAGCACCGTCATATGCGGGAACAGGTTGAAGTGCTGGAACACCATGCCGACTTCGCGCCTGATCCCGTCGATGTTGGCGACATCGTCGTCGAGTTCGGTGCCGAGCACGGTAATGCGGCCGCCATTGTGCTCTTCAAGCCGGTTGATGCAGCGGATCATGGTGGACTTGCCGGAGCCGGAAGGACCGCAGACGACGATCCTTTCGCCTCGCTCCACGGACAGGTTCACCTTCCGCAATGCATGGAATGTCCCGTAATATTTGTCGAGGTTTTCGATGCGGACCGCCGGTCCTGAGACTTTGCTCGAGTTCATATGCCGCCTCCTTACCGTTCGCCGACCGACATGCGGCGCTCGAGGAAGGCGCCGTAGCGAGACAGGCTGAAGACGAAGACGAAGTAGATGAAGGCGATGAAGGCATAGACCTCGACATAGGCGAAGCGCCATTCGCCGGTGCCGTAGGCGGCGTTGCCGGAGGCCAGGATCTCGAAGAAGCCGACGATGACCACAAGCGAGGTCTCCTTGAACGAGATGACGAACTGATTGATCGTCGCCGGCAGCGCGTTGCGCATCGCCTGCGGCAACAGGATGCGGCCGATGCGCTGCCAGTAGCTCATGCCGAGCGCCATGGCGGCTTCTTCCTGTCCCGCCGGTACGCCTTGCATGCCGCCGCGCACGATCTCGGCCTGATAGGCCGAGAAGAAGAGTGCCGATCCCAGGATCACCCGGTAGAGCTTGTCGCCCACCAGCCATTGCGGCAGCGCGAAGGGCAGGACGATGGCGAAGGTGAACAGGATCGAGATCAGCGGCAGCGAACGGACCCCGTCGATGATGAGGGCGGTGGTCCGCGATATCCAGGGAAGCTCCGAGCGGCGCAGCAGAGCCAGGCAGATCGCCAGCGGAAAGCCGATCAGGCAGGTGGTGACGAAGATGAAGAGGGTGAGCGCCAGGCCGCCCCAGGCTTCCTCGCCGACTTGGGGCAGCCCAAGCACGCCGCCCTTCATCAGCACATAATAGAGGGCCGTGCCTGCTCCCCAGACGAGCGCGATGCGGCGTCCGGTCCAGAAGGCCGGGAGGCAGCTCAGCACGGTCATCACAACGACGGTGACGCAGGCCAGCGCCGAGCGCCATTGCTCATCGAAGGGGTAGAGGCCGAACAGGATGATGCGCCACCTTGCCGCGATAACCGACCAGCAGGCGCCGGCCGCGGCCTGGCAGGCCTCGGGTCCGCCGCTCGTCGTGAAGACGGCCGAGAAGACCGCCCAGTTGAGCAGCTTCCAGGCAATGAAAGCCATGACCGCCAGCGAGATCAGCGACAGCAGGGCCTGAAGCGGCGTCGCGAAGAAGCGGCGCTTCAGATCTTCGATCTTCCCCGGGGCAGGGGGCGCGACAACGACCATCTCCATGCCTCACCCCCTCAGTTGATTGCCCTTCAGGGCAATGGCTTTGTTGATGCGGTTGAAGATCGCGGCGAGGCTGAGATTGATGGCGAGGAAGCCCGCCATCAGGATGCCGATCACTTCCAGCGTCTGGCCGGAATGGTTGATGGTCAGCGCCACGATCATGAAGAAGTCGGTGAAGCCGACGGCGATGCCCATGGTCGTCGCCTTCATCAGCCAGACATACTGGTTGGCGAGGATCGGCAGCATGGCGCGCAGCGCCAGCGGCAGCCGCACCAGCGTGAACACGCGCCACGGGCTCAAGCCCAGCGATAGCGCCGCCTCCATCTGGCCCTTGCCGACGGCCTTGAAGCCGCCGCGCACGATCTCGGCGATGTAGGAGCCGCCATAGATGGCAATGGCGATAGCGAGGGCGGAAAACTCCGGCGGAATGCGCAGGCCGCCCTGCAGGTTGAGGCCTCGCAAGGTGGGGAAGTCGAGCATCGGCCCGTCCGGCAGGCGACCGAGCGCCAGGATGACGGCAGCGGTGGCCAGCGCCGTCGCCGCCGCGGCCAGTTGAATGCCGAGCCGCTCGCCGAATGGTTGGCTCAGGCGCGAGGTCCGGCCGAGCCAGAGCGGGAGCGCGATTGCCGAGATCACGGCAAGTATCGCCGCCGCAAAGGCGATGCCGCCGACATTCGGAACCGGCACGTAAAGGCCGCGGCTGGTCAGCAGCATGCCCCATGCCTCATGCGCTGCGCGCGGCGTCGGCAAATGCGTGATGATGGCGTACCAGAAGAAGACCTGGAGGATCAGCGGGATGTTGCGGAAGATATCGACATAGGTACGGCCGAGCAGCCGCGCCAGTTCGTTAGACGAGGTCCGCGCCAGGCCGACGATCGTTCCGACCAGCGTCGCCAGCATCAACCCGACGGTGCCGAGGAACAGCGTGTTGATGATGCCGATAAGGAAGAACCACCAATAGGGATCGTTGGCCGTGGCAGGCAATAGCGAGAAGTTCACGTCCCAGCCGGTCGACTTGTAGAGAAAGTCGAAACCGGAGGTGATCCCCTGCTCGGCCAGATTTCGCCGCGCGATCACGACGCCGGCGAGCACCAGCGCCGCGAGCAAGCCGACATAGAGGACCTGCAACAGCGCGTTGCGGACCTTCTGATTTCTCAGCAGGCTGACCATCGACCGATCTTTCTCGAATAGCTGCCGGCTCCGTCCGACCGAAGCCGGACGGAGCCCGAGCGGGACAGGTTCAGACTAGGATCAGTCGATCACCAGCGGGAACAGGACACCGCCATTGTTCCACAAATTGGTCAGCTCGCGATCCATCTTGTAGGGCGAATCCTTGCCGAGATCGCGCTCGAAGATCTCGCCGTAATTGCCGACCTTCTTGATGACGTTGTAGGCCCAGTCGTCGGAGAGCCCCAGGCCCTTGCCCATGCCGGGCGTGACGCCGAGGAACTTCGCCACCTGCGGCGAGGTCGGCTTGGCCTTGATCTCGTCGACATTCTTGGAGGTGATGCCTTCCTGCTCGGCGAAGATCAGGGTGCTCAGCGTCCAGTTGGCGATGTCGACCCAGTTGTCGTCGCCCTGGCGCATGATCATCACTTCAGGCTCGACCGCGAGCACGTCGGGCAGGATCACATGGTCCTCGACCTTGCTCTTGGCGATGCGGGCGATGGCCAGCGTCGGACCCCACTGCGCATAGAGATCGCAGCGCCCGGAGAAATAGGCCTGTTCGAGCTCTTCGGTCTTTTCGATCAGCACCGGCTCGAGCTTGATGCCGAGCTTCTGTGCGTAGGCGGCGACCTGCTGTTCCTGCGAAGTGCCGGCGGGAATGCAGATCGTGCCGCCATTGGCGTCCTTGAGCGACTTCAGGTTGAGCTCCTTATGCGCCATCACCTTGGTGGTTCCGAGGTAATAGGACATGGAGAATTGCAGGCCGAGCTCGGTGTCGCGGCTGAGCGTGCCGCCCGAGGCCTTGATGATGATGTCGACATCGCCCGACTGCAGCGAGGGCCAGCGCTGCGCCCAGCTGATCGGCACGATCTTGAGCTTCGCCGGATCGCCGAACACGGCGGTCGCCACCGCCTTGCAAAGGTCGATGTCCATGCCCTTCCAGTTGCCCTTGTCGTCCACCTCGGCAAAGCCGAGATAGGAGCCGTCATGGCCGGTGCAGTTGAGCATGCCGCGCGCCTTGACGGCTTCGAGCGTCTTGCCGCCGGCAGCTTCCGCGGGTGCTGCCAGATGCACGAGGCCCAGGGCCATGGCAGCGGCCCCCCATTTGATCATTTTCATTTTGATTGTCTCCACTGTTGAGGTTGTTCCGTTTCTTGTTGTTGGAGCCCCACAAGTGCTTTTTCGGGACCCGGTCTCGAGACCGCTTCTCAGTCGGAAAGCGGGGTCGGTTTCGGCAAGGAGAGCTTGAGGTCGCTCCGCCAATCCTCCTGCGCCAGCCATCGATGGAGCGCGGCCACCGCCTTCACGCGTAGATGCCCGCGCGGGACGACGAGGTAGAAGCCGGGGACTTCCTCCGGCTTCATGTCGGCGATGGCGTCGCGGCCGATCGGCGCGACCAGCGCGCCGGAGCGGAAATCCTCCTCGGCGTCGATGACGGAGACGAGGCCGACGCCGATGCCTTGCAGGGTTGCACGGCGCATGGTCGCCGCGTCGTCGAAGCTGATGCTGCGGTCGCCGTCGGTCAGTTCCACGCCGAGGTGCCGCAATATGTCAGGCCACAGGCGCTTCGACTTGACCGTGTCGAGCAGCGTAAACTTCGTCAGATCACGCGCCGATTTGATCTTCTCGCCGATCGCTGGCGTGCAGCAGATGATTTTCGGGTCAGGCACCAGCAGCGTGACCTCGTAGTCGGGCCAGTTGCCGTAACCCCACTGCACAGTCATATCGATGTCGTCGCGGCCGAAATCGGGCAGGTCGACCATCGTGGTCAGGCGCAGGTCGGCACCAGGCAGCATCTCTCGGAACAGCGACAGCCTCGGCAGCAGGTAATGCGTGGCGAAATACGGGCTCGCATTGAGGTTGATGCGGTCGCGGTAGTTCGACTTGGTGACGCGGCGCACGCCTTCGGAAAACTCGTCGAAGCCCGCCTTGACGTAGTGCGAGAGCAGGATCGCCGACTCGGTCAGCTCGATCGACCGGCCCTTGCGCTCGAACAGTGTCACCTGAAGCGTGTCTTCGAGAAGCTTGATCTGCTGCCCGACTGCCTGCGGCGTGACCAGGAGCTCGTCGGCCGCCTGCCGGAAGCTCTTGTGTTGCGCCACGGCATGGAAGACGCGAAGCGCATTCAGCGAAGGAAGGCGAAGCTTGCCGGTCATGGTAAATTCCGCCTCCTTTCGTTCGAGACTCCGTTGCTCATTCAGTGCCGAAGCTCAGCAGTCGCCGGCTGCCGAATTGATTCTAAGCGTAGATGTAACCACCTGAAACGATTACGTTTTCACCGGTCATGTAGGTGTTCTTCGGGCCACCCGTCATCAGCACCCATTCGGCGATCTCGGTGGGCTCGGCGCCGCGGCCGAGCGGGCTTGCCTTGGCCAGTTCCTCGAGGAAGCCGAGGGCCTTGGCCTTCTCGGTGGCCATGCCGGCCGGCGCGACGGAATTGACTAGGATACCGTCCTTGGCGACGTAGTGCGCGAAGGACCGCGTCAGGCTCACGACGGCGGCCTTGGTGGCCGCATAATGGGCGTTCTGCGGATGCGCCTTGAAGGCGTCGACGGAAGTGAGATTCACGATCCGCCCGCGCACATGATCCTTAGGCTCCTGCGCCTGCATATGGCGGACCGCCGCCACCATCATATGGTAGGTGCCCTTGATGTTGATGCCGTTGGAGGCGTCCCAGTCCGCGTCGGTGATTTCGAGCAGCGGCCGGCGCGGATAGATGGCGGCGCAATTGATCAGCGTGTCGACGCGCCCAAGCTTGGCCACGATGGCATCGAAGGCGGTGTGGCACTGCGGACCGATCTGGATGTCGCACGTGGCCGCCGCTATCGGCAGGCCCTTGGCCTTCGCCGGCCCAAGCGAGCTCTCCGCCGCTTGCTGGTTGATGTCGATGATGCCGATCTTTGCCGCCCCGGCCTCGACAGCCATCTGGGCCAAGAGCGCGCCGAGGCCGGCGCCGCCACCAACGATCAGAACGGAGAGATCCTTCATTGCAGTTTTCCCTACTTGGTGCCGCTCGGCGAGGTCGGCCAGGTCGGCATGATGTCGAAACGGGTAACGTCGGCCCATGCCGGCAGCGCGAGCACGGCGACGACCATCCTGGCCACGTCATCGGGCTGCACCACCTTGCTGGCGTACATGGCGGCGCGCGCCTTGGCGTCGAGGATGTCCTGGTAGAGCTGCGTCTCGACGCGGCCGGCGACGATCTCGGTGACGCGCACGCCGAAGGGGGAAAGGTCGGCGCGCAGCGCGCCGGCAAAGCCGGAGATCCCCGCCTTGGTGGCCGAATAGACGGCGATGTTGGAGAATGCGGCGTGGGCCGCGACCGAGCTGGTGAACAGGATATGCCCGGACTGCCGCTCGCGCATCTGCGGCACGACGAGGCGGGTGAGCAGGATCGCGGCGCTGAGGTTCACCTCCAGCGTCGCGTCGATGTCTGCGATCTTCATGTCGGCGAAATTGCCGAGCGGCGGCATGATGCCGGCATTGTTGATCAGCACATCGATGGTGAGATCCGCCAGCACCGATTCCAGCGCCTCGCGGTCGGTGACGTCGACGGAGATCGGTACGATGCCCGGACGTTCGGCCTGCAATTCCCTGAGCGCGGCCTGACTGCGGCCGACCGCGTAGACGTCATAGCCGGCATCACTCAAGGCGATCGCCATGGCCCGGCCTATGCCGCTCGTCGCTCCGGTGATGAAGGCTGTCGTCACTTGGGCTTTCCCATTGCGGCTTCCCCATTTGCCTAGGTTTCAGTGTGCGGCGCGGGCCGGCGCCGCGAAACCAAGAAAACCAGCAAAAAGGAAAGATAAACTTTCGAAAGCCTGTTCGGCGGCTGGAATATTCCAACGTGTCCGTCCGACGGCGAAAGCCTCTGGCCCAAGGAAAACAGTGGTTTCAGCGCGCCGAAATGATTTTCCGGCCGCAACCTGAGAAAAAACATGGCTTTCGCAAACGGCCGGCAGGGCGCGCATCGATGACGGCGGACCAGATCGAAACCGGCGAAATTATCCGGCCGTCGGCAGGGGCTTTCTCAGGTCCTTGAAAAGCGAGGCCGCGGCGGCTTTCTGCTCCGCTTCGGTTGCCTCGATGCCCGAGGCTTTCGCCAGCGCGCGCACGCGTCCCAGGCTGTTCTGCAGATGCTTGCGCATCGCTTGGCGGGCCTTGGCTCCGTCCTGCCTTTCGATGGCGTCGACGATGGCTTTGTGCTCGCTGTGGATGCGCGCGTAGTAGCTGTCCTTGAGCGCGGGCTCGACGACATAGCCGAGCTGGAAGCGCGGCACGATCATCGGCCCGAGATAGGCGAGGAAGCCGTGGATGAACTCGTTGCGCGCGGCCTTGGCGATCGCGAGGTGGAAATCATAGTCGTAGTGGATCTGGACGGCGGCGGGGTCCGGGTGCCGGGCATCGATCTCATCCATCATGGATCGGATTTCGCTGACTTCCCTGTCGTTCCGCCGTTCCGCGCAGAGCCCGGCGGATTCCACTTCGACGCTCAATCTGAGCTCGAGCAGGGCGATGGTTTCCGGCAATGTCCTGAGCGCCTCGTCGGGAATCGAAAAATTGCGCGGCGCAGGCGTTTCGCTGACGAACATGCCGCGCCCCTGCTGCGGCACGACCATGCCCTCGGAGCGCAGCCGGGCCACCGCCTCGCGCACGACGGTGCGGCTGACGTCGTATTCGGCGCAAAGCTCCGCCTCTGTCGGCAGTTGCGCGCCGGGAAGCAGCGATCCAGAGCGTATCTTTTCGGACAGACTCTCCGCCACGACGGTGGAAAGCGGCTTGCGCTTCGTCATTCAGGCTCTTCCGTCCAAGTTGAGATTCGCGATGATGCCCGAACCAACAAGACCATTCAAACCGCCGCGGTGACGATCAGCTCGACCAGCATGCCGGGCTTGGCCATGCGGCCTTCGCCGGAGGAGCGCGCCGGCGCATGCTCCTTCGGCATCCAGGCGTCCCAGACCGTGTTGACCTCGTCGAAGTCCCTGATGTCGTCCAGCCACATCTGGACGTGGAGGATGCGCGTCTTGTCCGTGCCTGCCTTGGCGAGCAGCGCGTCGATCTTGCTGAGCACCTCGCGCATCTGGTCGGCCGCGGACTGGCCGGGTTTTGCGACCTGGCCGGTCAAATAGAGCGTGCCGTTGTGGATGACGCCGTGATGGATGCGGGTGTCGAAGTCGAAGCGCTGGATATCGCCCACTGGTTTTCCTTTGTCAGATTGCCGGCGTCTGCCGGATGGGGTTGCCTTGCAGGTACTGCGCGTAAGGCGCCTGGACGAGCCAGCCGGCGTCGACCGGCAAGGTCACGCCGGTTATCGACGCGGCGCGGTCGGAGCAGAGGAACAGGGCCGCCTCGGCGACATCGCGCGGCTCGACGAAGCGGCGCAGCGCCGTCGTGGCCTGGATGGCTTCCGGGTTGCGCTCGCCCTTTGCGATCTTCACCTTCAGTCCGTCCGACAGCGTATAGCCCGGTGCCACGGCATTCACGCGAACGCCATGCGGGCCGAGCTCGGCGGCCAGCATCTGGGTGAGCGCCAGAACCGCGTGCTTTCCTGGCGTGTAAGCCGGCAACGACAGCGGCGCGAAAGAGGCAAGCGAGCCGACATTGAGGATCGCGCCGCGCCCGGCGGCCGACATCAGCCGGCCGAACACCTGGCAGCCAAGCAACGTGCCGCGATAGTTGATGCGCCACATCCGCTCGTCTTCGGCGAGGTCCTGGTCGAGCACGTGCTTGCCGCTCTGCAGGATGCCGGCGCAGTTGACCACGACATGTGGCGTGCCGAAGGCGTCGCCGACAGCCCGCGCCAGCGCTTCGACCGAGGCGGGATCGCCGACATCGGTCTGGGCAAACAGCGCGCGTGGCGCGCCCGCATTCTCGCAGGCGCCGGCCGCTTCCTCGCCCCGCACTGCATCACGGCCGGCGACCACCACCTGATAGCCGTCCTCGGCGAAGCGTTCGGCCATTGCGCGGCCGATGCCGGACGTGCCGCCGATGACGACGGCGGTCATTGCATCAGCCATTGCGGCGATCCTTCCGATCGATGTCGAAGAATTCGGCCATGGCCTCGACCTGGAAATCCATCATCGGGCGACCGGGCTGGATGCGGCAGCCGATCTCTTTCGCCGCTTTGAGCAGGGCCGTCTCGGCCGGCTCCATGATGATGTCGACCACGGTCATCTCCGGCGTCAGCTTGCTCACATCCATCGGCAGCGGGTCGCCGGCTTTCAGCCCGGACGGCGTGGCGTTGATCGCCATATCCATGCCGGACGGATCGGGCTCGCCAACCTCGATGCGGCAATTGGGGAACGACTTGTTGACCAGCGAAGCGAGCTTTTGCGCGCGGTCCTTGTCGACATCGGTCAGGCGGATCTCGGCCGCGCCTTCCTCGGCGAGGCAATAGGTCAGCGAAGAGCCCGCGCCGCCGGCGCCGACCTGGAGTATGCGCTTGCCGGAAATCTGATGTCCCCCGGCCTTCAGGCCATCGATAAAGCCGACGCCGTCGAAATTGTCGGCGTACCAGCTGCCGTCCGCCTGCCGACGCACCGAGTTGGCGCTTTGCACGCGAGCGGCACGGTCATGGGCGGCAGCGCATTTGTGGTAGACCGGGACCTTGTAGGGCACCGAGATGATCACGCCCCGGATATTCTCCGCCGCCGTGATGCCGGCCCAGAACGTGTCGAAATCTTCCGGACGGCAGCTCAGCGGCACCATCAGGCTGTCGAGCCCCTTCTGCTCGAAGATCTCGTTGAAGATGCCAGGGCTTTTGGCATGACCCACGGGATGGGCCAGCATGACGTAGATGTCGGCCTTGCCGGTTCCGCGCATCGGTTATTCCTTTCCGTTTGACAGTTCGTGATCACTCAGAATTTCGAGGGCCCGCACGAGCGACGAATGGTCGGCTTCCGAGCCACCCGCCCGGGCCGAGCAGGCATTCATCAACTGCTGCGCCGTTGCCGTGCCCGGCAAGGCAACGCCGAGCGCGCGTGCGCTTTCGAGCGCCAGATTGAGATCCTTCTGGTGCAGCCGGACGCGAAAACCTGGCGCGAAGCTGCGGGCGATCATGCGCTCGCCATGCACGTCGAGCACGCGCGAGGAGGCAAAGCCACCCATCAGCGCGCTGCGCACCTTCGCCGGGTCGCAGCCCGCTTTGCTCGCAAAAACAAGCGCTTCGGCAACGGCCTCGATGTTGAGCGCGACGATGATCTGGTTGGCGATCTTGCAGGTCTGACCGGCGCCGTTCTTTTCGCCGATCAGCGTGATGTTCTTGCCGAGCTTCTCGAAGATCGGCAGCGCCCGCTCGAACTCGGCGACCGGTCCGCCGACCATGATGGTGAGGCTGGCCGCCTTGGCGCCGACCTCGCCGCCGGAGACCGGCGCATCGAGATAGCCTGCGCCTGCCTGCCTTATCTTCGCGGCAAAGCCGGCCGTGGCAATCGGGCTGATCGAGCTCATGTCGGTGACCAGCTTGCCGGCCGAAATTCCGTCCAGCACGCCGTTCTGCCCGAGCAGGACGCGCTCGACGTCGGGTGTGTCGGGAAGCATAGTGATGACGATTTCAGAAAGCTGCGCCACCTCGGCCGGAGAGGCGACGACCGATGCTTTCAGATCTTTCGGAAGAGGCGCGCGATTGAGGACGGTGACGATCCCATGTCCGGCATCGGCGAGATGCCGCGCCATCGGTGCACCCATGACGCCAAGCCCGATGAAGCCGATTTTCATTAAGCAACTCCCAATGTGGTGTCACAGCGCCTTGCAGCTCAAGCGTGGCGTATGATATAGGACATCATACAAATTTCAATGCATCTTCTTTACGGCTGGAGACCGATCGCAAAATGCAGGAGCGCGTCAATTCGCTGAAGGCGGCCGTACAGGCCGGCCGGGCTCATATCGGCATCTGGTGCTCACTGGCCTCGGCGCTCACCACCGAGATCGTGGCGGGCTCCGGGGCGGGCTGGCTGCTGATCGACGGCGAGCACAGCCCGAACGATCTGCGCAGCATCATGGCGCAGCTGCAGGTCGCGGCGGCGTTTGCCTGCGAGGCGGTCGTCCGCTTGCCATCCGACGATCCCAATCTGATGAAACAGGCGCTGGATGTCGGGGCCCGCAGCCTGATGATCCCGAATGTGCGCACGGCGGAGCAGGCGCGCGCGATCGTCGCTGCCATGACCTATGCGCCGGGCGGCTTCCGCGGTTTCTCGGTCGGTCACCGCGCCAACGCTTTCGGCCGCATCGCCGGCTATCATGCAAAAGCGCGTGAGCAGCAGCTGCTTGCCGTGCAGATCGAAGACGAGGCCGGCGTCGCCAATGCCACCGAGATCGCCGCGGTCGAGGGGGTCGATGTCCTGTTTGTCGGGCCGGGCGACCTGTCCACGAATATGGGCGCGATGGGCAATCCCGGCGCCAAGCATGTGCAGGAGGCGATATCGTCCGTGCGCAAGGCCGCTGCCTCGGCAGGCAAGGCCAGCGGCATCCTGGCTCCCGTGAAGGCCGACGCGGACCGCTATCTCGCCGACGGCTTCACCATGGTGGCCGTTGGGTCGGACCTCGGCCTGCTGGCGCGAGGTTCTGATGCCCTGATCGCCTCGTTCAACCAGTAGAGCGGAGAACAGAAGTGGCTATCCCTCCTTACAAGTCCCCTTCGCGCGGCGCCTATGACATCGTCATCGTCGGCGGCGCCGTCGTCGGCTCATCGACGGCCTATTGGCTGAGCCAGGCGCTGGGCAGCGGCGCCTCGATCCTCGTGGTCGAACGCGACTCGAGCTACGAATTCTCCTCGACGGCGCTTTCCACCAGCGCCATCCGCCAGCAATATTCCAACCCGATCAATGTGAAGATCAGCCAGTTCGGCATCGAGATCATCCGCGGCTTCCAGGAGCGGATGGCGCCTTTCTACACGGACGAGCCGGCGCCCGATCTCGGCTTCAAGGAACATGGGTATCTCTATTGCTGCTCGCCGGAAGGCGTGGACGCGGCGCGCGAAAGGGTCGAGCTGCAGCGCAGCCTTGGCGCGCACACCGTCTTTCTTGAACCAGGCGCCTTGAAGGAGCGTTTTCCGTGGCTGAATGTCGACGATCTCGGCGGCGGCTCGTGGGGTTCGCGCGAGGAGGGCTGGTTCGATTCCATGGGCATGCTGAACGGCTTCCGCCGCGCGGCGCGCGGCAGCGGGGTCGAGTATATCGACAACGCAGTGACGGCGCTGGACATCGTTGACGGGCGGGTCGTCTCGGTGCGGCTCGCGACAGGCGAGACGGTCGCTTGCGGAACGCTGGTCAACGCAGCGGGTCCGCGAGCGCAGCAGGTCGCCGCCATGGCTGGGCTGTCAATCCCGGTCGCGCCCTACAAGCGCTACAGCTTCGTCTTTGCCAGCGCCAATCCGATCCCCGGCCGCATGCCCAACGTCATCGACCTTTCCGGCACCTTCGTGCGGCCGGAAGGCGAGCTTTTCCTCACCGGCAACACGCCGCAGGGCGACGGACCGGCCGACTACGACGACTTCGAGATGCATTTCGAGGAGTTCGACGACTATATCTGGCCGGCGCTATGGCATCGGATCCCGGCCTTCGACGCGCTGAAGGTGCAGACCAGCTGGACCGGCCACTACGAATACAACATGCTCGACCACAACGGCATCGTCGGCTTCCACCCCGAGGTGAAAAACTTCATGTTCGCCAACGGCTTCTCGGGCCACGGCCTGCAGCAGTCGCCTGCGGTTGGCCGGGCGGTCTCGGAGCTGATCATTCACGGCGCTTTCCAGACGCTCGACCTGTCGCCCTTCTGCTATGAACGCATTGCGCGCAACGAACCGTTTCTCGAGGAAGCGGTGATCTAGAACCTTGAAGACCACCGGGACCAAGCAAGAAATCGAGCTTCGCTACCAACTGTCCAAAGACTTCGCCTTGCTGCTTCGTGACTTTGCGACAACTGACGCTATGAGCTTGTGAACCGATCAAGCACGTTGCGGGTGATCTGCTCGGTGAAGCGGTCGCCGCGCTTGAGGCCCATGACCCACTCGCATGTCGCTGCGGTCAGCACTTCACCCTTGCCGCGCGTCATGTGCACCATCATGCCGGCGCCGTATTTGTAGCGGGCGAGCCCTTCCGGCGTCACCTCGCCGGTGACGCATTTGACCAGGCCCTCATGGTCGCTGCTGCGGACATAGTAGCGGAAGCCTTCGCCGTCCGGCTCGTCCTCGGCAAGCACCGCCGGCGCCATGGCAAGGATTTCGATCGTTTCCGGCTGACCATCGACGGGGACGGGGTAGGGCAGGCCATGCCTGAACGTGTAGTCTAGACCATCGACCTCGTAGGCGAAGATGCGCTCCTTATCGCCGAAGATGTCGGCATAGTGAAGCCCGGTGCGGGCAAACACCCAGTGCTCGGGCCGGTAGACGGTGAAGCCCTTCTGGCCGTGCGGCGCGAAGCCGCCCCAGGACGCGTAGAGTCCATGCAATCCGTTGACGCCGACCGTCGAGGCGCCTGGCCAGGCGACGTCCTTGTCTTCCCATGCGGTCGACAGCAGATGCGCCTTGTCGGTGCCGGCGACGGGATCGTTATTGATGGCGTTGAACTTGTGGCAGATCTGGCGCTTGCCGTCGTCCTCCAGGCGGATCTGCCAGAGGAAGTTGGCGCCGAAGCGCGCAAGCCTGCCGCCGCGTTCGACATAGGCTTCGATCGCCAACCGCATCTCGCGGGTCCAGTATTCGTCGTGGCCGACGATGGTCACGCACGGATAGGCGTCGAGCAGTTCCGGCCTGTAGTGCAGGTCGGTCTGCGTGATCATGTCGAGCTCGTAGCCTTCCTTCTCCGCCCACAGCACGAAGTGGCGGTCGAACTGCGCCCAGCCGGCGGCGGCGTAATACTGGCCGAAGCCGTTGGCATAGGCCCATTCCTTCATCGGGTAGCGCGGCGCATCGCCGAACTCGGGCAGCGGGTCGGCGCAGATGCGTGGCGCGCCGGGCGGCAGCCAGACGACGCCACGGGTCCACGGGCGCTCGAGAGAAAGCACGGGCGAGGGCTGGTCCTTGCCCGGACCGACAACGCCGAAATAGTGGTTGGCGCCGCCGAAATCATTGTAAGCGGTCCAGGTGCCGGTCGGCAGGATCATCAGGATCTTGGCGCGGCGCGTGGCCGCTGTCGGACGCACGACGAAGAAATGATGCTGGACGAACTTGCCGCCATTGGCGCGGGCGCAGGTCGAGACGACACGGTAGAAGCCCGAGCGCAGATCGGCCGGCAGCCGCCAGCGGTGGCTGACGGGCCAGCCGCAGCCGGAGCGGTATGCATCCGCCGGCGTCGGCGCGAAGGCGCCGGCGATGTCCTCGACCTTGTGGACGGTCTCCGGCCGATAGCCGTCGCGGTAGATCTCCAGCGTCCAATGCGGAGCGGTGGTCGAGGAATGGAAGACGACCTCGTCGCCCGGGTCATAGGACATCGTGTCCGTGTAGGTATAGACCTCGGGCAAGGCAGGGTCGCCGCGCGGCGCCTCGTACCAGGGGTTGGAGTGCCAATGCTCGTCGGCGGACATGGCCCAGGCCTTGCGCGGGCGGATGTTGACGGGACCGAGTTCGGGCGGAACGAAATCGTCTTCACGGGACATGGGCTTGCTTCACTCAGTTCATCTGCAGGAAAGGTCGGTCAAAGCGTGTACGAGACGAGTTGGCCGGGCAGGCCGAGCGTGACCCAGAGCCGGCCGTCATGGACGCAGCAATTGGTCGGGTCGCTGCCCTCGCCGCAATCGATCATCTCGACCAGCCGTCCGGTGGCGTCGAGGATCGCGACCCGGTCGCCGGTGCTGCCGGTGACGTAGAGCAGGCCCTCCTGGAAGACCATGCCGTCGGGATTGAAGCGGCCGTCGAAACGAACCCATTCGCTCATCGCGCCGACGCTGCCGCCGTTCCAGTCGAAGCGCAGCAGACGATGCTCCATGGTGATGCCGACGATCAGCGAGCCGTCGGGATGGAACACCAGCCCGTTCGGGAAGCCGGTCATCTTGGCCAGCGCACGGACCTTCCGGTCCTGTCCAGCCGCAAGCAACTGCCCGCCAAGATAGGCACTGGCATCGGCGCCCAGCACCTCCCAGTTCTGCGGGTCGGTGAAGACGATTTCGCCTTCCGGCGTGAAGATCAAATCGTTTGGCCGCGAAGGCTTGGCGCCGGGCACATGGTCGGCAAAATTCTCCCAGCGGCCGTCGAGCTGCAGGCGCTGGATGCAGCCGGGAATCATCGGCGCGGCGAAGTGCAGCTTCTCCAACGATTCCGGCGCGAGGCCGCCATTGTTGCAGATGTAGAGCGCGCCGTCGGGGCCGAGCCGCATGCCGTTCGGCGCGCCGGGAAGGGTGGCCAGCTCGCGCGCGGCACCGTCCTTGAAGGCGCGGACCTTGGCGTGCAGCAGGTCGACGAAGGCGATAGAACCATCCGGGAGCGCCACCGGTCCCTCCGGAAAGCCCAGGCCCGTCACATGGATTTCCTTCGACCGTTTCATAACGCCTCCCTCTTTCGCAGTGCTTCTAGCTGGCGACGGCCAGCCCGCGCCTGGCGCGTCCCACCTCGCCGCCCGCCCGTGCCGTTTCTTCGGGCGCAAGGTGGCAGGCCACCATCTGGCCGGTGCCGGGCATGGCGCGCAGCGGCGGCACTTTCTCCCGGCAGATATCGCGCGCCAAATGGCAGCGCGGGTGGAACCGGCAACCGGATGGCACGTCGGCCGGATTGGGCGGATCGCCGGTGAGCATGATGCGCTTCCAGCCGACCTGGCGGCGCGCGGCAAGCGTCGGCGCCGCCGACAGCAGCGCCTGCGTGTAAGGATGCAGCGGCCGCTGCATGATCTCGTCGGCCGTTCCCTGCTCGATGATGGTGCCGAGATACATCACCGCAATGCGGTCGGCGACGTGGCCGATGACGTCGAGGTCATGCGAGATGATCAAATAGGAGATGCCGCGCTTGCGCTGGATCTGCAGCATCAGATTGACGATCTGGGCCTGGATCGACGGATCGAGCGCCGAGGTCGGCTCGTCGGCGACGATGATTTCCGGTTCGAGCGCCAGCGCCCTTGCGATGGCGATGCGCTGCAGCTGGCCGCCGGAAAATTGACCGGGCAGTTTTTGGATGTCGATGTTCTCCAATCCGACGAAGGAGAGAAGCTCGCGGATGCGTGGCTCAAGCCCGGCGCCAAGCTTGAGGCCATGGGTATCGAACGGCTCGCGCATCACTTCGGCGATCGTCATGCGCGCGTTGAGCGAGGCGAGCGGATCCTGGAACACGGCCTGCAGGCGACGGCGGATCGGCAGCATGCGCCGGCTGGCGAAACCGGTCACGTCGACGCCGTCGAAGCGCACGCGCCCGTCCGTCACGTCGACCAGCTTGAGCGCCAGCCGGGCGAGAGTGGACTTGCCGCATCCGCTCTCGCCGACCAGCCCCAACGTCTCTCCCTTGCCCACGGCGAGCGAAACACCGGCCACCGCCTGCACGGCGCGGCCGCCGCGGCGCTGCGAGAAGATTTTCGAGACGGCATCGAGTTCGAGAAGCGCCATGGGTCAGCTCCTCGCCGCTGTCAGGGACATCGCCGCCTCGATCGGATGATGGCAGGCGAGCTCCACGACGCCGAATTTGCGCCGCGGCGGCTCGACGGCCTTGCAGTCGTTCTGCGCGCGCGGGCAGCGCGGATGGAAGCGGCATCCGGCGGGGAAGGCGCCCAGCCCGGGCGCGCCGCCGACGATGGCGTTGAGCTCCTGCTTGGCCGGCGTCTGCGAAATCATGGCGCTGGTCATCAGCGCCGCAGTGTAGGGATGCGAGGGCTGCAGCATGATGGAGTCGGCCGGCCCGACCTCGGCGATGCGGCCGGCATAGAGCACAAGGATCCGGTCGGCCACTTCAGCGACCACGCCCATGTCGTGGGTGATCAAGACGATCGTCAGCGCCATCTCGTGTTTCAGTTCGGCAAGCAGCTCGAGCATCTGCGCCTTGATGGTGACGTCGAGCGCCGTCGTCGGCTCGTCGGCGATCAGCAGGCTCGGCCCGGCGGCCAGCGCCATCGCGATCATGGCGCGCTGCCGCATGCCGCCGCTGATTTCGTGCGGATAGGCGGAGGCGACGCGGCGCGGGTCGGGAATGCGGACGCGCTCCAGCATTTCCACGGCGCGCTTCCTTGCCTCGGCGCGGCCGGCAAGGCCATGCGCGACAAGCGTCTCCGCGATCTGGTCGCCGACCGGCCAGACCGGGTTCAGCGAGCTCAGCGGATCCTGATAGATCAGGCCGATCTCCGGGCCGCGCAGCTTGCGCAATTCGGCGTCGGGCCGTTTCAGCATTTCGCGATCCTTGAAGCGGATCGAGCCGGAGACAAAGGCGGTGGGCGGCTGCAGTCCGGCGATCGACATGCCGGTCAGCGACTTGCCCGAGCCGGACTCGCCGATGATGACGAAGGTCTCGCCCGCTTCGACGTCGAAGGAAATGCCGTCCACCGCGACGAGGTTCTGACCCTCGCGCTGGAAGCCGATTGCGAAGTCGCGGACCGACAGGATCATGCGGCCCGCCTCGAAGCGAGCGCGTCGCCGATCAGCGAGAAGGCGGTGGCGGTCAGCATGATCATGGTGCCGGGAAAGACAAGGTACCACCAGGCCGAGCCGAAATAGGGGCGCGAGTCGCGGATCAGCAGACCCCATTCCGGCGTCGGCGAATTGGCGCCGAGGCCGAGGAAGGAAAGGGCGGTGACGGCGACCAGCGCGTAGCCGATATCGGTTGTGATACGCACATTCACCTCCTGGACGACGAAGGGGATGATGTGGCGGCGCAGGATGGTCATCTCGGAGACGCCGAGCGCCCGGGCGGCCTCGACATGCGGCCGCTCGCGCAGGCGCAGCACCTCGCCGCGCACCAGCCGCGCATAGCCCGGCCACCAGATGATGGCGAGCGACAGCGCCACGCTGTCGAGGCCGCGTCCGATCGAGGCGGCGACGGCGAGCGCCAGCACCAGCGCCGGGAAGCCGAAGAACAGGTCGACGATGCGCATCATCAGATTGTCGATGCCCTGGCGCGCCATGCCGGAGACCGCGCCATAGATCACGCCGAACAGAGCGGAGGCGAAGACGATGGCGATCGCCACGCCGAGCGAATAGCGGGTGCCGTAGACGATGCGCGAGAAGACATCGCGGCCGCCCTCGTCGGTACCGAAGATGTGGGTGAGGCTCGGCGGCTTCAGCCGGTCGGCCATGGCGAGCGCGATCGGGTCGTGCGGCGCGATCAGGCCGGGCAGAAGCGTGAAAGCCGCAAGGATCACCAGCACCAGCAGCGCGAGCGGCAAGAGCACGCCCTTCGGCCTCGCGATGGTCCGGCGCGCGGGCTGGGTCGAAATGCTCATGAGCCGACACTCTGCACGCGCGGATCGATCACCGGATAGAGAAGGTCCATCACCAGGTTGATGATCACGAAGCCGGCCGTGGACACGATCGCCAGCGCGATGACCGGCGAATAGTCGAAGACCTGGAAGGACTGGTAGGCGTAGAGGCCGATGCCGGGCCAGTCGAAGATGACCTCGACCAGGATCACCCAGCTGATCATGTAGCCGAACTGCATGGTGGTCGCCGTCAGGATCGGCGACAGCGCATTGCGCAAGATGTGCTTGAACAGGATACGGTTGGGCGACAGGCCCTTGCCGCGCGCCGTGCGCACGTAGAGCCGGCTCTGTTCCTGGATGAGGGCGGCGCGCGACAGCCGCGTTCCGACCGCAAGCAGGTTGACGACGATGGTCGCGGCGGGGAGCGTCAGATGCTTCAGGCTGGCGAGAAAGGCCGAGAGGCTGCCGGCGAGCAGGGAATCGACCAGCAGGAAGCCGCTGATGACAGGCGGCGCCGTCTCGCGGATCGGGAAGCGCGCGCCGAGCGGCAGCCAGTGCAATTTGTAGAAGAAGAAGAACTGCAGCGTCATGCCGAGCCAGAACACCGGGATACCGGTGCCGATCATGGTGATGAGGCGGATCGCGCCGTCTACCGCGCCGCCGGGGCGGCGGGCGGCAAGCACCGCCAGCGAGAAGCTGACCGCCAGATAAAGGACGAAGCTGACGATCAGGAGCTCCAGCGTCGCCGGCAGATACTGCTTGAGGTCGGTGCTGACGCTGCGGCGCGTGCGGATCGACTCGCCGAGGTCGCCCTTGGCGAGGCCGATCATGTAGGTAGCGAATTGCTCCGGCAGCGGACGGTCGAGACCGTGCTCGACGCGGATGCGCTGCACGGTCTCCTCGGAGGCGTTCTGGCCGGCCAGGAAGGCGGCGGGGTCGGCCGGAACGACACGGCTGAGGAAGAAGGTTATGACCGCGACGGCGATGAGGACGAGAAGGCCCCAGACCAGACGCTTGAACAGGAAAGCGATCACAACCGTGCTGTCCGCATGCTCACCCCGCTGCTGTTACTTGCTGTACATTTCCCAGAAGCGGGCGTTGATGTACTCGGCCGGGTCGATGCGGTAGCCGCCGATCCGGTCAGGCTCGGGCACCACTGTCTTGGGCCGCGCGGTCCAGATGATGTAGTGGGAGTCCACCACGATATCGGCCGCCTGCTTGAGCAGCTTGCCGCGTTCGGCGGCGTCGGAAATCGTTGGCAGCTTGGCCACGAGGTCTTGCAGCGTCTGGTCGAAGAATTTGCCGGAATTGTAGAAACCGCCCTTGAGGTAATGCGCCGCGAAGAACTTGGTCGCGTCGGATGGGCTGAGGTTCGCGTTGCCGAGCACGAAGCAGTTGCTCTTGTCGGACTTGATGGCGGTGATCGCCTCGACGAAGGGCTGCTCCTCGATTTCGACGGTGACGCCGAGCTGCTGGGCCGAAGACTGAAGCACGGTCGCGGCAAAGCGGAATTCCGGGAAACCGGCAGGCACCGAGCATTTCATCTTGGCGTTGGCGAGACCCGACTTGGCAAGTGCCGCCTTGGCGCCGTCGAGGTCGGTCTTGATCTCGGCCTCTTCCTTCTCGGGGCTGCCGGGGAACCAGGACGGCACCGGGCCGCGGCCGACTTCGGCCTTGCCCTGGAAGGACTGCACCATGGCGTTGTAGTCGAACGCCTTGACCAGCGCTTCGCGGAAATCCTTGTTGTTGGTCGGCGCCAGATCCATGTTGAGATAGATCGCCGGCCACGCCCACAGATTGTTGCCCTCGACCATATGGAAGCCGCTGCTGGTGCCGATGCGCAGGGCCTCGTCGAGCGGCACGAAATTGGCGAGGTCGAACTCGCCGCCTTCAAGGCCGCGGGCGCGGTTGGCGCCGTCGGTGACGAAACGGTCGAGCACGCGGTCGAACGGCTTTTCCGGGAACTTGCCCCACCATTTGTCGTTGCGCTTCAGCTCGATCTGGGTGCCGCGCGTCCAGGACACGAATTCGTAGGGACCGGTGCCGTTGGCGTTCTCGTTGAACCAGGCCTGGCCGAGGTCGTCCTTGTGCTTGGCGATGTCCTCGTCCGACACCATCTCGATGCGGCTGAGGTTGGAGGCGAGGAAGACGGTGGGCGCCTTGGTCTCGATCTTGACGGTCTTGGGGTCGACCACGGTGACGCTGGCGATGTCGTCGACCAGATAGGACTGACCCTGGCCGATCTTCAGCAGTCGGTCGAGCGTCGCCTTGACGTCGTTGGCGTCAAAGGCGGTGCCGTCGTGGAAGGTAACGCCGTCGCGCAGCTTGAAAGTCCAGACCTTGCCGTCCTGCTGCCATTCCGTCGCCAGCGCCGGCAACAATTTGGATGGATCATTAAGATCGAAGTCGACCAGGCGATCGTAGATGTTGCGGGTGACCGTGAACTCCCAGTTCACATTGGCCTTGGCCGGGTCGATGGTGCTCGGCTCGCCGGCATCGGCATAGACGAAAGTGGACGCGTCGTCGGCGAAAGCCGAGTAGGAGACGCCGCCCATCAGAAGGCCGAGCGCCAGTCCCAAAATCCCATTGCGAAGCTTCATCGTTCTCCCCTTATTTTTGGTCTCTGGAAATAGAATATATCATATATGATGAAGGTCGCAAGCGCGCATGATGACGGTTCCGCGCCGCGTGGCGGGCGGTGAAAGCAAGAATGGACGAAAGCGTTGAAGCCCGGCGAAAAGGCTTGGTACTCACGGCCCATCCAGAGATTTTCCTCGGATGGAGCGGGGCCTGGATATCGGGTTTTCTAGAGGGTGCCGGCTAGCGTCGCGACCGTCGCGGGGGCTCGTCTTCGGCGTCTTCCCTGCTCTCTATCGCGGCGAGGTGCTCGACGAATTTGCGGCCGCCCTCGATCAGGTCCTGTTCGAAGGCGCGGCGCAGCGCCGCCTCGTCCTTGGCACGCAAGGCGGCGATCACGTTGACGTGCTGGTGCTGGCCTTCATAGGTCGGGTGGCCATGCGGGTAGAGCAGGCTGAGCAACGGGCCGGCTTGGATCCACAGCCTCTCGATCATCTCGATGAGATGCGGCATTTCCGATTTGCGATGAACCGTGAAGTGGAAGTCGTAGTTGTATTGAAGCGCGGCGGCATAGTCCTTGGTGCGCTCTGCCTCGATCAACTTGTGATGGATATCTTCGAGGGTTTTCAGGAACGGTTCGTCGATATGCGGCATCGCTTTTGAAGCGGCATAGGGTTCGAGCACCAGCCGGATGTCGCGCAGTTCCAGATATTCCTTGAGGCTGATCCGCCGCACACGGATATAGTAACCCGGCTTCATTTCCAGCGCGCCGTCCTTGACCAGCTGGAAGATGGCCTCGCGTACTGGCGTCTCGCTGGTGCCAAGCTGCTGGGCGAGGTCGCGAATCTTCAGCCGGTCGCCGGGGTGGAGCCGCGCCGACATCAACTCCTGGCGAAGACGCAGGTAGATCTGCGAAGACAGGCTCGTCGCCTGGATCTCAGGCAGGTTCTGCATTCGTCAGTGGACTCGTTTTTTGCATCTGGCCAATGGTTCTCAAGATCATACGTCGCCAGACCTGTCCATATCGCGGGCCGGCAGCCATTCGAAAATTCAGTTCATAAGAACGGTGTTCCTGTGCTTGCTAGCCTGGCAACAAACCCGTTACATAATTGCCGTATCGCTTTCCGACCCGCTCCATTTCCGCTTCGGGAAGCAGCACCGGCTCGCCGCCTTGCAGCGCCATCAGATACTGGCGGGCCAGGGTTTCAAGCTTCACCGTGGTCTGGAAGGCGGCTTCGAGCGTCTTGCCGATGGCGATCATGCCGTGATTGGCGAGCAGGCAGGCGGTGCGGCCCTTCAGCGCCTCGACCGCCGTTTCTCCGAGCCCGGCGGTGCCGAAGGTGGCGTAGTGGGCACAGCGCACATCGGCGCCGCCGAAGGCCGCGACCATGTAATGGAAGGGAGGCAGCGGCTTGCGCAGGCATGCCAGCGCGACGCAGGCATCGGCATGGGTATGGATCACCGCGTTGGCGGCCGGGTAGGCGTTGAGGATCGCGGCATGCATGTGCCATTCGCTCGATGGAATGCCGCCGATCGTGCTGCCGTCCTCTTCGACGCGGATAAGCTTCGACGGCGTCAGATTGGCGCTGTTTGCCCCGGTCGGCGTGATCAGCATGCCGCCGGCAATCCGGCAGCTCACATTGCCGCTGTTGCCGTGATTGAAGCCCTTGTCCTGCAGACGCCTCACGGTGTCGGCGATTGCCTGGCGGGGTGTGTCTTCGTCCGTCGTCATCAGTGCTCCGGATGCCGCATGGATTCCAGCGTCGGCAGGAACATGTCCACAGGGCCCAGCTTCCCCGATTTCAGGCTGAGGGCGACGACATCGGCCTCTTCCGTCGTCGCCCTGGCAATCCCTGGCCCCTGATAGGCGCCGACCTTCAAGCGGTCGATGCCAAGCTGCTCGACCACCGTGCCGGACGTCTCGCCGCCGGCGACGAGAAAGCGCCGGACGCCGCGTCTGTGCAGTTCGACGGCAAGCCTACCGAGAACAGCTTCAGCGAAGGCCGCGGCGCCGTCGCGACCGAGTTTCGCCTGCGCGGCGCCGACCTGTTCCGGGTCGGCCGAGGTGGCGATCGAGACCGGGCCGCTGCCCAGGTGCTTGTCCGCCCAGGCGAGGGCCGCCGCGACGGTTGTCTCGATACTGTCGACGGCGGAAATGTCGATGCGGTGCACCGGCCTTGCTTGTTCGAACGCTGCCAGTTGCTCCAGCGTCCGTTCGGCGCAACTGCCTGCAAGCACGACGCCGGGGCTTTCCACCGCCGGCAGCGGCCGCTTCGGCGGCGCGTCGTCCAGCCAGCCGCGCTCGCGCCAGAGCGCGGGATAGTGGCGGATGATCGGCGCGTTGCCGGTCATCAACGGCCAGTCGACGGTGAGCGCCGCGACCGCGGCGAGATCCTCGGCATAGATTGCATCCAGGATGACGTGCCGGATGCCTTGCGCGACCAGATGATCGAGATAGGCGCGGCGACTGGCGAGTTCCGCCCGCACGACATTGTGCGGCAACAGCCCGACGGCGAGTTTCGACTGCCGCTGCAGCACGCGAACGAGGTTGGAATCAGTCATCGGGGTCAGCGGATCGAACCGTTTCGACGATTCCGAGACGAGCTGCGCGCCGACGAACAGATGGCCCTGGAAAACGCTGCGCGCGAGATCGCCGGAACTCGGGCAGAAGCCGGTATGCGTGGCCCGCGTCAGGGCAAGCAGGCTGTCGGCCACCGGGCCGATATTGCCGTCATCGGTGGAATCGAAGGTTGCGCAATATTTGAAGAACAGCCGCCTTGCGCCGATGTCGAGCAACCGCTGTGCCGCGTCCTCCGATTTCCGCACAGCCTCGGCGGCAGGAACGACGCGGGTCTTTTGGGCGACGACCACAGCGGGCGAGTTGGCGAAATGCTGGACCAGGGCAGGCCTGGTCACGAATCCGCAGTCGACGCCGAGCGCCACCAGCATCGCGGCCGTTTCCATGCCGCCGGTGAGATCGTCGGCAACGATGCCGATGATGGGCTGCATTTTCTCCGCGTCCCCGAACTATTGTGCGCGGATGATACATGATATATCGAATGCTGCAACAAGTCTTGGCGAGTCGGGCGGAACGCGCCAGGCGGGGGCATTCTTCCATGGATCAACATTCAAAGAGCATCGACGACGCCTTGCGTGCCCGGGCAAAGCGCGTCATCCCCGGCGGCATGTGGGGGCATCAGAATGCACCGCGCTTGCCGGCCGGCTACCCGCAATATTTCTCGCGCACTCAAGGGTGCCGCAGCTGGGATGCGGACGGACGCGAGTACATCGATTTCCTCTGCGGATGGGGGCCGATGATCCTGGGCTATGGCGACGCCGACGTCGAGGCCGCGGCCGACAAGCAGCGCGCGCTAGGCGATGCGATGAACGGGCCGAGCGAGCGGCTCGTCGAGCTGGCGGAACTGATGGTCGAGACCGTCCCGCATGCCGATTGGGCGATGTTTTCGAAGAACGGAACCGACGCGACAACCGCCTGCCTGACGATCGCCCGCGCGGGCACCGGGCGCCGCAAGATACTGGTCGCGCGCGGCGCCTATCACGGCGCCATTCCGTGGTGCTCGCCGTCGGTCGCCGGCGTTACCGAGGAAGACCGGGCGCATCTGGTCCATTACGACTACAACAACGTCGAGAGCCTGGAGGCCGCGGCCGAGCTGTGCAGGGGCGATCTCGCGGCTATCCTGGTCTCGGCCTTCAAGCACGACCTCGGCAAGCCGCATGAATTGCCGACCGTGGCATTCGCGCGAAGGGCGCGGGCGCTCGCCGACGATGCCGATGCCGCGCTGATCGTCGACGACGTGCGCGCCGGTTTTCGCCTCGATATGGGCGGCAGCTGGGAACCGGTCGGCGTCCGGCCCGACATGGCCGCCTGGAGCAAGGCGATCGCCAACGGCCATGCGCTGGCCGCTGTCACCGGTAATGACCGTTTTCGCGAGGGAGCGACACGCATCTTCACCACCGGCTCCTTCTGGACCGCCGGCGTGTCGATGGCGGCGGCGATCGCAACGATCCGGAAGCTCGGGGCAGTCGATGCGGTGGCGCATATGCGGACCATGGGTCAGCGCTTCCGCGACGGTCTCGATGCGCAGGCGCGGAAGCACGGCGTGCCCTTGCGGCAAAGCGGGCCGGTGCAGATGCCGGTGCTTTTGTTCGACAACGATGTGGATCGGAAGCTCGGCGACACGTTCTGCCTGGAAGCGCTCGCCCGCGGCGTCTACCTGCATCCGGCGCACACGCTGTTCCTGTCGGCTGCCCACCAAGAGGCCGATATCGACCAGGCGCTGTCGGTGACGGACGAGGCTCTGGCAGCGGTCGCGCGGCTGCAGGCCTGATAAGGGTTAGGACGCAACGAAGCCTTCGTGTCCCTGCAGGAAGCGCAGGAAATCCTCGCCGCCCAGGATCAGGTCCCGCTCCATGGCGGCGCGCGCCTTTTCCGAATTCTTCTCGCGCAAGCCCTCGATCACCGTCTCGTGCTGGGCGGCGCCGACATATTTGTGCTCGCCTTCCTTGAAGAAGACGGTCAGCATCGGCCCCATCGAGACCCACAGGCTCTCGATATGAGCGACTAGCATCTCCATGCCGGAGAGCCGATAGACGGAGAAGTGGAAGTCGCGGTTGTAGCGGAATGAAAGTTCCGGATCGCTGGCCCGGTCCGCCTTCTCGAATATCTTCTGGATGGCGGTCAGCTTGTCGATGTCATCCTTCGTCGCATTCTGGGCCGCAAGCCCGGCGGCAAGGCCCTCCAGCGACAGCCTTATGGTGCGCACCTCCATGTAGCGCGCCAGCGTCAGCGCTGGCACGGTGACGAAGCGGCCGGAGCGCAGCTCAAGGCCGCGCTCGCTGACCAGCCGCAGGCAGGCTTCGCGGGCAGGGGTGACGCTGGTGCCGAGCTGGTCGGCGAGGTCCTGCATCACCAGGCGCTGGCCCGGCCGGAACTGCCCCGCGATCAACCCTTCGCGAAGGGCGACATAGGCGCGTGCGGACAGATTGCCTTGCTCGAGCGGCTGAATGTTCACGGCAAAGGTCTCCTCGGCATTGTTGTGTGGCGTCTTCTGCCGGCGGTGATTCTACAAGATATAACCAATAGACGCTTTTTCCTTCACTGTATTGTAGAGCCTGCTAGAGCAGGATGACGTTTCGTTGGATCGTCATCCTGCTCAAGCTCTTTGTTGGAGCATGATCTTTTCCGAAAACCGGTTCCCACTTTTTGCTACGCTGACCTGCGGTTCGGGATCATGCTCTAAGCGAGCAGGGATTGCGCGACGCTTTCGACGCCCGCCGCATCGAGCTTGTAGTGACGGTAGAGATGGGTCGGCGGCGCGATGAGGCTGTACTCGTCCTTGATGCCGTGCCTGACGAGCCGTGCGCCGCCGCCTTCCTCGGCCAGCACCTCGGCGACGGCGCCACCCAGGCCACCGAGGATGTTGTGCTCCTCGACAGTCAGGATAATGCGCGACTTGCGCGCCGCCGCCATCACCGCCGCGCGGTCGAGCGGCTTGATCGTGTGCATGTCGATGAGGCCGACGGAGTGGCCCTTGCCGTTGAGCGCTTCCATCGCCTGCTTGGCCGAGTGCACCGCCATGCCGCAGGCGATGATGGTGATGTCGTTGCCGATGCCGTGGACCACCGCCTTGCCGAATTCGAACGGCGCATCATCGGCATAGACGACCGGGTCGTGGCCGCGCGAGATGCGAAAATAGATCGGCTGCGGGTGGCTGACCGAAGCGCGCAGCGCCGCGGCGAATTGCGGTCCGTCCGCGGTCGAGACGACGGTGAGGTCGGCGATCGAGCGCATGATGGCGATGTCCTCGGTGGCGTGATGCGAGGTGCCGTAGAAGCCGAGCGAGATGCCGGTGTGGTGGCCGATCAGGCGAACTGGCTGCGCGCAATAGGCGACGTCCATGCGGATCTGCTCGCAGCAAAGCAGCGCCAGGAAAGAGGCGAAGGTCGCGACATAGGGCATGACCCCGGTGGTCGCCATGCCGGCCGCGGCCGAGACCATGTTCTGTTCGGAGATGCCGAACTGCGTGAAGCGTTCGGGAAAACGCCGGGCAAAGCCGGCGAGACCGTTGGAGTACTGCAGATCGGCGGTGCCGGCGACGACCGGATGGCCGGCTTCGGCGAGCTCGATCAGCGTGTTGGCCAAAGTGGCGAGCGAGGGCGCGCGCTTGTTGAGCTCGCGGTACTGCCAGCTGTCGGGATGCAAGGCCGCGCTCATTCCGCACCCTCCAGGATCGTCTCGCGGGCGCGGGCTTCGTCTTCCGGCGCGAGATAGCCGAGATGCCAGCCGGGTTCGGTTTCCATGTAGTCGATGCCCTTGCCCTTGACCGTTTTGGCGATGATGCAGCAGGGTTTCTCCCGGCCGGTGTCGGCCTTGACCTTGCGCAGCAGGTTGGCGAGCGCGACGACGTCGTGGCCGTCGACCTCATGCACTTCCCAGCCGAAGGCGCGCCACTTCTCGTCCAGCGGCTCGACCGCGGCGACATCGTCGACCTTGCCGTCGAGCTGGTAGCCATTGCGATCGACGATCGCGACAAGCCTGCCCAGCCGATGGGTGGCGGCGCTGATGGCGGCCTCCCACACCTGGCCCTCCTGCATCTCGCCGTCGCCGAGCAGGACGAAGACGTTGAAGTCCTGTCCGTGGAAGCGGCCGCCCAGCGCCATGCCGACGCCGTTGGAAAGGGCGTGGCCGATCGAACCGGAGCTGAAGTCGACGCCCGGCACCTTGCGCATGTCGGGGTGATCGCCGAGCGGGCTGCCGAGGCGGGTGTAATCGTCGAGCCAGGAACGGTCGAAGAAGTCGAGATCGGCGAGAATCGGAAACTGGCCGACCGCCGCATGGCCCTTGCCCATCAGGAAACGATCGCGTTCCGCCCAGTCAGGCTCGCCGCGACGGATCCGCATCGTGTCGTAGTAGAGCGTCGAGAAGATCTCGGCACAGGAGAAGACCGACGAATAGTGACCGACCTTGGCGATCGAAATCAGCCTGATCGTCTCCAGCCGCACGAAGCGCGCGCGCTCGCGCAGGCGGACGGCCTGCTCGTCCGATATCCCGTCATTGCCGCTGTTGCTCGGCCACCGGCTCGCGCCTGAGGACGCCATGGTCGATCTCCTCCGTTTCCGTTTATCTACCCTCGACAACTTATAAGTTATAAGATATTTGATTGAGCCGCAAGAACAAACATCCGCTCTTGGGGAACAGGAAATGCTGCACAATTCGGCTCGGGCGATCGACATGAGCCTGCATCTGCATTCGCAGACGGACCCGCGGCGGCACGAGCAGGATGGGCCGCTGATCATCTCCGGCGGCGAGGGCGTCTATGTCCGCGACGATGCCGGAAACCGCTATATCGAAGGCATGGCTGGCCTATGGACGGCATCGCTCGGCTTCAACGACAGCAGGCTGGCCGCCGCCGCCGGCGCGCAATTCGCCAAGCTCGCCAACTACCACACCTTCAACCATCGCTCGAACGAGCCCTGCATCGATTTGATCGAGCAGCTCGCAGCGGTCTCGCCAATTCCGGACTGCAGGATATTCCTGGCCAATTCCGGCTCCGAAGCCAACGATTCCATGATCAAGCTCACCTGGTATTATCAGACGGCGCGCGGCAAGCCCGGCAAGCGGCGCATCATCAGCCGCACCGGCGCCTTCCATGGCAGCACGGTGATGGGCGCGGTGCTGAGCGGCCTGCCGCATATGCACCGCTCGTTCGGCATGAACACCGACGACATCCTCTTTGCCGGCAAGCCGCATTTCTACCGCGAAGGGCGGGAGGGCGAGAGCGAGGAGGCGTTCGCCGGCCGGCTGATCGCCGAGCTGGAGGCGATGATACTGGCGGCTGGCCCCGAGACGATCGCGGCCATGATCGCGGAGCCGGTGATGGGGGCGGGCGGTGTCATCGTGCCGCCGGCGGGTTATTTTCCGAAGCTGCGCGCGTTGCTCGACAACCACGACATCCTGCTTCTGGGCGACGAAGTGGTTTGCGGCTTCGGCCGCACTGGCAACTGGTTCGGCAGCCAGACCTTCGGCTTCAAGCCGGACATGTTCTCCGTCGCCAAGGGGCTTACCTCCGGCTACCTGCCGATCGCCGCCGTCGTCGTTTCGGATGCGCTCTACCAGGCGATCGCCGACGAAGGGCACCGGAACGGCGTCTTCGGGCACGGCTTCACCTATTCGGGCCATCCCGTCGCCTCGGCCGTCGCCGCCGAAGCGTTGCGCATCTATCACGAGATCGATGTCGTCGGCCGCGCCCGGACGCTGGGCGCGCAGATGCTGGGAGCACTGCGCAACGCGCTCGCCGATCATCCTATGGTCGGCGAGATCCGCGGCGTCGGCCTGCTTGCCGGCGTCGAGCTGGTCGCAGACCGGCGCACCAAACAGGGTTTTCCGGCCGAGGCCAGGGTTGGGGCGCAGGTCGAACGCGCCTGCCGGCAACGCGGCATCATCGTGCGCAATATGGGCGACGTGCTGGCGCTCTGCCCGCCTTACATCATCGAGCCGGACCAGATCGACGAGCTCGTCCGCGCGCTTTTTCTCGCCATCGAAGACACCAGGGAGAGCCTCTCGCTCTGAGGCTTGGCTGCCATGACAATCACCATCAGACAGGACAAAAACATGTATCCCGAAGTCGGGCTTTTCATCGACGGCAAGTGGGGCCCGGCGGCCGGCGGCAAGACGCTCGAGGTTCGCAACCCGGCCACCGACGAAGTCATAGGCTCGGTTGCGGTGGCCGGCGCCGCCGATCTCGACCGGGCGCTCGCCGCAGCCGAACGCGGCTTCAAGGTCTGGCGCAAGGTCTCGGCCTTCGAGCGTGGCAAGGTGATCCGTGAAGCCGCGCGCCTGATGCGCGAGCGTGCCGGCAGGATCGCCGGCCTGCTCAGCCTCGAACAGGGCAAGCCGCTGGGCGAGGCGATGACCGAAGTTCTCGCCTCGGCAGATATCCTCGACTGGTTTGCGGAGGAAGGGCGCCGCACCTACGGGCGCATCGTGCCGGCGAGAGCCAGCAACGTGCACCAGTTGGTCGTGCGCGAGCCGGTCGGGCCGGTCGCGGCGTTCACGCCGTGGAATTTCCCGGTGTCGCAGACCATCCGCAAGATCGGCGCCGCGCTCGCCACCGGCTGCTCGATCATCGTCAAGCCGCCGGAAGAAACGCCTGCCTCGCCAGCCAGCCTCGCCGACGCCTTCAGGGATGCCGGGCTTCCCGACGGCGTGCTTAATCTCGTCTACGGCAACCCGCCGGAGATTTCGAGCTACCTGATCCCGCATCCGGTGATCCGAAAAGTGTCCTTCACCGGCTCCGTCCCCGTTGGCAAGCAACTCGCCGCGCTCGCCGGCCAGCATATGAAGCGCGCGACGATGGAGCTTGGCGGGCATGCGCCGGCGATCGTCTTCGACGACGCCGACCTGGACAACGCGGCGAGCCTGCTGGCGGCGGCCAAGTTCCGCAATGGCGGCCAGGTCTGCGTCTCGCCGACGCGTTTCTTGGTTCAGGAGAAATCCTACGCGCCGTTCGTCGACAAGCTTGTCGGCCATGCGCGCGCCATGAAGGTCGGCGACGGACTGACCGAGAACACCCGCATGGGGCCATTGGTCAATGAACGGCGGCTGCAGGCCGTCGAGGCGATGATTTCCGAAGCGGTGGCCGAGGGCGCCAAGCTCGAGACCGGCGGCAAGCGCATCGGCAACAAGGGCGCCTTCTTCGAGCCGACCGTGCTCAGCGACCTGCGCCCCGGCATGCGCGTCATGAACGAGGAGCCGTTCGGTCCGGTGGCGCTGGTGATGCCGTTCGGCACGTTCGACGAGGCGGTGGCCGAGGCGAACCGGCTACCCTACGGGCTCGCCGCTTATGCCTTCACCCGTTCGCTGAAGACGGCGACCGAGCTTGGCGCTGAGATCGAGACCGGCATGCTGACGACGAACCATCTCGGCCTAGCGCTGCCGGAAGTGCCTTTCGGCGGCGTCAAGGACAGCGGCTACGGCTCCGAAGGCGGCTCGGAAGCGCTGGAAGCCTATCTCGTCACCAAGTTCATCAGCCAGGCGGGCTTCTAGTGTCTCCCGCCAGCGCTTGGACTAGCCGAACATCTCGGTATGCTGTTCGAGCTGCAGGCGGGTGCGGCGGATATGGCCGTAGAGGATGAGGCCGGCCTGTTCGCCGTCACGTCGCTTCAGCGCTTCGAGGATCAGCCGATGCTCGTGATGCACCGCCGCCATGCCGGCCTTGCCGACCGAAGCGGCGAAAGCGCGACGGTATTGCTGGGTGGTGTTCCAGAACTTGTGGATCATCTGGGCGAGCTGAGGCATGCGCGCGCCTTCATAGCTCAGGAGATGAAACTCGCGGTCGAGCTGAAGGAACTCGTCGATGCTGCCGGCGGCTTCGATGCGCGAGACGAGGTCTTCCAGGCGCCCAAGCGTTTCGGGCGAAAGGTTGGCGCTGCTTTCGGAAAGCGCCAGCGGCTCCAGCCGCTCGCGGATCTTGTAGATCTCGATGCATTCGGCGCGGTCGAGCTTGGAAATCCAGGCGCCGCTGTTGGGCACGAGGATGACCAGCCCCTCGCTTTCCAACTGTCTGAGCGCCTCGCGCACCGGGATGCGGCTGATGCCATATTCCTCGGCGAGCTCCTCCTGGCGCACACGGCTGCCCGGCCGCAACCGCCCCGACAGGATGGCGTCGCGCAGCGCCTCGGTGACGCGGCCACTGGCCAGGGCGGCGCCGTTGCTCTCGGTTCCGCCGCTTGCGCGTCTGCCGGCCATGATCTCAATTCCCCGCATCGTGTCGATCCCGAAGATGTTAGTGCATCGGCGAGCAGCTGGGAATCGGCACGAACCAACCGCTCACAAATGAGGGCTGGCCGGATGCCAGAGCCGACGCTCCGTCTCGCGCTCATAGGCCTTGCCCGCCGGGAACGAGACCAGTTCGAGCTGCATGCCCCAGGGGCTCAGGAAATAGACCCAGCTCTGACCGCCGCTCGGCCCCTCGGTGCGCACCGTCGGCTCGCCGAGCACACGCACGCCTCGCGCCTTAAGATAGGCGACCGCCTCATCGATATCGTCGACATAGAAGGCAAGATGATGCCCACCGACATCGCTGTTCCTGGGCTGGGCGCCGTCCTTGTCTGGAGCGGTGTATTCGAAGATCTCGAAATTGGAGCCATGACGGCAGCGCAGGAACTTGAGCCGCTTCATCACTGTACGGGGGTGGACGTTGAGATGGGTTTCCATCCAGTCTCCGTCGGACCGGAAAGGTCCGAGCTCGTAGAAGGGCTCGCAGCCGATGATTTCGACGAAGAAACGGACAGCTTCGTCGAGATCGGGAACGGTAAAACCGATATGTTCGGTGCCGCGCAGCCCTGGGAGGCCTTTGCCGACATGGCTTGTGTCATGAAGCATTGCTGGTCCGGTATTTATAATTCAGACGCGACCGTATCCAACGGATGGCAATTGGCAAGCAAATTAGGCGATCTGGCCGAATAAATTCGCCATATTGTATCCAATGATAGATTCGACATCAGTGGAGGATTTCATGACAGACCGCACCGCTTACGATCCGGCATTGGGTATAGCCTATGTCAACGGCAGCTACATGCCGCTTGCGGAGGCGGCCGTTCCGATCACCGACCGTGGCTTTGTGCGTTCCGACGCGACCTATGACGTCACCCATGTCTGGAAGGGCCGTTTCTTCAGGCTCGACGACCACATCGAGCGCTTCCTGGCCTCGATGCGCGGCCTGCGCATGAGCCTGCCGCTGTCGAAGGCCGAGATAGCCGACATCCTGGTCGAATGCGTGCGCCGGACCGGGCTGCGCGACGCCTATGTGCAGATGACCTGCACGCGTGGCGTGCCGCCGGCCGGCACCCGCGATCCCAGGCTCTGTCAGAACCGGTTCTATGCCTTCGCACAGCCCTTCGTGTGGATCGCCAATGACGAGCAGCGGCGTGACGGGCTGAAGATGGTGGTGAGTTCGGTGCAGCGCATCCCGCCGGAATCGCTCGATCCGCGCCTTAAGAATTTCCACTGGCTCGACCTGACGATGGGCATCTTCGAGGCCTACGACAAGGACGCCATCGTTGCCGTGCTCAACGACGGCAAGGGCAATGTCACCGAAGGCGCCGGCTTCAACGTCTTCGCGGTGAAGGACAATGTCGTCACCACGCCCGAGCGCGGCGTCTTCGAGGGCATGACGCGCCGCACGGTGATGGAGCTTGTGGGTGAGGCGGGCGTCACCTGCGAGGTGCGGCCGCTGCCGATCGAGGAATTGCGCGAGGCCGACGAGATCTTCATATCGAGCTCCGCCGGCGGCATCATGCCGGTGACGGTGCTTGATGGCCGCATCTATGGCAACGGCAAGCCCGGCCCGGTCACCAGCCGCATCCACGACCTCTACTGGGCCGCGCACAGGGAAGGGCCGCTTTGCACCCTCGTCGACTACGGAGCGGCGGCATGAGCGCCGCAGCGGTAGAGCGCGTCTTCCTGGTGACGGGCGGCACGCGCGGCATCGGCGCGGCCTGCGTCGAGCGGCTGACGGCGGATGGCGCGCGGGTCGTCTTTACCGGGCGCGACCAGGCCGCCGCCGATGATGTGATCGCCGCGGTTCCAGGCGCCGTCTTCGCCGCCGGCGACGCGACCAGCGAGACCGACTGCAAGCGCGCGATCGAGGTGGCGCTGGAGCTTGGCAGGGGGCGTATCGCGGGCCTGGTCAACAATGCCGGTGCCGGCGGGCGCGGGGCCTTCGACCAGACGACGCTCGACGACTGGAACAGGACGATGACGGCCAACGCCACATCGGCCTATCTGTTCACGCGCCATGCGCTTTCGGGCCTGCGGGCCGCGCGCGGCGCCGTGGTGACGATCTCGTCGGTGGCCGGCCTGGTCGGCGAGGAGGGACTTGCGATCTACACCGCTTCCAAGGCGGCGCTGATTGGCCTCACGCAAGCGCTGGCGCTCGAATACGGCTCGGAGGTGCGCTTCAACGCCGTTTGCCCGGGTCAGATCGCCACGCAGATGATGGCAAAGACGCTGGCCATTCCGGGTCGGCGCGAGAGGCTGGAAAAGCGCATTCCCGCGGCGCGCCTCGGCACACCGGAAGATGTCGCGGAGGCGGTCGGCTGGCTGCTGTCTCCCGCCGCGGGCTTCGTCAACGGTGCGGTCCTCAGCGTCGACGGCGGCGAGACCGCCGGTTTCATGACGCCGCGTGATGATCCGAAGGCCTGACGTTCAGCCAAGCGGCCGCCCCTGGTCAGCCATGACCTGGCGCAGTCCGCGCTCGACGTCGGCGGGGCGTGCGCAAGCGGCGGTCTCGAGCACCTTGGAAATGCTCGGCGAGGCTTCGCCGCCATGGACACGCTGGATCGGTTGGTCGAGCCAGTCGAAGCAGCGGTTCTGGATCTCGGCGGCGAGCAGGCCGCCATATGACGTGCCGCGCGCGCCCTGTTCGACCACCAGTACATTGCCGGTCTTGCGGATCGAGGCTTCGATGGTCTGCCAGTCGAGGCCGGCGCGATCGAGCGAGCGCAGGTCGATGACCTCGGCGTCGACGCCGAGACGTTCGACCGCCTCGAGCACCGGACGCACCATGGCGAGATAGGTCAGGACGGTCATCGCCGTGCCCCGGCGCACCACCTTGGCCTTGCCGAGCGGGATGAAATAGTCGAGGTCGTCGACCGGCGCCGGACCGGTGGAATTGTAAAGCTCGACATGCTCGATGACGAGCACCGGATCCTTGCAGCGCAGCGCGCTGTTCATCAGCCCGACATAGTCGAACGGCGTCGACGGGGCGACGATGCGCCAGCCGGGCGAGGTGGCGAAGATGCCGGCCGGGTCCATGGAGTGCTGCGAACCGTAACCGGTGCCCATGGCGACCTTCGTGCGCAGCACCAGCGGCACGTCGATATCGCCGCCGAACATGTGGCGCGCCTTGCCGATCTGGTTGAAGACCTGGTCGGCGGCCACCCACATGAAGTCCGGATACATGAACTCGACGACCGGGATATAGCGGCCATCCATGGCGATGCCGCCGCCAAGCCCGGTGAAGGCGGCTTCGCTGATCGGCGTGCCAAGCACCCGGTCGGGGAAGGCAGCAGCAAGGCCGCGCGTCGCGCCGTTGGTGCCGCCTTTCAGCCGATGCACATCCTCGCCCATGATGACGATACGGTCGTCGGTTGCCATGCGCCGCTGCATGACGTTGGCCACCGCGTCGATGAATTTGGCGCCGCCGTCGATCGCGCCGCCGAAGGTTTCCAATTCCTCGGTGCGCATCCTGGCAAATTCCTGGAGGTCGCCGCGTATGCCGTGGTCGCGAAAACCTTCGTCCGGCCAGAGCGCGGGCTTGATGCGGTTCTTGCCGTCCGCCTGCTCAACGAGCTCGGCGGCGACATCGGCCATCAGCGCAAGCGCGCGTTCGCGCAGAGCGGCAACGCCTGAGCTGCCGATGATCTGACGCTGTTCCATTTCGCTCGCCAGCCGGTCGAGCGGGTCGCGCGCCCGCCAGGCCGCTTCCTCGGTCTTGTCGCGATAACCGAAGGCGCTGCCGGGCAGCGGGCCGTTCTGATGGAAATAACGGTAGACGTCGGCCTCGATGATGGCAGGCCCGCCGCCATTGCGCATCAGCTCCATGGCTTCTTGCGTCGCAAGATAGACGGCGAGGGGATCCATGCCGTCGACCTTCCAGGCGGGAATGGCGAAGGCCGATCCGCGTGCCGACAGGCGCGGCTCGGCGGTCGCTTCCTCGACATGGGTCGAGACGGCGTAGCGGTTGTTCTCGATGAAGAAACAGAGCGGCAGCTTCCAGGCGGCGGCGATGTTCATCGTCTCCAGCACCGAGCCGATGTTGACGGCGCCGTCACCGAAATAGGCAAAGGCCACGTCGCCCTTGCCGGCTCGCCTATGCGCCCAGGCGGCGCCGGCCGCCAGCGGCACGCCGCCGCCGACGATGGCGTTGGTGCCGAGATTGCCGGCCTCGGCCCAGCGCAGATGCATCGAGCCGCCGCGACCGCGACAGAAACCCTGCGCCAGGCCGAGGATCTCGGCGAGCGATCTTTGCGCCAAGCCGCGAATGGCCGGCGAGAAGTCGTCGGCGGGCGCCAATCCCTGCGGCGCAACATAACGGATCGACTTGGCGAGGAACTGGTGATGCGCGCGATGGGATCCATTGATCTGGTCGCTCGCCCGCATCAGAGCGGCCGAGCCGACAGCGCCGCCTTCCTGGCCGACCGCGGAATGGGCTGGCCCATGCACCAGGCCCTGGCCGGCCAGCTCCAGCACTTTTTCCTCGAAGGCGCGGATCAGATGAGCCGAAACCAGCATCGATTCCAGCACAGCCGGATCGGCGTCGTCCCAGTCGGCTCGTGTCGTGCGGAGCTCGCGCCAGGGGGCTGATGGGGCCAATGTTGCGTAATCGGGCATCAGGATTTCCTGGCGGGCTCGTGGGTAGGGGGTCAAGAAGCGTATTGGATACGATAGTGAGGTGAATTGCCTTTTGAAAGGCAAAAATTGCCGCTCTTCGCATTAATCGGATACAATTGGCGGATATGTCAGCCTTTCGCCGAGATAGACGCGCGGGTATCGGCCGGCCTTGATGGTCGTGCGTCGGCGCAGTCAGTCCGTCCCAGGTGCGAGAATGCGCGTCACATGTTCGGCAATCGCCAGGCTGGAGGTCAGTCCCGGGCTTTCGATGCCGAACAGGTTGAGCAGGCCGTCGATGCCGTGCGTCGCAGCATGCTGGATCACGAAGTCGCTGTTGGCGTCGCCCGGACCTGACAGCTTCGGCCGGATGCCGCTATAGGCGGCCTGCAGGCTGCCGTCGGCCAGGCCAGGCCAGTATTTGCGGATCGCGGCGTAGAAGCGTTCGCCGCGCGCCGGATCGACGCGATAATCGAGGGCGTCGATCCACTCGACATCCGGTCCGAAACGGGCGGTGCCGGAAAGGTCGAGGGTTAGATGGACGCCGAGCCCGCCAGGTTCGGGCACCGGATAGACAAGATGCGAAAAGGGCGCGCGCCCGGCAACCGAGAAATAATTGCCCTTGGCGTAGCGAAGCGTCGGCAGGAACTGTCCGTCAAATCCCTCGAGCGAGCCGGCCAACGCCACGGCGCCGAGACCGGCCGCGTTGATGAGGCGCGATGTAGCGATCTCGAACTCTTCGCCGCTCGCCGTATCCATTGTCCGCAGCACGATCCGGTCGGCCTCGACGCGGCCCGAGACGATACGGGTGTTGAGGGACAGCATTGCGCTGTTCTCCTCGGCATCGCCGAGCAGGGCAAGCATCAGCCCGTGGCTGTCGACGATGCCGGTCGATGGCGAGAGGAGCGCGGCGGTGCAATGCAGGGCCGGTTCCAAGGCTTGCGCCTCCGCGGCGGAAAGGTAGCGCAAATCCTCGACGCCGCAGGCCGCGGCGCTGGCGCGAATGGCGGCCAACACCGGCTCCTGCGTCTCGTCGGTCGCGACGATCAGCTTGCCGGAGCGGCGGTGCGCAATCGAACGTTCGGAGCAGTAGCGGTAGAGCATGTCGCGGCCGGCGACGCAGAGCCGGGCCTTCAGCGATCCTTGCGGATAGTAGATGCCGGCATGGATCACTTCCGAATTGCGCGAGCTCGTCTCGGTGCCGATGGCATCCGCCGCCTCGAGGATCAGCGTGTCCAGCCCGCGTGCGGCCATCTTGCGCGCAATTGCAAGGCCGACGACGCCGGCACCGGCGACGATGCAGTCGATCTGTTCCATTCTCAGCCCGCCTTGGCCGTGTCGGTGGCGTGCCTGCCGAGCAGCCGTTCGAGAATCACGTTTCCGCCCTCGGTGATATCGGCGATGATCGCACGTTCGGCGGCATCGGCATCCTTCTTCTCGACCGCGGCGAGAACCGCGTGGTGATTGTCGATCATGGCGCGGCCGCCTTCGTGGTAGGATTCCGCGATCAGCGGTCCCATCTGCAGCCAAAGCCGGTTCAGGATGCCGCGCAGCACCACCATGTCGCCGATGTCGGCAAGCGCGAAGTGGAAGGTCTGGTTAAGCTCCAGCCCTTCGGTCCAATTCCTGTCGGCGATCGCGCGCTCGTTGCGTGCAATCAAATCGCGCAGCCGCTCGATATCCTTAGCTGTCGCCTTGAGCGCTGCCTCGCGCGCGGCAAGCCCTTCGAGCTTCAGCCTGATCTGGCGGATCTCGCGATAGCGTTCCAACGTGATGATGGGAACGCGTACCTCGCGCGCCGATTTCTGCACCAAGGCTTCGTCCTGGATCAGGCGCAGGATAGCGTCGCGCACCGGCGTGACGCTGGTTCCAAGCGACTGGGCGAGGTCGCGGATGGTCAGCCTGGCATCCGGCGCGAAGCGTCCCTTGATCAGCGCCTCGGCGACGCGCGCATAGACGGTCTCGCCGAGGTTTTCGCGCTCGAGCGTTTCGAAGCTGAAGCTCGCCATGCCGTTCCCGTCCCGTTTTTTGGCTGTCGTCCCAAAAAGGCTTGACAGTATATCTTATAAGAAACATGATGCATCAAACAGCATAATGCAAGAGGGAACTGCGACCCCTTGAACGAGGGGTAGGCAGGGCAATTCCCGCTTGGACGCCTGCAGACAGGAGCCGTCATGGACGCCAGACCGAATTCCCCCGAAGCCCGCGACATCCGCTACCACCTGCACGGCTACACCAATGCCCGCAAGCATCAGGAAACCGGGCCGCTGGTGATTGAAAAGGGCGATGGCATCTATGTCGAGGACCTTGCCGGCAATCGCTACATCGAGGCGATGGCGGGCTTGTGGAGCGTCGCCGTCGGCTTCTCGGAAAAACGGCTGGTGGACGCTGCGACAAGGCAGATGTCGAAGCTGCCCTTCTATCACGACTTCGGCTCCAAGGCTCATTCGCCGCTGATCGACCTTGCCGAGCAACTAGTGCAGATGGCGCCGGTGCCGATGAGCAAGGCCTATTTCACCAATTCCGGTTCCGAGGCCAACGATACCGCGATCAAGATGATCTGGTACCGGTCGAACGCGCTCGGCCAGCCGGCACGCAAGAAGATCATCAGCCGCAAGCGTGGCTATCATGGCGTCACCATCGCCTCGGCGAGCCTGACCGGGCTGCCCACCAATCATCTCTCCTTCGACCTGCCGATCGCCAATATCCTGCACACCTCGACGCCGCATCACTGGCGCGACGCTCAGGCCGGCGAGAGCGAAGAGCAGTTCTCCGCACGGCTCGCCGATGAGCTGGAACAGCTCATCCTTGCCGAGGGGCCTGAAACGATCGCCGCCTTCATCGGCGAGCCGATCATGGGCGCCGGCGGCGTCGTCGTGCCGCCTGCCGGCTATTGGGAAAAGATCCAGGCAGTGCTGGCCAAATACGACATCCTGCTTGTGGCCGACGAGGTGATTTGCGGTTTTGGCCGGACAGGCGAGATGTTTGGCTCGCAGACCTTCGGCATGAAGCCCGACATCATGGTGCTGTCGAAGCAGATCTCCTCCTCCTACCTGCCGATCTCGGCGCTCATCATCAACGACAAGGTGTTCGAGCCGATCGCCGACGAGAGCGACCGCATCGGCACCTTCGGCCACGGCTTCACCGGCGGCGGTCATCCGGTCGCCGCGGCCGTCGCGCTGGAGAACATCAAGCTCATCGAGGAGCGCGACCTCGTCGGCAATGCGCGCAAGGTCGGCGCGCATCTGCAGGCGCGGCTGCGCAAGCTCGCCTCGCATCCGCTGGTGGGCGAGGTGCGCGGCGTCGGTCTGATCGCCGCCGTGGAGCTCGTCGCCGACAAAGCGAGCAAGGCGCCATGGGGCAAGCCGGCGGCGCTCGGCGCGCTGGTCAACGGCCTGCTGCAGCAGAACGGCGTCATCTCGCGCAACATGGGCGACGCGATTGCCTTTTGTCCGCCGCTGATCATCACCGAGGCGCAGGTCGACGCATTGGTCGATGCGTTCCAGCGCTCGCTCGACGCGGCCTTGCCGCAGGTCCACCCGCAGGGCTGAAGGACTTAGCGCAGATGGGAGTCGCTCATTCTCGCGTTGACACATAAGATATAAGATGTAAGTTTCTATCGAATTGGATACATTCTTGTTGCAATTCGTCGCTTGACGTTATGAAATGCCAACACAGAAGTGGCAATTGGATACAAAATAGGCAATCAAAGCCGAAATCGAGAAATTCTGGCCCGCCTGGGCGCTGAAAAAATGGGAGACTGATATGAGTGGATTGAGAAAATCACTGGCCTTGGCGCTGTCGGCGACGGTGCTGTCGGCCGGCATGGCGCATGCAGCCGACTGGTGGCCGTTCAAGATCGCCTCGGCCAAGGACGGCGATCTGAAGAATGTAGGAGAGATCGAGTACAAGCCGCTCGACAAGGCGGAAAAACCCTGGAAGCTCTGCGTGCTCTTCCCGCATCTCCAGGACAGCTACTGGGTTTCGGTGGATTATGGCATCGTCGAGGAAGCCAAGCGCCTCGGCGTCAAGGTGACGGTGTTGCAGGCGGGTGGATACACGGCCCTGCCGAAGCAGATCTCGCAATATGACGACTGCGTCGCCTCCGGTGCCGACGCCATTCTGGTCTCGGCGATTTCGGAAGCCGGCGTGGCCGCCAAGATCAACGAGGGCATGGGCAAGGGCATCGTCAACATCGCCGTCGCCAATCCGATCCTGGAGACGCCGATCACCGCCCGCATCACGCCTGATTTCTATCAGAAGGGTTTTCAGACCGGCGAGTATGTGAAGAAGTATCTGGGCGACAAGCAGGGCACCGCCGTGGCGTTCCCTGGACCGCAGGGCAGCGGCTGGGCCGAGACCTACATGAACGGCTTCCGCGACAGCACCAAGACCGGCAACATCAAGCTGGTCGGCGAGATGTTCGGCGAGGCCAGCGTGCCGGCACAGCTCAAACTGGTCGAGGATGCGCTGCAGACCCATCCGGACGTCAACGTCATCTGGGGCGGCGCACCGACGGCGGAAGCAGCGATCGGCGCGGTCGCCGACGCCGGCTTGAGCAACGTGACCATCATGTCCTCCTACGAAAACCAGACCATGCTGAAGGCCGTCAAGGACGGCTCGGTGCTGGGCTTCGCCACCGAGTATCCGGTCATCATGGGACGCATCGGCGTCGACCTCGCGGTGCGTGCGCTGGAGAAGAAGGATCACGAAAAGGTCCTGCTGGTTGCCCCCGGCATCGTTACCAAGGACAATGTCGACAAGATCGACACGACCCAGATCTTCGCGCCAGACAACTGGCGCCCCGTATTCTCGGTCGAATAGTAGCGAGGCCGCCGGCGCGGCCTTCAGCTTCGCGATTAGATCGCGATCCTCCCGGCCTGGCCGCCTTGCAGAAGGCGGTCAGGCGACTTGACGCAATTCCGGGCGAACCGCCGTGCAGTTTGCTCGAATTGCTCCTGCCGGCTTTGGGCCTTTGGACGAGATGCTGGAAGTTACAGGGTTTACCAAGAGATTCCGCGGCATCGCCGCGCTCGACAATGTCGACTTCTCCCTCAACGAGGGCGAGGTCCATGCGTTGCTTGGCGAGAACGGCGCCGGCAAGTCGACGCTCATCAATCTCATCGCCGGCACTTTCCCATGGGCCGAAGGCGTCTATCGCATCAACGGCCGCACCATCACCAGCCTGACGCCGCAGGTGGCGCAGGAGATCGGCATCGCCGCGGTCTTTCAGGAATTCAGCCTGGTGCCCGACCTCACCGTGGTCGAAAACATCTTCCTCGGCCGGGAGCAGTCGTCCGGTCTCTTCTTAAAACGCAAGCAGATGCGGCAGGCCGCGGCCGAGCTGCTGGACAGTCTCGGCTTCCATCTGCCGCTCGACGAGAAGGTCGCCTTCCTGTCGCGCGCGCAAAAGCAGATGGTCGAGATCGCCAAAGCGCTGCGTATGCGGCCGAAGGTGCTGATCCTGGACGAGCCGACCGCATCGCTTACCGATGGCGAGGCTGAGAAACTGTTCAACGCGATAGCGCTGCTCAAGGCGCGCGGCGTCGGCATCATCTATGTCTCGCACCGCATGAGCGAGATCCGCAATCTTTCCGACCGCGTCACCGTGCTGCGCGGCGGCAAGAAGATCGGCACCGTCGTCACCGCCGAGATTTCAGACGAGGGGCTGATCGAGATGATGGTCGGTCGTCCCGTCGAGCAGCTCTTTCCGAAGATCGACCACAAGCCCGGCGCGGTCAGGCTCGAAGTGCGCGACCTGACGACCGAAAAACACTCCGTCATCAGCGCCTCCTTCACGGCGCGCGCCGGCGAGGTGGTGGGTCTCGCCGGCCTCGTCGGTTGCGGGCGCAGCGAGCTCTGTCGCGCCGTCTTCGGCCTGGAGACTGTCGAGGCGGGTACGATCACTTTGGGCGACAAGCCGGTCGAGCGACCGACGCCCACGTCGATGCTTGCCGCCAATGTCTGCTATTTCCCTGCCGATCGCGGCTCGGAAGGCCTCGCGCTGGCGCGTCCGGCACGCGAGAACGCGACCATGAGCTCGCTCGACCTGCCGGAATTGTCGTCCGGACCGCTGCTGAAATTCTGGCGCGAAAACGAAGCGATTAGGACACCGCTCGGCAATCTCGCGCTGAGGCCGATGGCGCCCGAGCGCAAGGCCTCCGCCTTCTCCGGCGGCAACCAGCAGAAGCTGATGCTGGCGCGCGGCCTGATGAAGCCCTTCGACGTCTACCTGTTCGACGAACCGACCGTCGGTATCGACGTCGGCGCCAAAGCCGATGTCTACAATCTCATCAAGTCGCTGGTCGAGGCCGGCGCCTCGGTCGTCGTCTCGACGTCCGAATTGCCGGAACTCATCAATCTCGCCTCGCGGGTCTATGTCATGCACGAGGGCAAGGTCGTCGCCGAGCTTGCCCAGCATGAGCTCAGCGAAGCCCAGGTGCTGTCGCATTATTTCGGAGGGCGCGCATGAGCTCTGAGACGGCGACCATGACCGTTGCCAACGCGCCATCGCACCGCGCGAGCCGGCTCGACCGCTTTCTCATGCAGGGCGGCATCGTCATCACCTTCCTGGTCGTGGCGGTGGTCGCAACGGCGTTGATCGAGCCGCGCTTCCTCAACCGGCTCAACCTGCTCAATGTCATGCGCAACTTCGCGCTGCTGCTCATTCCGTCGCTAGCGCAGATGCTGGTGATGACGGCCGGCGGCTTCGATCTTTCGGTGGGCGCGGTGGTGGCGGCGACCTCCGTGGTGACGGCAGCGGTGATGCTGGTCGGCAACGGCTATTTTCCCGGCATGGAACTCGCCGTCATCATCGCCTCGCTGGTGATCGCGCTCGGCGTCGGGGCGCTTGTCGGGCTCGTCAATGCCGGTCTGGTTTCGGCCTTTTCGCTCTCGCCCTTCATGGTGACGCTGGCGATGATGTCGGTGCTGATGGGCATCGCGCTCTATTTCACGCAAGGCATTCCGATCTACGGCGTCACCGATTCCTTCGTCGCCAATGTTGGGCGCGGCCAGTTCCTGGGCCTGCCGATCGTGCTTTGGGCAGCGCTTGGCGTCCTTGCCGCCTGCATCGTCATGCAGCGTTTCACCGCGCTTGGCCGCCATATCTATGCGGTGGGCAGCGACCAACGCTCGGCGCGTCTGTCGGGCGTTGCGACAGGCCGCACGCTGATCGCGGCCTATATGCTCGCCGGCTTGCTCGCGGCGCTCACCGGCTACCTGATGACGTCGCGGCTCGGCTCCGGCCAATCCACCATAGGCGGGACGCTGGCGCTCGAAACCATTGCCGCTGCCGTCATCGGTGGCGTCTCGCTGCGCGGCGGTGTCGGTCGCGCAGAATTGGTGGCGCTTGCAGCTCTGTTCCTGTCGGTCATCGCCAACGCGATGAACCTTGTGCAGGTCGACAGCAGATATCAAACGCTGGTGCTCGGCGCCGTTTTGATCATAGCCTTGGCCATCGAACGGCTTCTGCTGAGGAAGCGGCAGTCATGAGCATGGAGGCCAAGACACAACCGATGGCTCAGCTCTCCGGCCTCTCACCGAAGGATGTGCTGCGCGCCGCGCGGCTGCCGATCGCTATCGTCGTCGTGCTCATCCTGTTCGGCCTGGTCGAGCCGCGTGTTCTGTCCCTCGGCAATTTCCGCAACATCGCGCTGCAGGCGAGCTATCTCGCCATCTTCGCCATGGCGCAGACCATGGTGCTTCTGACCCGCGGCTTCGATCTCTCTCTCGGCTACACCGTTTCGCTGGTCAGCGTCGCCGCCTCGATGGCGATGGTGGCGATGGGCGGTGGCGATGCCTCGATCCTCTACGGCGTCGGCGCCGCCGCGCTGATCGCCGGCGCGATCGGCCTCGCCAACGGCGTGCTCATCGCCGGCATCGGCATCAACCCGCTGGTGACGACGCTCGGCATGGCCAACATGGTGCTGGCCTTCGCCTCCACGATCAGCGGCGGCTTCCCCGTCACCGGCCTGCCGAAGAGCCTCACCGCCGAATTCGCGCAGGGATCGCTGCTCTCGATTCCGATGCCGATCTGGATCGCCGCCCTGGTGTTCGTGCTGTTGTTCCTCGTGCTCAAGGCGACGCGCTTCGGCCGCAGTCTCTACATCATCGGCGCCAATCCAAGGGCGGCGGTCGCGGCGGGCATCCGCACCGTGCCGGTGCTGGTGTTGGCCTATGTTCTGTGCGCGCTGCTCGCCGCGCTCGGCGCGCTTCTGCTCACCGCGCGTACCGGTTCGGGCGAACCCAATCTCGGCGGCAATCTCACGCTGGAAGCAATCGCGGCGGCCGTCGTCGGCGGCGTTCGGCTGTCGGGCGGGGAGGGCGGCGTGGGCGCCGCCGTGCTCGGCGCGTTGTTCGTCACCGTGCTCTCCAACGGCATGAACCTCGTCCAGATCGACGGCTACCTGCAGCAGATCTGCCTGGGCGTCATCATCATCGTCAGCCTGATCGTCAATCGCGACGAAGCCAGGCGCTGATACTCCAACTCTCTCGGGAAGCTCGTATGGCCTATCAAGTTTGCATCGATATCGGCGGCACCTTCACCGACTGTCTCGTCTCGAACAGCAAGGGTGAGATCGCCATCTTCAAGTCGCCGACGACGCCGGGCGAATTCGAGAAAGGCTTCATCAACGTGCTGCATGTCGCGGCCGAGGGCTATGGGCTCAGCGGCGCCGACTTCATGAGAGAGATCGACCTCGTCGTGCACGGCTCGACCGTGTCGACCAACGCGCTGGTCGAGCGCAAGACGGTCAAGGTCGGCCTCATCCTGACCGCCGGCCACCAGGACATACTGGTGCTGCGCGAAGGTCCGCGCAAAGGCGCTTTCCAATGGCGGCTGAACTATCCCGATCCCTATGTGCCGCGCCATCTCACCAAAACCGTCGCCGGGCGCATCGATGCGCGTGGCCGCGAACTCGCGCCGCTGTCGCTGGACGACGTGCGCAAGGCCGCCGCCGAATTCCGCGGCCTCGGCGTCGAGGCGATCGCCGTCGGCCTCTTGTGGTCGGTGGTCAACCCGGCGCATGAGCTCGCCGTGCGCGAGATCCTGGAGAAAGAGCTGCCGGGTATTCCGGTGACGCTCAGCCATGAGATCAACCCGATGCCGCGCGAATACAAGCGCATCATCGCGGCCGCGATCGACGCCTCTATCAATCCGATCGTGCGGACCTATATCGAGAAGCTGAAGACGGCGCTCGACGAGGAGGGTTTCGAAGGCGAGCTGCTGCTTGCCAATTGCGTCGGCGGCATGATGCCTTTGGCCGACATGATCCGGAAGCCGATCTACAGCGTCATGTCCGGCCCGACGCTGGCGCCGATGGCCGCACTGGCGCTGTCCGACGAGCCCGACATCATCGTCGGCGACATGGGCGGCACCACCTTCGACGTCTCGGCGCTGCGCGACCACCAGATCATCGTCACGCCCGACAGCATGATCCATGACGATTCGCTCGGCATTCCCAAGGTCGACGTGCGCTCGGTCGGCGCCGGCGGCGGCTCGATCGCCTTCGTCGACGAAGGCGGCCTGCTGCAGGTCGGCCCACGCAGCGCTGGCGCCCGGCCGGGTCCTGCCTGCTACGGCCAGGGCGGCACCGAGCCGACGGTGACAGATGCCAATGTCGTGCTCGGCATCGTCGATCCGGATTATTTCCTCGGCGGCAAGATGCAGCTGAAGCGCGAGCTAGCGGAGGCGGCGGTCGACAAGATCGCGACGCGGCTCGGCGTGTCGCGGCAGGAGGCGGCCTACGCGATCTACACCACCAGCAACCACAACATGGTGGCGGCGATCGAGGAGATCACGGTGCGCGAGGGCATCAATCCGCGCGACTCCTTCTTCGTCTGCGGCGGCGGCGCCACCGCCATCCACATCGCCGAGATGGCCGACATCCTCGGCTTGAAGCGCTATATGGTGCCGCGTTTCATGGCCGGCCTCAGCGCCTTCGGCGGCCTGATCTCCGACATCCGCTCCGAAGAGAGCGCGGTGCTGCTCACCTCCGATGCCGACTTCAACGTCGCCGGTGTCAACGATGCGCTGAAGCGGCTCAAGCAGGCCGGCAACAACTTCCTCGCCGAAGCCGGCGTCGCGCCGGAGAATCGTCAGTTCGAGTTCTCCTTCCTCGGCCGCTACGAATACCAGTCCTTCGAGATCGAGGTGCCGTTCGAGGCCAAGGACGGCGTGGTCGATGAGAGCGATCTGCCGGGTCTGGTCGAAGCCTTCCACAAGATGCATGAGCGCATCTATTCGATCCGCGCCGACAATGACGTGGTCGAGTTCACGGCCTGGAAGCTGCGCGCCATCGGCAAGCGCTCGGGCCAGGACATCTGGCAGAAGAACACGCTGGCCGACCAGGTCGGCGCCATCGACCTGAAGGCCCAGCGCGGCATCTACCAGCAGGAGAGCGGGCGTGTCGAAACGGTGCCGGTCTACGAACTTGCGCGGTTGCGCGCGGGTGCGCAAGTCGCCGGTCCCTGCCTCGTCGAGGCCGAGACCTTCACCGCCTATCTCAAGGACCAGCACCAGGGCCAGATCGACCGCTACGGCAATCTCGTCGTCAACATCGCCTAGTCAAATCCATACAAGGGAACGATCCTATGGACTCCATCAACAGGCTCGAGCTCGACGTCGCCGACCGCCGTGTCGACCCCTTCCTGATGTCAGTGCTGAAAAGCCGCTTCGAGGCGATCGTGCGCGAGATGACGCTGGTCGTCATGCGCGCCAGCCGCTCGGCGGTGATCAAGAACGCGCGCGACTTCTCCTGCGCCATCCTGACCTATGATCATCGGCTGGTCTCGGTCGAGGACGCGCTGCCGATCCACGTCATGTCTATGGACATGGCGACGCGCCCGTTGACGGATCTCTTCGACGACATCACGCAAGGCGACATCTTCCTCAACAACTGCCCCTATACCGGCGGCACCCATCACGCCGACCTGATCATGGCGATGCCGGTGTTCTTCGAGGGCGAGCCGCTGTTCTGGGTCGTGGCGCTGTCCCACCACGCCGACACCGGCGCGCCGGTGCCGTCGACCTATCTGCCCTTCGCCAAGAACATCTTCGAGGAGGGGATGCATTTCCCCTGCGTGCGCGTGGCGCAGAACTACGAGGAGAAGAAGGACATCCTGCGCATCGGCACGATGCGCAACCGGGTGCCGGACATGTGGCTCGGCGACGTGCGCGCGCAGATCGGCGCCTGCCGCACCGGCGAGCGCCGCATCGGCGAGTTGTTCGCGCGCTATGGCCGTGACACCATCCTCGGCTTCGTCGAGGACTGGTTCGACTACGGCGCGCGCTGCGCCAAGGCGGCGATCGGCAAGCTGCCGGCCGGCAGCTACAGCTACGAAACGCGCCATGACCCGGTGCCCGGCGTCGCCGACGAAGGCATCCCGGTCAAGGTGACGATCAATGTCTATCCGGAGAAGGGCGAGATCGTCGTCGACGTGCGCGACAACATCGACAATGTGCCGGGCGGCCTCAACCTGTCGGAGAACACCGCAACCGGCTCCTGCCGTATCGGCGTCTTCAACAATCTCGACGAGAGCATCCCGCACAATGAGGGCGCGAAGTCGCAGATCAAGGTGCTGCTGCGCGAGGGAAGCGTCGTCGGCAAGCCGAAATATCCGGTTGGCACCTCGGTCGCCACCACCAATGTCAACGACCGCCTGATGATTGCCGGCAACTGCGTCTTCTCGCGCATGGGCGCCCCTTACGGCCAGGCCGAGAGCGGTTCGCACCTGCCGGCCGGCGTCGGCGTCATTTCCGGCGAGGATCCGTTCAAGCACGGCAAGTCCTACGTGAACCAGGTCTTCGTCGGCTATGCCGGCGGCGGTGCCCGCCATGGCTTCGACGGCTGGCTGACCTATTGCGGCCCGGCCAATGCCGGTCTGATCCAGCTCGACTCGGTCGAGGTCGACGAGTCGATGTATCCGATCGTCATCGAGTGCCGCGGCGTGCTGCCCGGGTCGCAGGGTTTCGGCGAGTTCGAGGGCGCGCCGGCGACCGGCGGCGTCTTCTATCCGCTCGATCATGACATGACGATCGTCTACGCGGCCGACGGCACCAGCTTCCCGCCGCGCGGCGTGCTGGGCGGCGGCGACGGCAAGGAAAGCGAGACGATCAAGCTCCGTGCCGGCGAGAAGATCGTGCTGCCGGCCTTCAGCGAGGAGACGATCGAGGATGGCGCCCGTATCGAGTTCACCGCCTGTGGCGGCGGCGGTTACGGCGATCCGCTGAAGCGCGATCCGAAGCGGGTCGCGGCGACCGTCAATCGCGGCTGGCTGAGCCGCGAGGATGCCGAGACGGTCTACAAGGTGGTTCTGGTCGATGCCGACGAGCCCGGTCTGCTCCGGGTCGACGAAGCCCGTACAGCCGCCCTCAGAACGGTTTGACTCCGATAGAGCGTTTCATCGTTTCACGGAAACGGTGAAACGCTCTATCCCTTTGTTTTTACGCAATTCCGGACGGAAGGCTACGGCGAAGCTGCCGAGCCCAACCGCTCACACTTTTCATGGAATTGCTCCAGGCGCGGAACAGGTCTGCAAGAGACCTCGAATTCCGGGCCGGTGGTTGGAGAGGGAGCGCCTGCCCGGCGGGGTGCCATGCATGACGACCGACCCGTGGCGAGCGACCGCCTGCTGCCGATGGACGCTGTTCTTCTGCTGCTGGCAGCGGCGATCTATGGCGGCATCTTTCCGGTCAACCGGCTGGCCGCCGAAACGCAATGGCCGCCTGTGGGCTTCGCCTTCGCTCAATCGCTTGCCGCCGGCGTGATCCTGGCACTGGTGGCGGCAGCCGCCGGCGGTCGGTTCGCCGTTACCGCCGGGCAGGTGTGCACGTACCTGATTTTGGGCGGTCTGGTGGTTGGCCTGCCGATCGGCATCCTGGTCTCGGCCGCTCCGCATGTCGACGCCTCGGTGCTGACTTTGGTGCTCTGCCTTTCTCCCATATTCACCCTTGCCATTGGTGCGCTGGCGGGCCTCGATCGTTTCGATTGGCGCACTCTCGCCGGCATGCTGCTCGGAGTGGCAGGCGTGGCCGTCCTCGCGTTGCCCGATGTGGGCGTTGTCGGCTCGGATGGCATCGTCTGGTTCCTGGTGGCGCTCATTGCTCCGGTCATGTTCGCCGCCGCCAACAATTGCGCCAAATGGCTGCGCCCCGAAGGTGCGTCTTCTACAATGATGGCGGCCGGAACATTGCTGGGAGCGGCCGTCGTCGCCGGCCTCGTCATGCTTGCGCTCGGCAGCGCGGCATTGCCTTCCGAGTGGACCGGCAGGACCGCGATGCCGCTCGTTCTCGCCACGGCGATCAACGCCGTCTTCTTCGTCCTGTTCTTCGAGCTGGTCGCTCGGATGGGACCGACGCGCTTTTCGATCTTCAACTATCTGGCCGTGGCCGCCGGCATTCTCTGGAGTATGGCCGTCTTCGCCGAACGACCGGCCGCCTCGTTCTGGCTGGCCCTGTTGCTGATGCTTGCAGCCATGTATCTGGTGCTGTCGCGCAAGCCCGACTGACCGTTTGGTTACGACCAGCCGCGGCCTTTCACATGATGCCGAAGGTCTTGTAGGCATCCACCGCGCTCATCCCTTCGCGGATTGCCTTGGCGACGAGCTTTTCTCCTCGGACTTTTTCAAGGGCCAGGCGCACCACCTCTTCCTCCGCTTCCCGCGAGATAACGAGAACGCCTTCCTTGTCGCCGAACAGCAGCGTTCCCGGCTCTATGCGGACGCCGCCGATTTCGAGCGCGCAGCGATAGTCGACGACCTTGCCGCGCACGCCCTGATCCTGCGCGTAATAACCAGTGCAGAAGCAGGGAAATCCCAGCGCCTTGATGCCGTCCGTGTCGCGGGCGAAGCCGTCGACCAGCGCGCCATGCGCGCCAAGGATCTTCGCACGCGTCGACATCAACTCGCCCCACAGCGCGTAACGGGGCGAGGCGCCGCTGGCGACGTAGATCTCGCCGGGCTTCAGGTCGTCGAGCGCTTCGAACATCAGCCCGAATGGCTTCACCATCAGTGGGTTGTGCGTCGGTCCGCTGGACGGAAAGATGTCGGTCTCGAGCACCGGCATGGCCCTGCCGAGCAGGCGCGTCTTCTCGTCGACGGGCTTGAACACCGGCGGCAGGAATTGATGCTGCAGCCCCAGCGTGTCCATCACGTCGCCGACGACCGCGACGAAGAGCTCCTCCTCGAACAGTCGGTACATTTCGGCGTCGTCGGCATAGAGACGTGTCGATCTGGTCATCAGGCTTGCATCCGTATGTTGCTGGAGTGCTGTGAGCGCGAGGGTCCCAGCGCCGCGGCGTTCTGCACCAGCGCGCGCATATAGCCGAGCGCGAAGGCCTTCCCCGCGTGCCAGGGCGCATCGCAGGACATTTCCGGCGTATGGTCGGGGATGATGACGCCCTCATAGTTTTCATCGCGCAGGATGCGGACGATTTCGGCCATGTCGATGTCGCCGTCGTCGACGAAGGTTTCGTGGTAGTTCGGCACCTTGCCGCGCACGTTGCGGAAATGGATATAGCCGATGCGCTTGCGTCGGGCGAAGCGCCGGACATGCCCGTAAATCTCGTCGGTGTCCGGCATCTCCTGCAGCGAGCCGAGGCAGAGCTCGAGCCCGTTGGCCGGCGAATCGACTATGTCCATCAGCCGGTCGTATTTCTCCGGCCGGTTGACCAGCCGCGCCGCGCCGCGCAGCGCCTCGGCCGGCGGATCGTCCGGATGCGCGGCGAGCACCACGCCGGCCTCCTCGGCCACCGGAACGACGTCCCGCAGGAAGGCGCCGAGCCGCTGCCAGAGTTCATCGCTGCTCACCGTCACCGGTTCGGCGCCCGGCCGGCCGGCGCGATAGCGCATGTTCCAGACCACGCCGTCGGGCAGGCGCAAGTCGGGGTCGATGGCCGCAAGGTCGAGCCCGACCGACATCGCCTCGCCGCGCGCGAAGGGCCCGCGCGACCAGCCCCAGACGCCGGCGATGGAAAAATTGTAGCCGATGCACGGGATGCCGGCGCGGCCGGCATCGCGGATAAGCCTCTTCAGCCCTTCGATCTGCTTCGCCCTGTCGGGGCCATCGAGCAAGACATCGGACCAGAAGCGCGGCGAGAAATTCTCGATCGCGGCGATTTCCAGCCCGTTGTCGCGCACGGTCTTCACCAGGCCGGCAAAGTCCTCGTAGTTCCACAGCTCGTCGGTGGAGCAATCGCCCCAGCCTTCCGCCTCGCTGCCTGCCGACAGCGAAGGATCGCGGCCGCGAAAATAATTGGTGAGGTGGGCGACTATGTGCGTGGCGCCTGCCTGGCGGGCGAAGCGGAAATTGCCCGGAGTCAGCGATTCCCGGTAAAGACCAAGACCGATCTTCATGGTCACCTCACGCCGAGGCCGGCGGTCAGGCCGCCATCGATCTTGTAGTCCGCGCCGGTGCAGAAGCCGGCTTTCGACGAGCACAGGAAAGCGATGAGCTCGGCCACTTCCTCCGGCTCGCCGATGCGGCCGAGCGGATGTGCCGCGCCGAAGCGCCTGTAGGCGTCCTCGACGTCGGCATCGCTGCCATTGTCGCCGCGCGCGGCCTTCTCCAGGATCGGCGTACGGATCGAGCCCGGGCTGACCGAATTGACCCGTATGCCCGCGGCCGCGTAGTCGAGCGCCAGCGAACGCGTCAGCGTATGGATGGCGCCCTTGGTGGTGGCATAGGCAGCGACGTTCTGCTGGCAGGCGAAACCCTGCACCGAGGCGACATTGATGATCGCGCCGCCGCCGCGCTTGATCATTTCCGGGATGCCGAAATGGGCGGTCAGATAGATCGAGCCGACATTGACCGTCATCGCCTTGTTCCAGGTTTCCCAGTCGGTCGTCGTCGCGGTTCCGTAGGGATGGACCGCCGCCGAATTGACGATCACGTCGAGGCCGCCGAAGCGCGCCACGCCGGCAGCGACGGCGTCGCGGACCTGGTCTTCTACGGAGACGTCGATGTCCATGACCAACGCGCCGGCCCCGGAGCTTTCCAGCTCCGCCCTCATCGCCGTATTGGCGGTGCGATCGATGCCACAGGCGACGATCGCGGCGCCGCCGGCGGCAAGGCGCCTGGCGGTTGCGAGACCGATCCCGGTCGTCCCGGTCACCAGCGCGACCTTGCCTTCAAAATCCTTCATTGCGGGAACTCCTTCAGTCGCTGTCGGAAGCCGGCTCTTCCGGCAGGAAGCGCAGGGCGAAATCGAGATGGCGGCTCATCAGATAGGCGTAGGCCAGCCTGTCGCGCGCGCGGAGCGCGGCGATGATCTCGCCATGCGCGGCGCGGGTGTCGGCCAGCACCGGTCGCATTTCCTTGCCGATGGTCATGATCCGCAGGATCACGGGCGACAGGAACGAATACATGTCGGTGAGCATGCGGTTGTCCGCCAGCCCGATCAGCGCCATGTGGAAATTGAAGTCGTTCTCGGCGGCTTCCTCGATCGAGCGGCTGTCGACGATCCTGGCGTTGATCTCATCGAGCGCCTCGATCTGCTCGCTCGTGGCGTTGAGCACGATATGGTCGCCGATGCCGACCTCGATGATGCGCCTGAAACCCTGGATGTCGGCGAAGGACGAGCGCGAGACATCCATATGCGCGGCGAAGAAATTCTGGATGGCGATGCTCTGCCCGTCGGCCAGCACCGCGCCGACACGCGGCTTGGGCTCGATCAGCCCATAGGTGCGGATGGTGCGCAGCGCCTCGCGCACGGTGTTGCGGCTGGCGCCGGTGATCTCGCTGAGCTCGCGTTCGGTCGGCAGCACATCGCCGACATTGAGTTGTCGCGCGCGAATAAGCTCAAGAATCCGTCCGGCCGCGGTGTCGACCGCGGACCTGCCGCCAGCGCGGCGGGCGACGGCGTTGTCACGCGCGGCCTGAGTGTCTTCCAACGCCGATCCTCCTGAATTGTTGGACCAACATATCGCAGAGCCTGAGGAAAACAACTGGTTTCGGCGGCTGCTTGGTCGAATTCCCGGAGATTTTGGCGCGAGTGGACCTCTTGTAGCCTCGAAATTTTTAATTTGACTCTCGTTGTGGTCCAACAATAAGTTCCGGCCATTCATAGAGGGAAGCGGCAATGGAACAGTGCTGGCGCTGGTATGGCCCGGACGACCCGGTGACACTCGATCATGTCAAGCAGGCGGGCGCGACAGGCGTGGTCTCGGCCCTGCACGACATCTATGACGGGCGCGCCTGGCCGCTGGAGAACATCCTCGAGCGCAAGCGCATCATCGAGGCGGCGGGGCTGACCTGGTCGGTGGTCGAGAGCATTCCGGTCCACAACTCGATCAAGATCGGTTCGCCGGAGCGGCTCCGCTATGTCGGCTTCTACAAGGATACGATCCGCGCCCTGGCGAAGGCCGGCATCGCGACGATCTGCTACAATTTCATGCCGGTGGTCGACTGGACCCGCACGGATCTGGCTTACCACCTGCCGACGACGGGTTATGCGCTGCGCTTCGACGCGATCGATTTCGCGGCCTACGACCTGTTCGTGCTGAAGCGCCGGAATGCGCGGGACGGCTACACGCCCGCCCGCATCGCCGAGGCGGAATCGCGGCTGAAGGAGCTCGGCGACGAGAAGACCGACAGGATCGAGCGCAATCTCATCGCCGGCCTGCCCGCCACCGAGCGTGCCTACAACCGCGACAGCTTTCGCGACGCCTTGGCCGACTACGATTCGATCGGGCCGAAGGAATTGCGCGAGAACCTGGCCTGGTTCCTGCGCGAGATCATTCCGGTGGCCGAGGAGGAGGGGGTGCGCATGTGCATCCATCCCGACGATCCGCCATTCTCGCTCTACGGCCTGCCGCGTATCGTCTCGACCGCCGAGGATGCGCGCTTCATCCTCCACGCCGTCGACAGCCCGGCCAACGGGCTGACGTTCTGCACCGGCTCCTACGGTACGCGCGCCGACAACGACATCGTCGCCATGGTCAAGGCGTTTGCGGAGCGAATCCATTTCGTCCATCTGCGCAACGTCACCATCGAGGATGACGGCTCCTTCCACGAGGCCGAACATCTCGAAGGCGGCACCGACATGGCGCATGTCATCCTCGCGCTGATGCAGGAGGAGGCGCGCCGTCGCAAGGAAGGCCGCGCCGACTGGCGCATACCGATGCGGCCCGATCACGGGCATCTGCTCGCTGACGACATCGGCAAGACCAGGATCAATCCCGGCTATTCGCTGATCGGCCGCCTCAAGGGCCTCGCCGAACTGCGCGGCATCATGCGCGCCGTCGAGCGGTTCGGGCTGGCTTGAGGCGGCCGCCGGGAAGAAGGTTGCCGTTTGCGTATGTAAAAACTATTTGCTCAGGTAAAAATACCTGCTACTGGTCTGCGGGTCGGGCACATGCCCGGTTCCAGGGAGGAATTGCCGGATATGACAAGACTGCGCGGTCTTGCGTGGGATCATCGACGTTGCTGGGGTCCGCTGGATGCCAGTGTGGCGCCGTATCGCGCCGCCAATCCCGACCTGGAAATCGAGTGGGACCGCCGCAGCCTCTACGAATTCGGGGAAGGCGCGCTCGGCCCGGTGCTCTCGGCCTACGATCTGGTGGTGTTCGACCATCCCTTCATCGGCGACATCGCGCAGGACGAGTTGATGGTGCCGTTCGACGCTTATCTGTCGGTTGAGCAGATCCGTTTCTTCGAACGGGATTCGGTCGGTCCGTCCTGGCGGTCCTACGAGAAGAACGGACGCCAATGGGCATTGCCGATCGATGCCGCCTGCCACGTCGCCTCCTATCGTCCGGACCTGCTGGAGCGCTACGCACCGGTGCCCCGTACGCATGAAGAGGTGGTCGCGCTCGGCCGGCTGGCGCGCAAGGACGGGAAATGGCTCGGCCTGCCTTTCGTGCCGACTGACGCTATGTGCCTGCTTCTGACGCTTGGCAACCCGCAGGAGGACGGCGAGCAGTTCATCGCGACGGACATGGTCGAGCAGGTCGTCGGCCAATTGCGCGAGCTTGCCGCGCTGTCGCATCCGAACTCGTCCGGTTGGAATCCGATCCGCTGCTACGACAACATGATCGCGCATGACGACGTCGTCTATGTGCCGTTCGCCTTCGGCTATGTGAACTACGCCGCGAAGACCGACAGGCCGTATCTGCGCTTTGCCGACGTGCCGACCGCGCGATCGGCCGGCGCCCTGCTCGGCGGCGCCGGCATCGGCGTCAGCGCCCAGTCGAAGCACAAGCAGGCGGCGATCGACTATGCGCTGTTCCTTTGCTCGCCCGACTATCAGCGCGGCGACTATGTCAAGTCGGGCGGGCAGCCGGGATCGCTGGCGGCCTGGAAGGATGCCGAGGTCAATCGCCTTTCCGGCGATTTCTTCTCCTCGACGCTGCGCACGATCAGCTCGTCCTACCTGCGTCCGACGCATCCGGGTTTCATCGCTTTCTTCCGCGAATGCGCGCCGCGCGCGGCCGCGGCCATCGCCGGCGACATCTCGGCCGCTGAGCTCGCCGACCACGTGAACCGCCTCTACCGCGAAACCAGGCAACCGGAACGGAGCGTTGCGTGATGGCTGCCGGTATTGCCGAAACGCTCGAAGAAAGCGAAAGCGGCCGCAACGGATATCGCGTGCCGGCGGTGGAGAAGGCGCTCGACTTGCTGGAGTTCATGGCTTCCAGCGCCGATGCGATGACCCAGACCGAGATTGCGACCGGCATGGGGCGCTCCATCCATGAAATCTACCGCATCCTGCTCTTGCTGGAGAAGCGCGGCTACCTATTCCGCACGCAATCGGACCGCTTCCGGCTGTCGCTGAAACTGTTCGAACTGGCACATATGCATCCGCCGGTGAACCGGCTGGTCGAATGCGCGCTGCCGGTGATGCGCGAATTGACCGCCAATGCCGACCAGAGCTGCCATCTTGTGGTGCGCGAGGGACAGAACGCGCTGGTGGTGCTGCAGATCGATTCGCCGCTGCCGATGCGCTATTCGGTTGCGCTCGGCTCGCATTTCCCGATCCTCGAAACCAGTTCCGGCGCGGTGCTGCTCGCCCATTCGAACCGGGCCGAGCGCGACCGCATCGTCGAGCGCATCGTCGCCGCCGGCGAAGGCCAGGGAACGCGCGAGGAAATCGAGGCGCGGCTGAACGAAGTGGCGAGACTCGGCTACGAGATGCGCGCGTCGTTGGCCGTCGAGGCCTGCACCAACATCTCCATGCCGGTGCGCGATCACACCGGCGCCGTCATCGCCGCGCTCACGGTGCCGCTGCTGCCGCAGAAGGCGGCGCGTTTCGACCGTCAAACCGTCTTCGAGCGAACCCGGACCGCCGCCGAGAAGATATCGGCCGCGCTCGGCTGGGGCGACGCCAGCAGCTCTTCACGTGCCGACCCGGAACGGCGGGATTACCCGTTCAGCGACTGAGACAAACGAAAACCCTGGGAGAGAAAAATGAACTGGTCCAAATCAATCCTGCTCGCATCCGCGGCCATGCTGGCCATTGGCGCGGCGGCGGCGCGCGCCGAGAACATGCCCAAGCACATCGGTTACGTCACCAACTACGCCACGCATGAGTGGTACCAGAACGTCATCAAGGGCATGAAGGCGCACGGCAAGGAATTGGGGATCGAGGTCGAGGTGCAGGACGCCAATCTCGACATAGCCAAGCAGGTCGCCGCGGCCGAAGATTTCATCGCCAAGGGCGTCGACGTGCTGATCATCACCCCGGTGAATGAGGAAGGCGTGGTGCCGCTGCTGCGTCAGGCCAAGGCCGCCAACATCCCGGTGGTGCTCGAGGGTAACCCGGTCAAGGGCATGACCACGATGGTCGCCATCTGCGACTACGACACCGGCTATTTCTCCGGCGTCGAGGCCGGCAAATATGCCAAGGAAAAGCTCGGCGGCGTCGCCAAGGTGATGAATGTCGGCCTGCCGTTGCTGTCGGCGACGGTGCTGCGTTCGCAAGGCTTCATGGACGGGCTGAAGACCATCGTCCCAGACGCGGTCATGGTCCACGATCTCGATGGCGGCGGCAATCCGGACCGCGCGCTCGAAGTGTCTTCGGCCGCACTCGCCAAGAATTCCGACATCAACATCATCTACGGCATCAACGACTCGTCCTCGCTGGGCGGTCTGCAGGCCTGGAAGGCGGCCGGCAAGTCGCAGGACGGCCTGCTGACGGTCGGCACCGGCGGCGAAGGGCTCGCCTTCATCAACGCCATGCAGAACGAACCGTCCTACCGCATCGAGGCCGCCATGTTCCCGGAAAAGGAAGGCTTCACGACCATCGACGCGGCGGTCAAGCTGTTCAACAACGAGCAGGTGCCGGAGCACATCGTCAGTCCGACCGCGCCGATGACTGGCGACGACTGGAAGAAATACTATGATTATGACGGCACGACCCGCACCATCAAATGGGACGCCGTCAACGCGCTCCAGCCGCCGGCAAAGTGCATGAAGACCTCGGCCGACCTGAAGAAATAAGTCGGTCGGAACGGCCTTTCCCGCATCGCGGGAAGGGCCGTCAGCTAGGTCGGCGACGACACGGCGCGGGCGCCTGACCTTAGAGATAGAGCATGATGTCGTCCGAAAACCGCTTCACACTTTTCGGCATCATGCTCTAGCGACGGGAATGGACTGACATGAGCGAGCTTACACACGCTTCCACGCAGAAGCGTTTCATCGGCGGCCAGCTTCTCGGCAGCAGCCAGCTGGTGCTAGGCGCCATCCTGGCGGTGCTGTGCATCGCCATCTCGATCGCGGCGCCGCAGTTCTATTCGGAGGCCAACATCATCGCCATCCTGCGCCAATGCGCGCTGGTGCTGATCGTCGCCTCGGGCATGACAATGCTCATCATCACGGCGGAGGTCGACCTGTCGGTCGGCGCCTCGCTCGCCTTTGTCGGCTGCATCGGCATGGCGGTGCTCAATTCTACCCACAGCCTCGCGCTCGGCATGCTGGCGGCGCTGGCCTTTGCCGGCGTCGTCGGCCTGTTCAACGGGCTCGTCGTCACCAGGCTCAGGGTGAACTCGCTGATCGCCACCATTGGCACCATGATGATGCTGCAGGGCGGCGTCTATCTGTTCACGCGCGAGGCGGTGCAGAACCACAATCAGCTGGCAAGCTTCACCGACCTCGGCGCCGGCTATGTCGGCGCGGTTCCGGTTCCCGTCATCCTGGCGGCGCTGATCTTCGTCGTCGCCTATGTGACGCTGCGCTTCACCACGCTCGGCCGCTATCTCTACGCGGTCGGCGCCAATGAAAAGGCGGTGCGCCTGTCCGGCCTGCGTTCGGAACGGCTCAAGCTGCTTGCCTTCGTCGTTACCGGCCTGTGCGTCGGCGTCGCCGGCATGATCCTGTCCTCGTTGATGAATGCCGGCCAGCCGACCGCCGGGCGCGGCTTCGAGCTGACGGTGATCGCCGCCGTCATCCTCGGCGGCACCAGCCTGCTCGGCGGCCGCGGCTCGCTGTTCGGCACGCTGCTCGGCGTGCTGGTGCTGAAGGTCATCGACAACGGGATCATCATCCTGGGCTGGAACCAGGACCTGCAGATGGTGGTGCCGGGCATCGTCATCATCCTGGCGACCTATCTCGACATCATCCGGAACAAAGCCAATGTCCGTTGATTTCCTTCATCCCGGCGAAGGTGCTGCCATCGACACGAATGTGCCGGCGCTGGAGATGCGCGGCATCGGCAAGCGGTTTCCGGGCGTGGTGGCGCTGGACAATGTCGACTTCACCCTGGAGCCTGGCAAGATCCACGCCCTGATGGGCGAGAACGGCGCCGGCAAGTCGACGCTGATCAAGATCATGGCAGGCGTCTACGGCAAGGACGCAGGCACCATCCGCATGCGTGGGCGCGAGGTCGACATCAAGTCGCCGCGCGACAGTTTGAAGGAAGGCATCAAAGTCGTTTTCCAGGAGATCGCGTTGATCTCCGAATTCACCGTGGCGGAAAACATCTTCCTCGAAGGCTATCCGACCGGCAGGACCGGCTCGATCGACTGGAAGAAGATCCGGGCGGACTCGGCGGCGCTGTTCAACCGCATCGGCTTCAACGTCGATCCGGCGGCACGGACCGGATCGCTGCCGGTCAGCCAGCAGCAGATGGTCGAGATCGCCCGCGCGCTCGCCCACGAGGCGCGCGTGGTGGTGATGGACGAACCGACATCCTCGCTGACGCCGAACGAAGTCTCGCTGCTGTTCACCGTCATCCGCCGTCTGGCGGCGCTCGGCATCGCCGTGGTCTATGTAAGCCACAAGCTCGACGAGGTGTTCGAGATCGCCGACACGGTGACTGTGCTGCGCGATGGACGCCACATCTCGACCAGGCCGATCGGCGAGCACACCAACGACACGCTGATCCAGGACATGATCGGCCGCCGGATCGACAACCTCTTTCCCCGCCAGCGCGGCGCGGCGGGCAGCAAGGTGGCGCTCTCGGTCGAGAAGCTCAGCACGGCGAAGAAGCTCATCGACGTGTCCTTCGAGGCGCGCGCCGGCGAGGTGCTCGGTTTCTTCGGATTGATGGGCGCCGGCCGTACCGAGCTCGCCAAGGCGATCGTCGGCTACGATCCGATCATTTCGGGCACCATCGCGGTCGACGGCCAGCGCCTCGCGCCGCACGACACGCGCACCGGCGTCCGGCTCGGCATCGGCCTGCTCACCGAGGACCGCAAGAGCGAAGGCCTGATGGGCGAGCTGCCCGTCTACCAGAATGCCAGCCTCGCCTCGCTCGGCGCGTTCGCCCGATTGGGCTTCGTCGACAAGGCGAAGGAGCACCAGGCGGTGCAGGACTATGTCGATCGCTTCCGCATCAAGACGCCCAGCCTGTTCCAGCAGATCAAGAACCTGTCGGGCGGCAACCAGCAGAAGGTGCTGATCTCGCGCTGGCTGATGCGCGGCCTGAAGGTCATCGTCGTCGACGAGCCGACGCGCGGCATTGATGTCGGCGCCAAGTCGGAAATCTTCGCGCTGATCGACCGGCTCGCCGGCGAAGGCCTGGCGGTCGTCATGATGACGTCGGAGATGCCGGAGCTGCTCGGCCTCGCCGACCGTATCGCGGTGATGTGCGAGGGCCGCCTGACCGCGATCATGTCGCGCGAGGACGCCACGCAGGAGAAGATCCTCAATGCGGCGATCGGATAGAACCATGACGCATCGCCGCAGCATCCCTGGCGATACGCGCCATTCCCTCGGAGGAGGCAAGCGATGAGCCTGGCAAGCACGGCTTCCGCAAAAGACCAGCCATCCATGCTGGCGAGGCTCTTTGCCCGGCAGGAACTCGCGCTGCTCGTCTGCCTCATCCTGGTGCTGGCGTTCTTCTCCATCACAGTGGAGAACTTCTTCTCCGTGCGCAACATGACCAACGTGCTGGGCCAGGCCTCGCTGGCGCTCACCGCTGGCATCGGCTGCGCCATCGTCTTCATTTCCGGCGAGGTCGACATCTCGATCGGCTCGCTGCTGGCGACCATCGCGCTGCCGCTGATCATCATCATGAACGACACCAACTCGCTGCTCCTCGGCGTCGGCGGCGCGCTGCTGTTCGGCCTGATCATCGGTATGGTGAACGGCTATCTCGTCGCCTATGCCGGTATCAACTCGTTGATCGTGACGCTCGGCACGATGTTCATCATGCGCGGCGGCGTCTATCTCTACACCGGCCAGCGCGCGATCCCCGACGACGCCAGCCTCGACAGCTTCATCGCGCTGTCGGATGGGCGCCTTTTCAACATCGTCCCCTATTCGGCGGTGATCGCGATCACGCTCCTTGCCGCCTTCGGCTACATGATGCAGCACCGGCCGTTCGGGCGGCAGATCTATGCCGTCGGCGGCAATCAGGAAGTGGCGCGGCTGGCCGGTTACGACGTGCGGCGCGTCAAGTTCATCTGCTTCATCATCAGCGCGCTGCTCGCCACGGTCGCCGGCATTATCCTTGCCGCGCGCGTCGGCTCGGCGCAGCATACCGCGGGATTGAATTTCGAATTCCAGGTCGTTGCCGCGACGGTGCTCGGCGGCGTGAGCCTCGCCGGCGGCATCGGCAGCCTGACCGGCATGGCGCTGGGCGTCCTGATCCTGCAGTTCCTGTCCAACGGCCTGCGTGGGCTCGGGCTGCCGACCGAATGGCAGCTGGTCATCACCGGCATGATCATCATTGCCGCGGTCGCCTTCGACGAGGCGAAGCGCCGGCGCGCGAATGGAGGCTGACATGGCTCGTCTCGAAGGAAAAACCGCCGTCATCACCGGTGCGGCCGACGGCATCGGCCACGCGATCGCCGAGGCGATGGCGCGGGAAGGGGCGCGTGTCTTCCTCGGCGATATCGCCGACGAGGCCGGTGAGAAGTTCGCCGGTGCACTTCGCGCGGCCGGCCGTCGCGCCGACTACGTCCATTGCGATGTCTCCCAAGAAGCCGATATCGCCGGCCTGATCGACAGCGCCGTCAAGAAGACCGGACGTCTAGACGTCCTGGTCAACAACGCCGCCATCGCCATAGGCGGCATGCCGGTGCACGAGATGACCGACGAGCAATGGCACCGGCTGATCGCGGTCAACCTGACCAGCGTGTTCCGCGGCTGCAAATACGCGCTGCCGCATATGATCGCGCAGAAGTCCGGCTCGATCATCAACATGGCCTCGGCGCAGGGCCATATCGGCCTCGACGGCTGGACCGCCTATGCCGGTGCCAAGGGCGCGGTGATGGCGATGACGCGCCAGATGGCGGTCGAGTTCGGCCCGATGAACATCCGCGTCAACTCGATCTCGCCGGGCACCATCAACACGCCGATGAACGACAGGCTGATCAAGGAGATCGGCGGCAGCCTCGCCAAGGCCTGGGTCAAGATGCATCCGCTCGGCCGCATCGGCGAGCCTTCCGAGGTAGCCGAGGCCGCCGTCTATCTGGCTTCCGATGCGGCCGGCTTCACCACCGGCACCGACCTGCGCGTCGATGGCGGGCTGACGGCAGCGCCCCGCTACGTTCCCGAACTGCTTTGAAACGAAACGAGACATGAAATGAATAAGGCCCTCGAAGGCGTCCGCATCCTCGATTTCAGCCATCTGTTGCAGGGGCCGTTCGCCACGCAGCTGCTCGGCGACATGGGCGCCGACATCATCAAGATCGAGCGCGCCGGCGCCGGCGACATGTTCCGCGGCATGACCTTCTTCGCCAAATGGGTCGGCGGCTCCGAGAGCCCGAACTTCCTCGCCTGGAACCGCAACAAGCGCTCGATCGCGCTCAACCTGAAGAGCCGCAAGGTGCACGCCATCATCATGGAGATGGCGAAAAGCGCGGACGTGGTGGTGCAGAATTTCCGCCCCGGCGTGCTGGCCAAGCTCGGCTACGGTTACGAGGACTTCAAGGCCGTCAATCCGCGCATCATCTATTGCTCCGGTTCGGGCTATGGCGAGGAAGGTCCCTATGTCGAGCGTCCCGGACAGGACATGCTGATCCAGGGGCTGGCGGGACTGATCGCCAACACCGGCCGCGGCGACCAGGCCCCGGTTCCGGCCGGCGCCGGGCTTGCCGACCAGATCGGCGCCATGAACATGGTCTATGGCATCCTCTCGGCGCTCTATTATCGCGAGAAGACCGGCAAGGGGCAGAAGATCGAGGTCAATCTGCTGGCCGGCCTGCTGGCCCACCTCAACCAGGAATATGTCGCCGTGCTCAATCTCGGCGAGGATTTCGTGCGGCCGAATTCCGGCATAGGCCATCCCGGCATGCAGGCGCCGTTCGGTATCTACGAGACGAAGGACGGCGGCTACGTGTCGATCGCCATGAGCCCGTTCAAGACGCTCTATGAGGTGTTGGAAGCGCCGCAGCTCGCCGTCTATGACGACCTGAAGACCTTGTTCGACAAGCGCGACGAGGTGTTCGAGAAGGTCAATGCCGAGACAAAGAAATTCGCCACGCAGGACCTGCTGGCGCGGCTTCTCAAGGCCGATATCTGGTGCGCCGAGGTGAAGGATATCCGTCGCGCCGCGGAAGACCCGCAGGTGACGCATATGGGCATGATCACCAGCTACGATCATCCGCGCGGCGGCAAGGTGCGGGTGGTAGCGCCGGCGGTCAAGATGAGTGAGACGCCCGCGACCATCGAGCGGCCGGCGCCGCTGGTCGGCCAGCATGGCCGCGAGATCCTGGCCGAGTTCGGCCTGTCGAAGGATGAGATCGCAGCGCTCGAAGCCTCCGGCGACATGACCGTGGACGCGGCCTGACGATGCGCGACTACCAGACGCTCACGGTGGAAACCCAAGGCCGCGTCGCGGTCGTCACCTTCCGCCGTGCCGACCAGCTCAACGCCATGAACCGGCTGATGCAAGGCGAGATCACCGAAGCGTTCGAGGCGCTGTCCTCCGACGCGGGCGTCGGCGCGATCGTGGTGACCGGCGAGGGGCGCGGCTTCATGGCCGGCGCCGACATCAAGGAATACGCCGCGCAGACGGCGGCCGAGTTCGACACGTTCCAGGCTGCCGGCATGCGCATGTATGCGGCGATCGAGGACAACCGCAAGCCGGTGATCGCGGCGGTCAACGGCTTCGCGCTGGGCGGCGGCATGGAGCTGGTGCTGTGCTGCGATATCGTGATCGCCAACCAGTTCGCCAAGCTCGGCCTGCCGGAGATCAAGCTCGGGCTGATCCCCGGCGGCGGCGGCACGCAGCGCAGCGTCGCCAGGCTCGGCCGCAACCGCGCCAATCTTCTGCTGATGACCGGCGCCATCGTGCCGGCCTCCGAGTTCGTCGATGCCGGCCTGGTCAATGAGATCGTCGATGTCGAAAGGCTGATGCCGCGCGCGCTGGAACTGGCCGGGATGATCGCTGCCGAGCCGGCCGCCGCGATCGAGGGCCTCAAAGCCCTGACGGCGCATGCCGTTTCTGGCGATCTGGCCGAAGGCCTTGCCATGGAGCGCAACATATTGGGCGGCCTCTACCGCAGCGAGACCGGCCAAAGGCGCGTCAAGGAATTCGCCGAGAGGAGCACGACGAAGGCGAAAAAGGCCGGGCCGTGAAGACCGTCGATCGAACTGCATTGTCCCTGGTCAAGCCGAACCGGCCGCGCTTCACCGATGTCGAGGGCCTGGCGGCGATGGTCGGCGACGGCGACGTCTTTGGCGTCGGCGGCCACCACTTCGCCAGGCTGCCGATCGCCTTGCTGGGCGCGATAGCCGGGTCCGGCATCAAGCATTTGCGCTACGTCTCCTGGGCTGGCGGCCTGCCGCTCGAGCTGCTGCTCGGGGCGGGCGCGGTGGCGGAAGTCGAGCTTTGCTTTTCCAGCCTCGACATCTTCGGACTGCCGCCGAAATTCCGCGCGGCTGCCGAGAACGGCGCGATCCCCGTCCGCGACTGGACGGCCCTGGCCATGATCCAGGCGCTGCGGGCGGCGCAGCAGAACCTGCCGTCGATGCCGTTCCAGCTTCCTCAAGGGTCCGACATGCTGGCGCGCGTGCCGGGCGCGCGCGCCGCGTCCGATCCGATTTCCGGAACCGCTACCGGATTTATCCCGCCGCTGCGGCTCGACACCTTCGTCGTCCATGCCCAGCGCGCCGACGAAAGTGGCAATGTCGAGATCATCGGACCGCGGGCGCTGGACTTCGCCATGGCCGGCGCGGCGCGCCAGGTGCTGGTCACGGTCGAGGAGATCGTGCCCGTCGGGGCGCTGCGGCGGGATGGCCGCCAGAGCATCCTCACCCGCAACCAGGTTTCGGCGATAGCGCTGGCGCCGGGCGGCGCCTATCCGGCCTCGTGCCTGCCATTCTATGTCACCGACTATCAGGCCTTGTCGGTGGCGTTCGCGGCGAAGGACGTGGCTTTGTCGGATAGGCTCGGCCTGCCTGCGGGCGGCCTGCCGGAGCGGCTTCAAAAGGCGGCCAAAGTCAGCGCCGCAACGGTCCTCGCGATGCCCCCATTGGCGCAGGGCGAGGGGCAAGCATCCGTCGACGAGATCATCGCCGCGCGGATCGCGGCCGAGCTCGACAATGAGAGCTTCGCCAGCGCTGGTGCGGTATCGCCGCTCGCCAACGTCGCCTACCGGCTGGCCAAGGCAACGCATGCGCCGGACATGATCATCGCGACGATGAGCTGCGGCCATCTCGACATCGCGCCGAGCCCGATGGTGCTGTCGCTGATCGAAAGCCTCGATTGCGAGACGGCCGTGGCGCATGCCGGCGGCGACGACACCTACTCGACCTATTACCAGGCGGGCGCCGTGACACACGAGATCGTCGGCGCCGCGCAGGTCGACCGGCACGGCCGCGTCAACACCATCGCGCTGCGCAAGCCGAGCGGCGGCCTGATCCGGCTGCCGGGGCAGGGCGGCATGGCCGACGTCGCCAACATGCATCGCGACTACCTGCTCTACGTCCCGCGCCATTCGGTCCAGTCGCTGGTGGGCGCGGTCGAGATCGTCAGCTCCGCCCGCTGCCTGCTGACACCGGCCGAACGCGAGCCGATGGGCTATCGTACCGGCAAGTCGCTGGTCTTCACCGATCTCTGCATCTTCCGGCTCGACCAGGCATCGAGGGAATTGATCGTCATCGAAACCATGCCCGGCGTTACCCGGCAGCAGGTCCGTGAAGCCACCGGGTTCGAAGTGACATTCGATGCCGATTGCCGCGAGGTGCCGATGCCGTCCAGCGATACGCTTGCCATGCTGCGAAACCGCATAGATCCGCTTGGCCTGCGGCGTCTGGAATTCGTCAGCGCCAAGGAGCGTGGCGCGCTGATCGCCGAAATCCTCGCGGCCGACCGTGCCATGGTCGAGCGCTGCATCGCCGCGCAGAGGCCGCCCGCCGCAAGCTGAGGAGCATTCCATGGCAAAGCCGTTGCTCGATATGTCCGCCGCTCGCGTTTTCTTCGACGGCATCTTCACCAGTCCGCGCGTCGCGCATCCGGAGGGCGTGGCTGTCCATCGCGACGGATCGATCTGGTGTGGCACCGAGACCGGCGATCTCGTGAGGCTGGCGGCAGACGGCGGCTCGGTCGAGCGCATGGGCGGCACAGACGGCTTCCTGCTCGGCATCGCTTTCGACAGCGCCGGCAATTGTTTTGCCTGCGACCTCAAGTATGCCGCGATCTTCCGCCGGGATGCCGCGACAGGCCGCATGGAGCGCTTCGCTTCGTCCGGCATTCGCGTGCCCAACTATCCGATCGTCGACGAGGCGCGGGGCTGGCTGTTCGTTTCCGACAGCGTCGGCGAGGACAATCGCTCGGGCATCTTCCGTTACGATCTCAGGACGGGCGAGGGCGGCCTGTGGTGCCGTGAGGTCATGAGGTTCGCCAACGGCATGGCCATGGCGCCGGACGGCAACGGGCTCTATGTGGTTGAGAGCGATGCGCCCTGCATCAGCTATGTGCCGATCCTCGCCGATGGTACGGCAGGGGTCCGGCAGGTCGTCGTCGAAGACGTGCGCAATGTTCCTGACGGGCTCGCCTTCGCGCCCGACGGCTCGCTGCTCATCTCATGCTACGAGCCGAGCCGCATCTATCGCTGGCGAAAGGAGCAAGGCCTCGAAGTGCTGATCGAGGATCCGGCGGCGACGACGCTGGCGCATCCCACCAACATCGCCTTCAAGGGCGACAAGCTCTACACCGCAAACCTTGGCCGCTGGCACATCACCGAGATCGATCTTGCGGCGGTTCCGGGCCTGAGCGGCGCTTAATCCGGCAAAACACACACAGTGCCGCCGCAAAGGGCGAGGGTATCCTTCGGGCCGTCATCGGTGGGCAGATTCAAACCCGAGTGCCAGGTCGGGTTGTGGCGCCGATCCGCCGGAAAATGAAGCTTTCATTTCCCTCCGATGCTGCCTCTTCCTGCGCGGCGTCGGTGAGTATCGCCATGTACTTGTGGATCGGCGATTTGACGCAGGCCGGATCCGTTGCCGCGGCGTCGCCGGCAATCGCCATCGCCTGACACCTGCAGCCGCCCCAATCGACCTCGCGGCGCTCGCAGCTTCGGCACGGCTCCTGCATCCAGTCGGTGCCGCGGAAGGCGTTGAATGCCGGTGAATCGGTCCAGATTTCGGCGAGCCTGCGTTCGCCGAAGCGCTCGAAGCGGAGCGAGGGAATCGTCTGGGCGGCATGGCACGGCAACACGATGCCGTCGGGCGCCACCATGAACGCGTCGCGCGCCCAGCCGCCCATGCATGGCTTGGGGTAGATGGCAAAATAATCCGGCGTGACGAAATCGATGGTCATGATGCCGGCAAGCCTTTCGCGCGCCGCCGCGACGATGTCCGCCTGCCGGTTGACCGCGGCGAGGTCGGGCATCAGCCTGTCGCGGTTGGCCAGCGCCCAACCGGCATATTGGACGTTGGCGATCTCGAGCCTCTCCGCATCTAATGACAGGGCCAGGTCGATGAATTCCGGCACTTCCTCGATGTTGTGCCGGTGGACCGGCGCGTTGATGGTGAGTGGCAGTCCGGCCGCGCGGGCGCGGTGTGCCGTCTCCAGCTTCTTCTCGTGGCTTCCCTGGTGGTTGCCGATACGGTCGGTGGTCGCCGGGCGGGCGCCCTGGAAGCTCAGTTGCAAATGGTCGAGACCGGCTTCGGCAAAGGCCTCGATGCGGCCCTCGGCAATGCCGACGCCGGCGGTGATAAGGTTGGTGTAGACGCCGCGCGCTGAGAGCCCGGCGATCAATTGCTCGAGGTCGCGGCGCAGGGTCGGCTCGCCGCCGGAAAGATGCACCTGCAGCACGCCGAGATCGGCAGCCTGCGAGAAGAGATCGAGCCAGGTCTGCGTGTCGAGCTCGCGGTTGGCTTTCAGCAGTTCGAGCGGATTGGAGCAATAGGGGCACTGCAGCGGGCAACGATGCGTCAGTTCCGCCAGCATGCCGATCGGAGGCAGAATGGGCTCGCTCATAGCTTCACCAAAAGCTTGTCCGACCATTCCTGCAGGAAGGCGATGACGTCGGCCGCCACGTCCTCCGGGTCCGCGTCATAGTCGGCCGCAAGACCGGCGATGATGCGGTCGACGGTGGACTGGCCGTCGCAGCGGCGCAGTATGTCGAGGCTTATCTCGTTCGGCCAGAACACTTTCTCCGGCGAAAGCACGGCGAAGGCCTGCCGCACGGGGTCGTGCTGGATGCGCACATGCCCGGGCAGCGATGGCGCCGACCGCAACGACACGATGGCTCTTTTGCGTAATGCTGTCATGAGGCCGCCTCCGGGCGGAAGGCGCCGGGCGGTATGTTTCCCGGCGCGCCATAGGCATGCTGGAGCGCATCGAGCATGGCCCATAGTATATCGCATTTGAACACCAGCGCATCGATCGCCTGCTGCTGGCGTTCGGGCGTGTCGGCGTGGGCCAGCACATAGGCGAGGGCGAAGTCGGCGTCGCGCGATGCCTGTTCGGGCCGCCTGCTGAAATAGGCCAGAGTGTCCTCGGTGACGTAATCGTATTTCGCCAGCATCGCCGGCACCCGCTCGCCGATGATGCGCGGCGAGAACATCTCGGTCAGCGACGACGCGATCGCCTCGAGCAACGTCCGGTTGGTGCAGAACGACAGGTAGGCGCCGACGGCGAAGCGGGTTGCCGGCAGCGCCAGCCTTTCGCTTTTGACCGCTTCGGCATCGAGCCCGAGCGAGGTTGCCAGATGCAGCCAGCGCGCGATGCCGCCGCTCCAGCCGTCCTCGCCGTCATGGTCCTCGATGCGCTTGCGCCAGGCGGCGCGAAACGCCGGATCCTCGGCACGCGCCAGGATCATGGCGTCCTTGCGCGGGATGACGGCCTGGTAGCAATAGCGGTTCAGCGCCCAGGCCTGCATTTCGGCCTTCGACAGGGCGCCGCCGGTCATTCTGTGATGGAAAGGATGGCGGTTGTGATAGCGCTCGTCGCCGACCTGCCGCAGCACGGCCTCGAGCTCGCTCTTCGACAGGCCGCCTCGCGCCGCGTTGTGGAAATCGCTCAAAATTCCATCTCCATGCCATCGCTGGCGACTTCCCAGCCAGCCGCCCTGACCGCCGCGTGTTCGGCGGAATTCTCGTCCAGAACAGGATTGGTGTTGTTGATATGGATGAAGATACGCCGAGCGATCTTCACATCGGCGAGGCCGGCAATCGAACCCGCCTCTCCGGACATTGCGATGTGCCCCATGCGCGCGCCGGTTTTCTGGCCGACGCGGGCCGTGATCATCTCGTCGTCCGTGTAGACGGTGCCGTCGAACAGAAGGCAGGCGGCATCTGCCAGACGCGCGCGCAGCGCGGCATCGATGCGCGCGCAGCCGGGAATGTAGAAAACAGCGGCGCGGCCATCGACACTGCTGATACGGACGCCGATCGTGTCGCCCGTGTCGGAGCTGAAATCGGCGCCGGGATGGTCTCTCTGCTCGAGATAGAGCGCGACCTTGCCGGGCACCGCAAAGCTGCCGACGACCAAGCCGGTCGGGTGGCCGTCCGCGTCGCGGATCGCCATTTCCTCGGTTGGCGCCAGGAGACGCCGCGGCACGATCGCCGGATCGAGAACATTGAAGATCGAATTCGCCTCCAGCGTCGCCAGCACCTGTGCCGTCGCATAGATCGCGAAGGGCTGTCGTTCACGCAGGCTGAGCAAGCCGGCGATATGGTCCACGTCGGCATTGGTCAGCACCACCGCGCGGATAGGCGTCGAGCGCAACGGCGCGTCGGCCGCGGGCTGCAGCTCGGGCGCCTGCGCAATCTGCTGGCGGATATCGGGCGATGCGTTGAAGAGAACCCAGCCCGTCCCGTCCGCCGACGCGGCAATGGATGATTGGGTTCGCGGATGCACGCCGGGCATCCCGGTGCGAGCCGCCCGGCTCAGGCGGTAATTGCAGTTCCATTGCGGAAAGCCGCCTCCCGCCGCCGATCCGATGATCTTCACGCGCATGGCAAATGCCCGCTCCGCGACCCATCTGATGGGCTTCCCGGCGGTAGACAGTTTCGTGGCCGCGTTTCCCGCTGCAAAGCCCTCACATGCGGCGGGGTGCATGCCCCTGCTGCCAGGGACATGCACCCTTGCGGCCTACTTCCTGGGAGGAATTTCAGCAGGCAGATACCGCGAGATTTCGAAGCCCGCAGCGACCTGGCACATGGTCGGTTTCTTCCAGCTCTTCTTCATGGCATTTCTCCTCTTCTGCCAGCCCGAAGGGGCCGGTCATGTCGTTGTCGCCATTGCGGGCGGGTGCAATGGCTCGTCCATCACTTCACAAATGGACAAATGAAACACTGGATTCTCAAACAACTAAAAGAAACTATCCGCATCGACGATCGGTTCCTTTCCTCCATCGCATCTCCTGTCTTCGCGCTTACCCCGGCGTTGCCGTGATCGGGTTGTCGTGCTCGTCGATCAGCGGCACGTTATAGTCGAGCAGCAGCTTGTTGATCTCCGCCTGGTTCTCCCGGATCACCTTGTTGAGCGTACGCTTCCATTCCTGGTCGGATGGACGCACGCCCATGGTGATGCGGTAGGACATGCGCGAACCGGTCTTTTCCTTGACCAGCGGAACGATCGTGACATTCGCGTCGAGCTGCCTGACATAGTAGCCCGCCATCGGCCCCCACAGGATCGCCGCGTCGATCTTGCCGGCGAGCATGTCCTTGATCATGACCTCTCCCATCGACGGGGTGACGCGGGTGTCGACGGACAGCGGGTAGATCTTTGCCGTTCGCAAGAGCTTGTTGGCGGCCATGTTGGCGGTTGGCGGCGTGCGTTCGACGACGCCGATCCTCTTGCCGGTGAGCTTCGGATCCTCGATCGTCTCGACACCCTCGAGGTCATCGCCCTTCGGATGCACAAGCACATAGGAGGAGCGATAGTAGGCGTTGGTGTTCTGCACCAGCTCATCGCCCTGGGCATAGCCCATGATGACGTCGCATCGGTTGGCGGCGAGCGTGTTGCGCACGAAGCCGATGACGGTCGGAAACCATGTATAGGCGACCGACTTCCGCCCCGTCTTCCTGGCGACGAGTTCGGCCAGCTTGTTTTCGAATCCCTGGCCGTTCTGGTCGGTGAAAGGCATGTTCGAAGGATCGGCGCAGACGCGCAGAATGTCGGGGTCGACCAGTTCTCCCGCGGCGCCGAGGCCGGCGCCTTGCGCCCAAGCGGCCGACGGCAGCAAGGCGAGCGCGCCGAGCAGGGGCAGAACGAAACGTGGCTTCGATGCAACCCGGCTGGTCACTTCATCCCCCCATGCAGGATTTTTCGGCATCCTTGGCCGCCTGGGGCTTGTCCTCGTGCTTGGGCGGCCTGCCGCGCGGCGCGGCGCCGTCGGCGCGGGCGCGCAGATAGACGTAGAGGTCATCCAGGTAGCAGTAGACGTTCTTGTTGTCGCCAAAGGCCGGCATGACATTCTCCTTGCCGTTGGCGGTGTTCTTACGGCCCTGTGCAACGATCGAGAGGAAAGTAGGGTAGTCGATCGTTTTAAGGCTGTTCGCCAGGGCCGGGGCATAGGTCGAACCCATCCCGTCCTGCCCGTGGCAGACATGGCAGTCGGAGTGATAGCGGCGGTAGCCGCTGAAGGTGTACCAATCGACGGTTCCGTTCTCGATCTTGTAGGTTGGATTTCCATCCGCGTCCAAATATTTGCCGCCGTCGTCCTTCACCGCCTTGGCTTTGTCGGCGCTGTCCTCGGCCTGCGCCGAAATTGAGCCGGCCAAAGGCAGAAGGGTCAGGGCGAGAACGGAAACTGCGATGCGGATGGACATTCAGACGCTTCCTTATTTTGCCAAAGGACGAAGGGGTGCCGTGCTGCAGATCGAGAGCTCGGCCGTTGCCTGCGGATGATCCGGGCTCTCGATCTTTCAGCCTTCGGTCTTGAGGTGTTCCGGAATATCAATCCGGAAGACCGAAGACGGTGAGCTGGCCGCCGAGCGTCGTGTAGTCGGCGAGTGCAGCGTAGCCACCGACCGCTCCGAGACCGGCCGTTCCAACGACCGCGGCCTGATCGCCTTGCGCGCGGCCCTGATCGACGGCGCCGTGCCAGGCAGCGGCGTTGTCGGGTGACAGCAGTCCGCCGGCGAGGCCGATGCCTGCCCATCCGCCGACACCGGACAGAACGGCGATGTACTGCTTGCCGTCATGCTCGAAGGGCGTGACGTTGCCGATGATGCCGGACGGGGTCTTGAACTTGTAGAGTTCTTTGCCGTGCTCATCGACCGCCTTGATGTAGCCTTCGAGCGTTCCGTAGAAGATGACGTCGCCTGCGGTCGCCAATGCGCCCGACCACACCGAGAACTGCTCGGGCTTCGACCAGACGATCTCACCCTTGGCGGCATCCCAGGCAATGAAGTTGCCCATGTTGCCGTCACCGCCGGGCGCCGGATACATCGACACCGTGGCGCCCACATAAGGCTGGCCGGCCGTATAGCTCACCTTGTAGGGCTCATAGTCCATGCAGACGTGGTTCGTCGGCACGTAGAACAGTCCGGTCTTCGGCGAGTAGGCGGCCGGCTGCTGGTCCTTGGTTCCAAGCGCTGCCGGGCAGATACCCGTCGAGTTGGTGTCTTCGCCGTTCTGCTGCGTCGAATATTTCGCCACGACCTGCGGGCGACCATACTCCTTGCTGTTGGGGTCCATGTTGACTTCGGTGGCCCAGTTCACCGCCGGGTCGTACTTCTTGGCGACGAGAAGTTCGCCGGTGGTGCGATCCATGGTGTAGGCGAAGCCGTTACGGTCGAAATGCACCAGCACGTCGTGCTTCTTGCCTTTGACCTCCATGCCGTCGACGAGGATCATCTCGTTGATGCCGTCATAGTCCCATTCGTCATGCGGGGTCATCTGGTAGACCCATTTGGCTACGCCGGTGTCGGCATCGCGGGCGAAGATGGTCATCGACCAGCGATTGTCGCCGGGGCGCTGGACCGGATTCCAGGTCGAGGGATTGCCGGTGCCGTAGTAGACAAGGTTCAGCTTGGGATCATAGGAATACCATCCCCATGTCGTGCCGCCGCCCGTCTTCCACTGCTCGCCTTCCCAGGTGTTCGTGCCGGAGTCCTTTCCCACCGGCTTGCCGAGCTGCGTGGTCTTGTCGGGATCGAGCAGCGTGTCCGCATCCGGACCTTCCGAATAAGCCTTCCAGGCGAGCTTGCCATCCTTCAGATTATAGGCGGCCAGCCACCCGCGGACGCCGAATTCCGCGCCGGATACGCCGACGAGGACCTTGTCCTTGACGACCACGGGCGCCGACGTGCCGGATTCACCCTTGCCGCCGTCGGTCTGCTCGCCGTTCTTGACCGACCACACGACCTTGCCGGTCTTGGCATCGAGCGCAACGACGGTGGTGTCGGCCTGGTTGAGAATGATCTTGCCGTCACCATAGGCGACGCCACGATTGACCGTGTCGCAGCACATGATCGGAATGACATTGGTGTCCTGCTTGGGCTCGTACTTCCAGAGGATCTTCCCGTCATTGTTGAGATCGAGGGCGAAGACGGTGTTCGGGAACGGCGTGTGAACATACATGACGTTGCCGATGATCAGCGGTCCGCCCTCATGACCGCGCAGAACACCGGTCGAGAAGGTCCACTTGACCTGCAGGTTCTTCACGTTTTCCTTGGTGATCTGCTTCAGCTTGGAGTAACGGGTGTTGGCGTAGTCGCCAGTCTGCATCACCCAATCTTTCGGATTTTCAGCCATCTTCACGAGATCTTCGTTAGCCGACGCTGTATAGAGCGCGCCTAACGACAGTAGGGCAGTGGTTGTTGCGATGTAGGTAGCTTGCGTAAGTGCGCGCATCAAATTCCTCCCATGTTGACAACAAGAAATCGGTATTCAGGCCCGCAAGAGCCTGTCCAGGCGATTCGTATTGGGAAGTATTTCCGGCAGCTGTCACGACCTAGACTGCAAATAGCAGAGGACCTTTTCTGTCCTTTACCAAACCAGCCCAGCCTACACCCGCCCGATGTGGCCTACGAAAGACTGCCGCCGCTCCCTTGTTACAGCGATGTCCTTGAAGCCGGAAACAGGATTAGGCTATGTCATCGCAAAATGTCAGGCAAGGAAAAACCCTTGCCGAAATTGTGCGATGCAGCATATATTTGATGCGCTGCAATACAAAATTGAGTTACAAAGGATTATCCAAACTTCACGATGATATGCAGTGTAAAATCGGGAGATTGCATATATAAAACCATATAATATCGCGTTAAAAAGCGTGTGTACTTTGGCGTTTATTTATATATATTCCTTTTTTCTTGCTGTATAGGATACTTATGGTTTTCCGTATTGATCCGGCTATGAAACAGTACTCATGAAGATGGGTTCTGTGGCGGGCCGTAAAGTTGCCTTGGAGCGCTGCTGCCGGGGGGCAAGGCATTCCTCCTTTGGTCCTATACCGGGGCGGTGGGAACTTGACCGGGCGCGCGCCATGTCGCCAACTGGACACGATGGTGCTGCCTCGCCGCAGCGCGGGCGGGCAATAGGAGGAATTTCTCATGGTCAGATATGTTGGATTTTCGATCCTGACGCTCGTCTTTTCGTCGGCAACGGTCTTCGCAAACCCGGCCGGCGCTGCGGGAGACTATCCGACAACGACGATTGTCGACTATGTGCTCGGCTGCATGCGGACGAACGGCCAGACACGCCAGGCGCTGGAGAGCTGTTCATGCTCGATCGATGTCATCGCCTCGATCCTCCCTTACGATCATTATGAGAGGGCCGAGACCTTCAAGAGCATGTCCCTGACGACAGGCGAGAATGCAGGTCTGTTTCGCGAAAGCGCGCCGGCGAAAGCCGCGCGAACGGAGCTGAAGCAGGCGCAGGCCGAAGCCGACGTGCGTTGCTTCTGAAGCAGGAAGTCGGCAGCGGTTTTCCGTTCGCAACTGCATAGAGCAGTGTGATCAGCTCACGCCCGGAAATTTCTGATGGAACGATCGCAAAAGGTCGTTCGTCGCCTCGGGGCCGCGGTGTTGCCTGGGCAGCCCTATGTCGAAAACGCCGAGCACATGCGAGGGCCGCGGCGAAAGCACGATGATGCGATCCGCCAGCGCCAGGGCCTCTGCCAGGTTGTGCGTCACCATCAAGGCGGTCGTAGGCCTGGCCGACCAGACGTCGAGAAGCAGGCGCCGGAGCTGCCCGGCGGTCCGCCCGTCGAGCGAGACGAAGGGCTCGTCGAGGAACAGCACCGCCGGTTCGGTTGCGAAGGCCCGCGCAAGTGCCGCTCTTCGTGCAAGGCCGAGCGACAGCTCGGCCGGATAAAGCGAGCGCATGCCGGCGAGACCCAGCGTGTCGAACAGCGCGTCGAGATTTTTCACCCGCAGCTCTTTCGGCAGCGCCAGCCTGACATTCTGTTCCACCGTGCGCCAGGGCAGCAAGGTCGGTTCCTGGAACACGGCGGCTATGCGGTTCGAGCCGCCTTCGGGAAGCTGGAAAGAACCGGAGAACTGCCTGTCGAGCCCAAGCAGTATGCGCAGCGTCGTGGTCTTGCCGCAGCCCGATGGTCCGAGCAGGCAGGCGAATTCGCCGTTTGGGACCTCGAAGGAAAGGTTCTTGAGCGCCGTGACCGAGACGCCCTGCGCGGACCTGAAGGTCTTCTCGGCGATGTCGACCCTAAGCGGGGCGGCGGCGCCAACGGGTTGCATGTCGTTCAACGGGCTGCACCAGAAGAAGTTCGATCACGAGCATCACCGCCACGAATGCCAGCGTGTAGGCAAGAATGGCGGCAACGTCGAAAAGCTGGAAATAGAGGTGGATCTGGAAGCCCACGCCATTGGAGCGGCCGAGCAGTTCGACCACCAGAACGATCTTCCAGATGAGAGCAATGCCGGAGCGCGAGGCCGCGGCCAGATAGGGCTGCAGTTGCGGCAGCAGGATATGGCGAACGCGATCGAGGGGACCGAAGCGGTAGACTGCCGCCATCTCGGCGTAACTAGGGTCCAGCGCCCTGGCGCCCTCACGCATGGTCACCACGACATTCGGGATCTTGTTCACGGCCACCGCGCCTATCGCCGCCGCCTCGTTGAGGCCGAACCAGATGTAGGCCAGCACGATGATCACCAGCGCGGGAATGTTGAGGAACAGGATGACCCAGGGGTTGAAGAACCGGTCCGCGCGGCGGTAGCTGCCGAGGAGGATGCCGATCACCGACCCGACAATCATCGCGACGAGGTACGCGGCGGCGACCCGGCCGAGCGTTGCGCCGAGGTGGTAGAAAAGGTCGCCGCTCGCCGCCTCTCGCAGCAATACCTGCCAGACCTGTCCCGGTCCCGGAAAGGCAGGGCTCGGCCAGGCATTCGCCGCCAGGCTCCACAGCAGGCCTAGCCCGAGCAGAGAGATTGTCACCGTCAGCGCGGGCATCAGCGTCGCCGCAGGAGCGGAACGCCCGGAGATGCCGGCCGCTTCGCCGAGCGTGCGATCGCCACCCTCTCTTGCGGTCATTGCGGCGGCTCCTGCCAGAATGTGCCAGGCGCCATCTCCGGCGCGCTGCCGACCAGCTTTTCGCCGCCGATTCCGGCCAACACCCGATAGAGCTTGCCGGCATCGGCCGCCTCCTCGGAGACCGGCCGCCTGGGGATGCCCTCGCGGTAGCGGTCGCGCAGCTTTGCCAGCTCCTTGCCGTCCGCGCGGATGATCGGCGCGAGGCGCAGCCACTCTTCGTCGGACGTTGCCAGCAGATCCTTGGCCTGCGCGGAAGCCTCGAGGAAGCCGCGGGCGGCTTGCGGGTTATCGTTTGCCCATTTGTCGTGGAAGACATAGCCAAGCGTCGATACCGGACCTGAGGCTCCGAGCGCCATCTGCGCGTCGCCGGCGCCGATCAGCCGACGGAAGCCGTCGGCTTCGAGCCGGGCGCAGAAATGCCAGAAATTGAGCACCGCATCGAGCTCGCCTTGAATGGCCTTTTGCGAAATCAGCGGCGGCGCGCCAAAGACGACATCGCTCACCGCCGGCAGGTCGAGGCCGTGATCGCGCCTGGCCAGCGCCTGTATCAGCAGCCAGCTCTTGTCGAGCGCTCCGCCGGCGACGCCGATCTTCTTTCCCTTGAGGTCGGCGATGGTGCGGATCGGCGATGCGTCCTTCACCATGATCGCCCCGACGGCCGTCGAATAGGGGGCCAAAGTGACATCGCCGCCTTGCGAGCGCTGACGCGAGACCCACAGCCAATCGGTTACGATCATGTCGATCGCGCCTGCCAGCATCGCCACATTGGTCGCATCCTCCCCGGCTAAATAGATGACGTCCAGATCGATCCCGTTGGCGGCGTCGAACTTGTGTTGCTTCAGCGTATCAAGCTCCCAGCTCACCGTGCCGAACTTCAGCACGCCGATGCGAACCGTGGGCGCGACGGCAGCGGCAGTGGGGTGCGGGCCGAGCACCGCCGCCGTTCCAAGGGCCGCCAAACGAAGCGTTTCCCGCCGCGAAATCATGATGCGTCCTCCCGGGACTGCAACAAGTTTGGGGCGCCGGTCAGATTGCCCGGTCATTGGTCGGGAAAGCGCATTTCCAACGCCTGACCTTCAGGGCCGGGTGTTCCTGCGACCATTTCGCGATCTCGCTGGGCGCCAGCATCATGCATTGGAACAGGGAGCCACGGCTTTCAAAATAGAGATGCTCGTCCCGGCAATCGCCGGGATTGGCGCTCAGGCAAACCGTCAAGATGAGGTCGACCATATTCATTCAGCACCTCTTGCGCGCGAAGACGCCCGCTCTGGCTAAATGCCGCCGCCCCCATAGCCTGGGCAAATCTCAGCCTGGATGAAACCAGCCTGACCGATGTCCCGAGGTGCCCTTGGGATTCCAGAACGAGCTGAAGCTACGCGCTCGCCCCAGGACCGTCAACAAAGGCGAAAGTACAGGATGGGCTCTCTCCAGTGCCGGAGTCTGGACCTTCGTATGATTGACTTCCGACATCCTCCAGCTAGCTTTTTACAGGCGCCGGGGATCTGACGATTGATGAGGAATTGCCATGCGCGCTATCGCATTTTTTGCCGTCACATTCCTGGTTACTTTCATCACGGACCAATCCTACGCGCAGGATGCGGCGGCGGGTGAGAAGGTCTTCACCAAATGCAAGGTCTGCCACGTCGCGGACAAGGATCAGAACAAGGTCGGTCCGTCGTTGAACGGCGTCATCGGCCGCACGGCCGGCACGCATCCGGGGTTCAGCTACTCCCAGGCCATGGTCGCGGCTGGAAAGTCCGGCGTCAAATGGGACGAGCCGACGCTGACGACCTATCTCCATGATCCAAAGGCCATGGTGAAAGGCACGAAGATGGCGTTTGTCGGCCTCAAGGACGACAAGGACGTGGCCAACGTCATCGCCTATCTCAAGCAGTTCTCAAAGTAGGGCAATTCTCGAAGTGGCGGCTTCGGGCCGGTTCAGTGTTTGATAGACTGAACCGCTCTAACTCTTTGTTTTCACGCAATTCCGAAGGGAAGGCTACGGCGAAGTCGTCGAGCCCGACCGCTGCGCGCTTTCCTCGAATTGCTCCAGCGCGCCGTTCGATCATTTGGTCGACGCGACGCGCTTCAGGCGGCGTCGCGCGGCCTCCGCATGGCGGAAGGCAGATCGAGCAGGCTGTCGCACACGAGGTCCGCGCCCAGCTCTTCGACGGGGACATGGGTGTAGCCGCCGCGCAGCAGAACGACCGGCGTGCCGGCCGCTCGCGCGGCGCCGACATCGCTGACGCTGTCTCCAACCATCAGCGCCTCGTACGGTTCGACCCCAAGCTGGTCGAGCGCCAGAAGCAGGGCGTCGGGCGCCGGTTTCAGGTTCGTCACGGCGTCTCCGCCGACGATCGCGCCGAGATATTCCGTCAGGTGGAAGTGCAGCAGGATTTCGCGGGTCGCCAATTGCGGCTTGTTGGTGACGACGCCCATGGCCGTTCCGGTCAGGTGGAAGTGCGTCAGCGCCTCCCTGACGCCAGGCATCAGCCTCGTCCGGCCGGTCAGATGCCTGCGGTAGATCGGCGCCATGTCGCGGTTGGCTTCCTCGAGGGCGCTGCCGGAAAGCGGCGACCCCGACGCTGCGAAAGCCCGCTCGACCAATTTCATCACGCCGCCGCCGATCATCGCCTTGACCTGATCCACGCTGAGCGGCGGCAGATCGCGGCCGGCCAGCAGCTCGTTCACGGCCGCTGCGATGTCGGGCGCCGAATCGATCAGCGTGCCGTCGAGATCGAACAGGATCGCCCTTGGCGACCGAAACCGTTTGCTTGCGCCGACGTTCATACGGCCTCCTTCCATTTGATCGAGCAGCCGATCGAAGCGATCTGGTGGAGCGGTCCGTTGCCGGTTCGGGCAACCTGCTTCATCGCCTCGAACAGATCGCGTCTTAGCCCAGGCGGTCCGGCGTCCCGTCGCGATGCATCCAGCCGCCCGCGATATTGCAGCGTCAGTTCTCCGTTGAAGCCGAAGAAATCCGGGGTGCACACGGCGCCATAGGCGCGCGCCATCTGCTGCGCCTCGTCATGGAGGTACAGGAAGGTGAAGGCGTTCGCCCTGGCGAAGAGCTTCATGTTGTCGAAGCCGTCGTCCGGATAGGCGTCGACATCGTTGGCGTTGATCGCGACAAAGCCGATCCCCTCGGCCTTGAGGTCGTCGGCATCGCGCACGATGCGGGAAATCACCGCCTTCACATAGGGGCAGTGATTGCAGATGAAGGCGACGACCAGCCCGTTGCGACCGGCCTGGCCGAAGATCGAATGCGATTTGCCGTCGATGCCAGGCAAGACGGCATCGACGCCTTGCCAGCCGAAATCGCAGACGGGTGGGATTGCCGCCATGTCGTCCTCCGATCAGGCCGTCACGCGGCCCGCCGGACCGCTCCATCGGCCGCCTGTCTGATCGCGCCGATATTGGCGCGATAAGCAGCCTCGGCGCCACCCTTGAAAACGGCGGATCCCGCGACGAGCACATTGGCGCCGGCCGCGGTGACAACGGGAGCGGTCTCAGGCGTGACGCCGCCGTCGATCTCGATGTCGATCGGACGCTGGCCGACGAGCGCCTTGACACGCCTGACCTTGTCGATGACCGCCGAAATGAAGGCCTGGCCGCCGAAACCCGGATTGACCGTCATCAAAAGCACCAGGTCGAGCCGGTCGAGAACATATTCGATGACGCCTTCCGGCGTCGACGGATTGAGCGACACACCGGCTTTCTTGCCGAGGTTCCTGATCGCCTGCAGCGAACGGTCGAGATGCGGTCCGGCCTCGGCATGCACCGTGATGATGTCGCAACCGGCGTCGGCGAAGGCGGCGAGATAGGGATCGGCCGGCGCGATCATCAGATGACAGTCGAAGATCTTGTCCGTTCGGTTGCGGATCGCCTTGATCACCGGCGGGCCGAAGGTGATGTTGGGCACGAAGTGTCCGTCCATCACGTCGAGATGGATCCAGTCGGCGCCCGCGCGCGCGACCGCTTCGACCTCGTCGCCGAGCCGTGAGAAATCCGACGACAGAACGGAAGGGGAGATGATGGTCTTTGCGGTCATTTGCCTTCTCCTTTCCCAGGGGGCAGCGCGAAGACCCGGCTGGCGGTGATGTCCTCGCCGGAGATCGTCGACAGCGCCTTTGCGTCGAGCGGTCCCTTGGCGCTCTCGAACAGGCGGTTGGCCTGCCGCAGCCGTGTCCGGTCGAGCGCGTTGCGGATCGAGCGGGCGTTGGCGAAATGCGGCTGCGCGCGGCGGCGCGCGATGTAGTCGGCCATTGCGGCGGTTGCCTTGGCGTCGAACAGGTAGTTTTGCTTTTCGAGCATTTGTTCCGCGATCCTGAGAAGCTCGTCGTCGGAATAATCGGGAAAGTCGATGTGGTGGGCGACGCGCGAACGGAATCCCGGATTGCTTTCGAAGAAGCGATCCATGCGCCGCGCGTAGCCGGCCAGGATCACCACGAGATCGTCGCGCTGGTTCTCCATCACCTGCAGCAGGATCTCGATCGCCTCCTGGCCGTAATCGCGCTCGTTCTCGGGGCGATAGAGATAATAGGCCTCGTCGATGAACAGCACGCCGCCCATCGCCTTCTTCAGTATCTCCTTGGTCTTGGGCGCGGTGTGGCCGATATACTGGCCGACCAGGTCGTCGCGGGTGACCGAAACCAGATGGCCCTTGCGGATATAGCCCAGGCGATGCAGCAGGTCGGCCATGCGCAACGCGACGGTCGTCTTGCCGGTGCCCGGATTGCCGGTGAAGCTCATATGCAGCGTCGGCGTCTCGTGCGCGAGGCCCATGCGGCGGCGGGCCCGCTCGACCAGCAGGAGCGCCGCCGTCTCGCGGATGCGCCGCTTGACGGGGGCGAGTCCGATCAGATCGCGGTCGAGTTCGGCCAGGACGTCCTTGACGCCGGACGTCTCGAATTCCTCGCGCAGATCGATCGCCGCCGGGGCGGCGGCTTGTGGCAGTTCCGTTTCGGCAAAGGCTGGCGCCGGCATGGCATTTCCTCCTATCGCGATGATCAGCCGTACCTCGCGCCGGCCGGCCTGTCGGCGGCGTAGGGCCTTGTGGTGTAGCGGATCATGCGGCCCGCTGCCTCCTGCCGGTCGAGCCGATAGCCGGGTTCCTCGTCCGGGCGGTTCACGATGAAGGAGAGCTTCACCGATTCCCAGCCGGGCGAGGAATCGAAGGCGACGACACGGATATAGCGATCGCCATAGAGCTTGCGGCATGCGTTCAGCTCCATCATCAGCGCCGCCGCGTCGGGATTGTCGAACATCGGGTGGCCCCACATGTCCCAATAAGTGTTGCGCGGGTGCGGGTCGTCGGTGAACTCCAGGCTGACGGCCCATTTGTTGTCGATGCAATATTGCACCTGCGCGCGGATCTGGTCGTCGGTCAGGTCGGGCAGGAAGGAAAAGGCCCCTTGGGTAATGCGCATTGTCCGTCTCCCTATTCGGCCGCCGTTGCCACCGGGACGAAGTCCGGCGTGTCGGTCGAGGCGTAGTTGAATGTCACGTCCTTCCAGACGTCGAGCGCCTGTCGCAGCGGCAGGCATGAGCGGGCGGCACGCTCGAGGATCTCAGGCCCCTCTCGCAGGTAGTCGCGGCCCTCGTTGCGGGCGAGGATCATCGCTTCGAGAGCCACCCTGTTGGCGGTAGCGCCGGCCGTGATCCCCATCGGATGGCCGATGGTGCCGCCGCCGAACTGCAGCACGACATCCTCGCCGAGCAGGTCGATGAGCTGATGCATCTGGCCGGCATGGATGCCGCCCGACGCCACCGGCATGAGCTTGTTGAGCGAGGCCCAGTGCTGGTCGAAGAAGATGCCGTTCTCCAGCCGCATCGGGTTATAATCCTCGCGGCAGATGTCGTAATAACCCTTGGTCGTCGCCGGGTCGCCTTCCAGCTTGCCGACCACGGTGCCGGCATGGATGTGGTCGACGCCGGCAAGCCGCATCCATTTGGCGATGACGCGGAACGACACGCCATGGCTCTTCTGCCGCGTGTAGGTCGAGTGTCCGGCGCGATGCAGGTGCAGGATCATGTCGTTCCTGCGCGCCCACTTGGCCATCGACTGGATCGCCGTGTAGCCGATCACGAGGTCGATCATGACGATGTTGGAGCCGAGTTCCCTGGCGAAGTCGGCCCGCTCGTACATGTCCTCCATGGTGCCTGCGGTAACGTTGAGATAGGTCCCCTTGATCTCGCCCGTCTCGGCCTGCGCCTTGTTGACGGCCTCCATGCAGTAGAGGAAACGCTCGCGCCAATGCATGAAGGGCTGCGAGTTGATGTTCTCGTCGTCCTTGGTGAAATCGAGCCCGCCTTTCAGCGCCTCGTAGACGACACGGCCGTAGTTGCGGCCCGAAAGGCCGAGTTTCGGCTTGACGGTGGCGCCGAGCAGCGGGCGGCCGAACTTGTCGAGGCGCTCGCGCTCGACGACGATGCCGGTCGCCGGACCCTGGAAGGTCTTCACATAGGCGACGGGAAAGCGCATGTCCTCCAGCCGCAATGCCTTCAACGGCTTGAAGCCGAAGACGTTGCCGATGATCGATGCCGAAAGATTGGCGATCGAGCCCGGCTCGAACAAGTCGAGGTCGTAGGCGATATAGGCGAAGTACTGTCCGGGCGCATTCGGCACGGGGTCGACCCGATAAGCCTTGGCGCGGTATTTTTCGCTCGCCGTCAGCCGGTCCGTCCAGACCACGGTCCAGGTCGCGGTCGAGGATTCGCCGGCGACTGCCGCGGCGGCCTCGATCGGGTCGACCCCGTCCTGCGGGGTGATCCTGAACACCGAGATTATGTCGGTGTCCTTCGGCTCGTAGTCGGGCTCCCAATAGCCCATCTTCTTGTATTCCATCACACCGGATCTGTAGCGGTCCTTGCCGGTGACGGTCTCGGATTTGTTGGGCATGAGGTTGGTCCTTTCCTTCTCTGGCGGACCGCCGCTCAGGCGGCTTTCGCGGTTGCGATCTGCGGGTCGAGCTTTCCCGCGGCGTAGCGTTTCGCCATCTCGTCCATGGCGATGACCTTGATCTTCGAGGCGTTGCCCGCGGTGCCGAAGCGTTCGAAGCGATCGCGGCAGAGGTCGCGCAGGGCGTCCATGGCGGGCTTCAGGAATTTTCGCGGATCGAATTCGCGCGGATCCTGTGTCGCGACGCGGCGGAATTGCCCGGCCATGGCCATGCGGCAATCGGTGTCGATGTTGACCTTGCGCACGCCGTGACGGATGCCGCGTTCGATCTCCTCGACCGGCACGCCGAAGGTCTGGGGCATCTCGCCGCCATATTTGTTGATGATGTCCTGCAGGTCCTGCGGCACGGAGGAGGAACCGTGCATGACCAGATGCGTGTTCGGCAGCTTCTCGTGAATCGCCTCGATCACCTGCATGGCCAGGATGTCGCCATCGGGCTTGCGGGTGAACTTGTAGGCGCCGTGGGAGGTGCCGCAGGCGATCGCCAGCGCGTCGACCCTGGTGGCCGTCACGAAGTCGACCGCCTGATCGGGGTCGGTCAACAGCTGTTCATGGGAGAGGGCGCCTTCGGCGCCGTGACCGTCCTCCCCTTCGCCCTGGCCGGTTTCCAGCGAGCCGAGCACGCCGAGCTCGCCCTCGACGGAAGCGCCGACCCAATGCGCCATGCGCGCGACGCGCTCAGTGATGGCGACGTTGTAGTCGTAGCTCGCCGGGGTCTTGGCGTCCGCCAGCAACGATCCGTCCATCATCACCGAGGTGAAGCCGTGGCGGATCGCCGAAAGGCAGGTGGCTTCGTTGTTGCCGTGATCCTGGTGGATGCACAATGGAATGCTTGGATGGATCTCGGTCAACGCCTCGATCATTCTGGCCAGCATGACGTCGTTGGCATAGGAGCGGGCGCCGCGCGAGGCCTGGATGATCACCGGCGCATCGCAAGCGCTTGCCGCCTCCATGATGGCGAGGCCCTGTTCCATGTTGTTGATGTTGAATGCCGGCACGCCGTAGCCGTGCTCGGCGGCATGGTCGAGAAGCTGGCGAAGGGTGATGCGGGCCATTGTCGGTCCTCCTAGATGATGAGCTTCAGGGCCGCCGCGACGACGGCTTCGGGTGTGATGCCGAAATGCCGGTACAGGTCCGGTGCGGGCGCGCTGGCGCCGAAGCCGGTCATGCCGACAAAAGCGCCGGCGTCGCCGATCCAGCGATCCCAGCCGAGACGGGCGGCTGCCTCGACGGCAATGCGCGGCGCGGAACCGAGGACGGACTTGCGGTAGTCGGCTTCCTGTTCCTCGAACAATTCCCAGCACGGCATCGAGATGACCGCCGCGGCAAGGCCGTGCTGGGTATCCAGCCGCTCCGCGGCAGTGACGGCGATCTCGACTTCCGAGCCGGTGGCGATCAGCGTCACGGCGCGGTGCCTGGATGGCTCGCGCAACACGTAAGCGCCGCGGCCGGACCGGTTCTCGTGGCTGTACGCCTGGCGCAGCATCGGCAGGTTCTGGCGCGAGAGCACGAGCACGCTCGGCCGCGTCCCGCTCTTCAGCGCCAGCTCCCAGCACTCGGCCGTTTCGATGATGTCGGCCGGACGGAAGACGTTGAGGTTCGGTGTCGCCCGCAGCATCGCCAGGTGCTCGATCGGCTGATGGGTCGGGCCGTCCTCGCCGAGGCCGATGGAATCATGCGTCATCACATAGACGACGCGCTGGTTCATGAGCGCCGAGAGCCGCATCGCGCCGCGAGCATAGTCGGCGAAGCACAGGAAGGTGCCGCCGTAAGGGACGAACCCGCCATGCAGCGCGATGCCGTTCATGGCCGCGGCCATGCCGTGCTCGCGGATGCCGTAATGAATATAGCGGCCCGCGTAATCGCCAGGCGCTATGCGATCCATGCCTTTGGTGATCGTCAGGTTCGAGTGCGTGAGATCGGCGGAGCCGCCGACCGTCAGCTCGGTTGCGTCGTTGATCGCGGCGAGCGCCATTTCGGAGGCCTTGCGCGTTGCGACCTTGGAAGCCTTCTCGACATGCTCCTTGCGAAAGGCGTCCAGTGCTTCGAAGACCGCACCGGGCAGCTTGCCGGAAAGCGCGCGCTCGAAGTCCTGACGCCGTGGCGAGGCGGCAAGCCGCCGTTCCCAGGCGCGCCGCGCCGCTTGCCCGCGCTCGGCGACCTCGCGCCATGCGGACAGGATATCGTCCGGCACCTCGAACGGCGCGTGGGCCCAACCGATGTTTTCGCGCGTCGCGGCGATCTCCGCATCGCCCAGCGGCGCGCCGTGCGTCTTTTCCGAACCGCCGAGATTGGGTGCGCCCTTGCCGATCACCGTGCGGCAGGCGATCAGCGACGGCCGATCCGACCGCCGCGCGGCCTCGATCGCCGCGGCGACGGCTTCCATGTCGTGGCCGTCCACGGACTGCACATGCCACCCGGCGGCTTTGAACCGGGCCGGCTGGTCCATCGATGTCGACAGCGAGGTGGGTCCGTCGATGGAGATCGCGTTGTCGTCCCAAAGCACGATCAAGCGGGAGAGCCTCAGGTGACCGGCGAGGTCGATCGCCTCGTGGCTAATGCCTTCCTGCAGGCAGCCGTCGCCGGCGATGACGTAGGTGTCGTGGTCGACGAGATCGGCGCCGTAGCGGGCGGCAAGCATGCGTTCCGCCAGCGCCATGCCGACAGCGGTCGAGATGCCTTGTCCGAGCGGACCGGTGGTCGTCTCGATGCCGAGCGCGTGGCCATGCTCCGGATGTCCGGCGGTACGGCTGCCCAGCTGACGGAACCGCTGCAACTCCTCGATCGGCATGTCCTGGTAGCCGAGCAGGTAATGCAGCGCATATTGCAGCATCGAGCCGTGCCCGGCCGAAAGCACGAAGCGGTCGCGGTCGGGCCAGTCCGGCGCCGCTGGGTCGATGGCGATGAAGCGGCTGAACAATACCGTCGCGACATCGGCCATGCCCATCGGCATGCCCGGGTGTCCGGAGCTTGCCTTCTGCACGCTGTCCATGGCCAGCGCGCGGATGGCGTTCGCCATATCGCGCTCGGACACGGCTGCGGCGGACTTCAATGCTGCCAGGCTGGTCATGGCATCCTCCTCACGACACACGTTTCTTGCGTTCGATCAATTGCAGGATGAGCGGCGTCAGGATCAGCTGCATGGCAAGGTCGAGCTTGTTGCCTGGCACCACTATGGAATTTGGCCGCGACATGAAGGAGTCGTGGATCATTGAAAGCAGGTAGGGGAAGTCGATGCCACGAGGATTGGCGAAGCGGATGACCAGCATCGATTCGTCGGGGGTCGGGATCCAGCGCGCGATGAACGGGTTGGACGTGTCGACGATCGGCACGCGCTGGAAATTGATCGCGGTCTGCGAGAATTGCGGGACGATGTAGCGGACATAGTCCGGCATGCGGCGCAGGATCACGTCCATCACCGCCTCGGTGGAATAGCCGCGCGTAGCGCGGTCGCGATGGATCTTCTGGATCCACTCGAGATTTATGACCGGCACCACGCCGATCTTGAGGTCCGCGTGCCTGGCCAGGTTGATCTTGTCGGTGACGACGCAGCCATGCAGGCCTTCGTAGAAGAGCAGGTCGCTCGGCGCGAATTCGCGCCATTCGGTGAAATTGCCGGGCGGCGTGGCGTACTGCTTCTCCTCGTCCTCGTCATGGACGTAGGTGCGGGTCCTTCCGCTCCCGCGGCGGCCATATTCCTCGAAAACCCCCTCGAGGATCTCCAGTTCGTTGGCCTCGGCATGGAAATGGGTGAAGTTCGGGTTGCCTGCCTTTTCCTGCGCGGCGACCTCCGCCTTCATCGCAGCGCGATCGTAGCGATGAAAGGCATCGCCTTCGATGAAGGCAGCCTCGATGTTCTCGCGCCGGAAGATCATCTCGAAGATGCGCTTGACCGAGGTCGTGCCCGCGCCCGACGATCCGGTGATGGTGATGATGGGGTGCTTCGCCGACATGGTTTCCGCTCAGGCCCTGAACAGTCCGCGGCGGCTGAACAGCGGCGCACGCTCGCCGATGGCGCTGGGTTCGGTGTGGTAGCGGGCGATCCGCGCGACTTCCCGCGCGGACCCGAAAACCACGGGCACGCGCTGATGCAGGCTCTCGGGTTCGATTTCCAGGATGCGGGTGATCGCGTCGGTCGCGGCACCGGCCGCCTGTTCGATCAGATAGGCAATCGGATTGGCCTCATAGACCAGCCGAAGCCGGCCCTGGCTGTAACCCCGGCGTTGGTCGCCGGGGTACAGGAACACGCCGCCGCGCATCAATATGCGGTAGCATTCGGCGACAAGCGAGGCGATCCAGCGCATGTTGAAATCCTTCTCCCTTGGACCTTCGGTGCCTTCCAGGCAGTCGTCGACATAGAGGCGCACGGCCTCGTCCCAGTGGCGGTAGTTGGCGGCGTTGATGGCGAACTCCTGGGTCCGCTCCGGGATGATCCGGCTTTCGTAGGCCTGGACGAAGGTGCCAAGCCGGGTTGAATGCACGAAGACGTGCGTGCCGCTGCCGAGCGACAGAACGAGCGCCAGCTGGGGCCCGTAGATGAAGAAGCCGGCGCCCAGCATGCTGACGCCCGCCTGCAAAAAAGAGGCGGCCGGATCGACATCCGGCGCGCCAGTTGCAGGGAGGAGCGAGAAAATCGTTCCGACCGACACGTTGGTGTCGATGTTGGAAGAGCCGTCCAACGGGTCGATGGCGACGGCGAGGGGGGCTTGCCTGTCGAGCAGTACCGGCTGCTCCAGCTCCTCGGAGGCATAGAGCGCGACCGGGGCGCGACGCATGGCGTCGAGGAAGATGTCGTCGGCGAAGACGTCGAGATCCTTCTGGACATCGCCATCGGCATTGGCGCCGCGGGTCCCGGCAAAAGCGACGCCGAGCGCCCCCTGGTTGATGGCATTGCGGACCTTGGTGGCGGCTTGCGTGAACTGCCGGATGGTCGCAACGACCGCGGATCGGCGTTCGTCCGGCTGGTCGCCGAGATAGGAGTTCAGAAAAGCGTCGAGCGTTGCCGCTGGCATCGTAACCTCCCGGTCCGGCCATATCCCTCGAGGCCGGATGGAGAGATGAAACCAAACGATCTACGCTAAGTAAAATTCAATAACTTTACCTCGGCACTAAAATTAATTTAGTATAGCCCATGAGAAACCTCACGCTCAAGCAATTGAAGACCGTCCAGGCCATCGTCAGTCACGGAAAAATCGTGAGCGCGGCCAAGGTGTTAGGCCTTTCTCCTCCAGCGGTTACGATCCAGTTGCGACAGGTGGAGGACGAGTTCCAACTGGCCTTGTTCGACCGGACGTCGGACGGCATGCGTCCCACCGCCGCAGGGCTGGCCTTCGTCGAGGCAGCGCAGGCCATCGACGAGCGGCTGCGCATGCTCGAAGACGAGATGGACGCCATCAAAGGCGTGCGCACCGGCAGCCTGAGGCTCGGCGTCGTTTCCACCGCCAAATATTTCGCGCCGCGGCTGATGGCCGGCTTCATGAAGGAGCATCCCGATATCGACATGCGGCTTGCCATCGGCAATCGCGCCGAAACGATCGACAGATTGAAGAACCACGATATCGACATCGCGCTGATGGGCCGTCCGCCCAAGGAAGTTTCGGTGCGTGCTTCCGTCTTCGGCGACCATCCGCTGGTCATCATCGCGCCGCCCGAGCACAAGCTGGTTTCGGCACGCGACATTTCCAAGGAAAGGATCGCCGAGGAGCATTTCCTTATCCGCGAGCCAGGTTCGGGCACGCGCATCTCGCTGGAGATATTCCTGAGCGACGTGCCCGGCCGGATCGACGATCTCGGCGTCGAGATGGGGTCGAACGAGACGATCAAGCAGGCGGTGATGGCAGGTCTCGGCATCGCCTTCATCTCCGCCCACACCATCGCCGCAGAGACGGAAGCCGGCCGGCTCGTCATTCTCGACGTGGCCGGCATGCCGATCCGCCGGCAATGGTTTTCGGTGATGCGCACCGATCACGTGATCTCGCCGGCGATGGCGACCTTCAACGATTTCCTGATGCGCAAGGGCGCGACCTACCTGCCCCTGTTCGGCAAATTGTATCCGCACGCCGAAGTAGATGAAGCAGCGCCGGCACGGCAAGCGAGAACGCCTGCAAGGTCCAAGTGAAACGCCTGACATACCGGCCGTCGAGATCGTGCGAAAGGTTCGGAAAGGGCGTGAGCAATGGGTCACCGCCATGGTGATCGGCCAGCCCGCATGTTATATTGCTTATTGCTAATGGAATGGTAGGGCAGCAGGGCAGCCAAACCCTGCAGACAATCGCTATGCGTCCCGGCGTGGGGTTCGGGATTTCGAAGGGGAAGGGGCAATGCTTTATACAATCGTGATGATGGTCTGCATGACGGGCGTACCGCAGAATTGCGAGCAACGCGAGGAAATGGCGGACGGTCTGGCCATGAATCCCGGAGTGGCCTTCATGCAGGCACAGCCGCTGGTCGCGCATTGGCTGGACACACATCCTGGCTACTTCGTGCAGCGCTGGCGCGTGCTGCCCGGCCGGAGCAGTTGACTGGAGAGGTTATTTCTTCGCGGCAAGCGTGTCCGAGACGGTCTTGGCCAACTGATAAAGCCGCTGCTCGATTATCGTCGGCACGTCGCAGACATAGGTCAGGGACTGGGCGCGCTCCGTGAAGATCCGCGTCGCGAAAGTCAGTTGGTCGGTCCGCCGCTCGACGTCGTCCTGATCCGCGTCGGGCTTCGCGCGCAACGCATCGACATCGGAGGCTTGCTTGCGCAAGTCGGCGGCCATTTCGAGCTGCCTGTGGGCATAACGGGAAATGCCGGAAATCACATGCGAACGCTCGGCGTCCATGTGGTCGAACATGCCCTGCACGAGCATCGCCATTTTCGGTGCAAGCTGCTCGGCCGGCAGCGATGCCGCAAAATCCCTGATCTTCTTCTCTGCGTCGGCGATCGGCAGCCGCCGTGCCGCAACGTCCTCGACGAGGGCGGAAACCGAGGCGTCGTTTGACCAGTCCTTGGCCGAAGGCGGAAGGTCCGCTCCGTTCCAGACCTGGCCGAGCGACAATTGCGGCACCTTGCGCTGGACACACGGCCAGTCCGGATCGACGGTCGCCGCCTTGGCATTTGCGCCCGGCGCGAGCATGGCGACCACAACAAGGCCGCGAGCAAAGGCCAATCGCGTCATCAGGCATTTCCTCCCGTATCCTGCTTGCGGGTCATCAGGCCGCGTGAAGGGTCGTAGGCGATGATGGCTCCGGCCAGGAACAGCAGCGTGCATCCGGCGACGACGCCCAGCGACAGCCAATCGACCTGCCCGTAAAAGGCGAAGCGGATCAGTTCGACCGCGTAGGTGAACGGATTGACGACGCAGATCTTGTAGAGGAGAGGGCTGGCTTCCTGGATGCGCCACAACGGATACAGAGCCGGCGAGGCGAAATAGCCGGGGAATATGACGAAGTTCATGATGCCGGCGAAGTTCTCGAGCTGCTTGATCACCGAGGACAAAAGCATCCCGAGCGCGCAAAGCATCATGCCCGACAAAAACAACGCCGGCAGCACGAACAGGTAGCCGAGCGGCGGCGCCTTGACGCCCCAGAACCAGGCCACGATCAGGAACGCGTAGACCTGCGCGATCGAAACGGCGACGCCGGCGAGCATCTTCGACACCAACAGGAACCAGCGCGGAAACGGGCTGACGAGAAGGGTGCGCATATTGCCCATCTCGCGGTCGTAGACCATCGACAGCGATGACTGCATGCCCGAGAACAGAAGGATCATGCCGCACAGGCCGGGCGTGATGTAGACCTCGTAGAGGACGTAGGTCTTGTAGGGCGGGATGATCGAGACGCCGAGCACCTGGCGAAAGCCGGCGGCGAAGATGAACAGCCAGACGAGCGGCCTGACCAGCGAGGAGATGAAGCGCTCGCGTTGATGCAGGAAACGCAGGCACTCGCGCAGGACGACGCCCTTGAGGCAGATGAGATAGTGGCGCAGGCCGAACGCGCCGGACCTCACCGGCATGACGGAGGCGACCTTCTGCCGCATTGCGGAGGCGCTCACGGCGAGATCCCCGCAATGCCGGCCGCCTCTGCGCGGTTGAGCTTCGAGAAAGCGTCGCGGATCGAATCAGCGCCGTTGGCCTGGATGAGATCGGACACCGTGCCGCTGGCGACAAGGTTGCCCTGTCGCAACACGACGGCATGGTCGCCATCGTCGACTTCGTCGATCAGATGCGTGGCCCACAGAACGCCGATGCCTTCGGTTTCGACCAGCCTACGGATGGTGGCCAGGATGCCGGCGCGCGACTGGATGTCGAGGCCGACGGTCGCCTCGTCGAGCAGCAGCAGGGCGGGGCGATGCAGCAGCGCCCTGGCGATCTCGATCCGTCGCATCTGGCCGCCGGAGAGAGAGCGGGCCTTGTCATGCCCGCGGCCCCGCATGTCGACCGTTTCGAGCAGGGCCGCGATGCGCTGCCGGGCCTCGCGTGCGCCGATGCCGTGCAGCGAGGCGTGGTAGGAGAGGTTCTGGTGCACGCTGAGGTCAAGGTCGAGGGTGCGTGCCTGGAACACGATGCCGACACATCTGAGCGCTTCGCCGGAAGCGCGGCGGATGTCGTTGCCGAAGATGCGGATCGATCCGTGGCGCGTGTCGTAAAGGTGGCTGATCAGCGAGAACAAGGTTGTCTTGCCGGCGCCGTTGAGGCCGAGCAGAACGGTGAAAGTCGCCGGCGCGATCGAGAAGGACACGTTGTTCAGCGCCCGCTTGGGACCGTAGGAATGGCTGACACCGGCGACGTCGAGCGCCGCCACCTCATTTCCCGGTCCGCCTGTCCGTACATGCTGCACGCCGATCACCTTGTCCTCATCTGTGCCCGGTCCTCATTTGCCGTTTTCATTTGATCGTGATCTTTCCCTTGAGGCCCTTGTCGGCAAGGTCGGAGACGGACCAGGTGTATTCGCCGGGCCGCACGGTGTGGAACTGAACCAATATGGTTCCCGCATCGTCGAATTCGAGCCAGGCTGGTGCGCCGGCCATATGCACTTCGAGATCGTTTATGACGATCTGGTCGATCCAGACGTTTCGCCAGAGATCGGTCATGAACTTGTATTCGAAGCCGCCGTGAGACGTGATCTTCCAGCGGTAGCCCTGGCCGGCGACCAGTTCGAAATCCGCCCGGTTGACGTCGTAGCTGGATTTGTCCGAGCCCAGGACCAGCTCGGGGAGGTTCTTGCTCGATCGCGTCACCTTCAGCGCATTGTCGTCGGCACTGGCCGCGAGCGGAGCAACCGCCAGTCCAACCAGAACGGCGAAGGCAATCGTGCGGTTGATCGTCATGGAACGAACCTCCTGGCTTGCTTGGAGCATCGCTAGTTGGGCGATATGGCCACGCCCCACGGCTGCTGGCCGACGGTGAGCGACTGGACCGGTTCATCGGTCGCCGTGTCGATGAAGGTGATGTCGTTCGAGTTGCCGTTCGTGGTGATCAGCGTCTTCTGGTCGGGGGTGAAGGCCAGATGCCAGACGCGCTGGCCGACAAGGATGTATTTCTCCACTTCGTAGGTCTCGGTGTTGATCACCGCGACATGGTTTGCCGGACCGAGCGCGACATAGGCCTTCTTGCCGTCGGCGGTTATGGCGATGCCCACGGGTTGGATGGTTTCAGCCCGCAATCCATTGATCGCGAACTGGATTTTCTTCACGACCTGGCGCTTGGCGTTGTCGATGACGCTTACCGTGCCGCCGACCTCGGCGCTGACCCAGACCTGCGAGCCATCGGGCTTGAATTCGGCGAAGCGCGGGCGCGTGTCGACCAGCACGTTATCGGTCACCTCATGACTTTGCGTGTCGATGAAATGCGCCATGCTGGTGGTCTCGGAGGTGTTGACCATGGTCTTGCCGTCTGGGCTGACGCCCATGCCTTCCGGCTCGACGCCGACCGGGATCTCCGAGAGCACCGCCTTGCTCGCGACGTCGACGACAGTCACCAGATTGTCGTCCTCGTTGGCGATATAAAGCGTCTTGCCGTCGGGCGAGAGCACGAACAGTTCAGGGTCGGGCCCAGAGGGCAGCGTGCCCACGATTTCAAGGCTGGACGTATCGATGATCTGGACCGTGTCGTCGTCGCTGGCGCACAGGTAGACGAACTTGCCGTCGGGCGAGATCGTGATGCCGCGCGGCCGCTGGCCGACATCGACGGTCTTGATCACCTTCATCACCGCCGTGTCGATGACGGTCATGGTGTTGTCCTTCTCGTTGGAGACATAGGCCGTATAGGCCGATGCCGGACCGGTCATCAGACCGGCCGCGAGAATGGCTAGTGCACAAGTTCGTCCTTGCACCGAAACTCCTCCCGATTGCTTTCTACTTAAGGGCGCATTTGGTCTCCGGTTGGTCGACGCCGAGCGTGTCGAGCTCGGAAACCTGATGGAGATAGCCCTCCTGCGGCGAAGTCGAGACGACCGACTTGGCGTCGCTGAGCAGGATCGGCTGGCGCAGCTGGAGGTTCCATTTGCGGAAGGTCAGCTTCTGGCCCTTGAAGGCGGCGACCGAGAAATCATCCGAACGGATGTAGTCGCTGATTTTTTTGGGATCGTCGCCATTGGTGCGCGTGGTGGCTTCGCCGATGGCCCGCACGGCCGTCCAGGCCGACATGTCCTTGGACAACATTCGCCGGCCCGTGGTCCTCAGGAAGCGGCTTTGCATCTGGATGCCGCCCCATTGCTCGCTCGCGGGGTGCCATGACGATGCGACAAGTCCGGCCGTGCCCGCGACCGGCCGCGGCGTCCATGTGCGGTAGGGCACATAGGTTCCGAATACCTCGCTCTCGTCGGCGACCAGCACCACGTCGTGCTCAGGCAGGTCCTGCGTGAACACGGAAATCTGCTGCTGGATCTGCGTGGCGCCCGTATCGGTTCGCCTGGCGGTGCCGGTGTCCTTGAACTCCTTCTCCGCCACGATCTGGCCACCGAAACGGGCAGCCGCGCGGCGCAACGCATCGGCGTAGAGGTGGTCCTGCTCATGCGAACCGTAGAGCAGCACCCAGTTCGGCCATTTCTTCACCATGAGATACTGCGCCAGCGCGTCGGCCAGCATGCTGCGCGTCGGCGCGATGTGGAAGACGTTTATGCGGCAGTCCTCCTCGCGCAGGCTGTCGTCGGTGGCGCCGATGTTGAAGATCAGCACGCCCTTGTCGCGCGCGATGTCGGCGATGGATAGCAGCTGCTTGGCCGGGAGGTCCGCGACCACATAGCGGTCGCCCTTGGCGATCAGGTCGTCGAATGCCTGAACCGCATCGGCGTCCGGTTTTATTTCGGTGATGTCGAGGCTGAATTTCTGGCCGAGGAATGCTCCTGTCGTATTGTTGTCGCCAATCGCCACCTTGGCGCCGGCAACGCCCTCGTCCCTTGGCGGCAGGTCGAGCAGGGAAAGCGTCAGCTGCGGCGCGTATGCCCGCAAATAACCTATCTTGATTTCTGTGATCTTCTTTTCAGGCTTGGCCGCCGCGGCCGACTGCTTGCTCGCCGCTTCCTGGGCCGCCGCACCGGAAAAATTGGCGGCCAGGAAAAGGAAGCACAAAAAGGTCGTGAGAGTGCTCGGCACCGCGCTCGTCATCGAAAACATTACCCACTCTCGTGCCGAGTCCAACCCTATCGGACCAGCGCCAAGCCAAGGTGCCCGCGAAGAAATTAGCGGAAGTGTTGGATTTATCAAACCTTGTAAGCTGACCTGTCACTTCTGCTTTAGTCCTATTCGCCGCCGGGAAGGCGGCCGGCGATCAAGCGGAGCACGGCATGCCGAAACTGCGCGGAAAGCTTCCAATTGATCTGCGAGATCGAGCAACACGTCTACCGGACAGCCACTTTGAAGCGGCTGGAAGGGTGGGGGGACCTTGGTAGAATAGACTTATGAGGGAGACCGTTCGATTATCGCGACCTCACTACGGCTTGGAAACGGTATTTTTGTTGCCCGGCGGACTTCACGTCCGCTGGAACATGAAGTTTTTTCGACTGCCTTGGGAGGAAGTGCCTCATGAAAACGCGTGCCGCCGTTGCCGTTGCCGCCGGAAAGCCGCTTGAGATCATGGAGGTGGACCTTGAAGGTCCGCGCGAGGGCGAGGTGCTGGTCGAGGTGAAGGCGACCGGCATCTGCCATACCGACGAGTTCACGCTGTCTGGCGCCGATCCGGAAGGCCTGTTCCCGGCGATCCTGGGCCATGAGGGCGCCGGCATCGTCGTCGATGTCGGCAAGGGCGTGACCTCGGTCAGGAAGGGCGACCATGTCATCCCGCTCTACACGCCCGAATGCCGGCAGTGCCCGTCCTGCCTGTCGAGGAAGACCAATTTGTGCACCGCCATCCGCGCCACGCAGGGGCAAGGGTTGATGCCCGACGGTTCGTCGCGCTTCTCGCTCGGGGGCGAAAAACTGTTCCACTATATGGGCTGCTCGACCTTCTCCAACTTCACCGTGCTGCCCGAGATCGCGGTGGCCAAGGTCAATCCCGACGCCCCCTTCGACAAGATCTGCTATATCGGCTGCGGCGTGACCACCGGCATCGGCGCCGTCATCAACACGGCCAAGGTCGAGCAAGGGGCGACAGCGGTCGTGTTCGGCCTCGGCGGCATTGGCCTCAACGTCATCCAGGGGCTTCGCCTTGCCGGCGCCGACATGATCATCGGCGTCGATTTGAACAACGACAAGAAGGCCTGGGGCGAGAAGTTCGGCATGACGCATTTCGTCAATCCGAAGGAGATCGACGGCGACGTCGTGCCTTACCTGGTCAACATGACCAAGCGCGGCGCCGACCAGATCGGCGGCGCCGACTACACGTTCGACTGCACCGGCAACACCAAGGTGATGCGCCAGGCGCTGGAAGCCTCGCATCGCGGCTGGGGCAAGTCGGTCGTCATCGGCGTTGCCGGCGCCGGCCAGGAGATATCGACCCGTCCCTTCCAGTTGGTCACCGGCCGCAGCTGGATGGGCACCGCCTTCGGTGGCGCGCGCGGCCGCACCGATGTGCCCAGGATCGTCGACTGGTACATGGAGAAAAAGATCCAGATCGATCCGATGATCACCCACACGCTGAAGCTGGAGGACATCAACAAGGGTTTCGACCTCATGCATGAGGGCAAGTCGATCAGGAGTGTCGTGGTTTACTGAAGCAACCCACCGGGCCGCAGGCCGGAGTGCCGGCGACCCTTTTTTGTCAACATGGGAGGAAACAGGAATGGCCGAAAAACTGCATCACTCGATCGACAATGGCTTGCCGAAGGAAAGCGCATCCTTCTCCGGCGGCACGCTGGTCTGTCTTTGCACCTCGAAGCCGGTGAAGGTGAAGGTCAAGGGCCAGATCGCCCACAACCACGCCTGCGGCTGCACCAAGTGCTGGAAGCCGGAGGGCGCTGTGTTCTCGGTCGTGGCCGTTGCCGGCACGGGCGACGTCACCGTGACGGAGAACGGCGACAAGCTGAAGGTGGTCGATCCGGCAGCACTCATCCAGCGCCATGCCTGCACCGGCTGCGGCGTCCACATGTACGGCCCGGTCGAGCGCGACCATCCCTTCAAGGGCCTGTCCTTCATCCATCCCGAGCGCTTCGAGGAGGACGGCTGGTCGCCACCGGGCTTCACCGCCTTCGTCTCCTCGATCATCGAATCCGGGGTAGACCCGAAGCGGATGGACGGCATCCGCGCCCAGCTGAAGTCGATCGGGCTCGAGCCCTATGACTGCCTCAACCCCGGCCTGATGGACTACATCGCCACCTGGACGGCGAAAAAGTCGGGCGCCTTGGCGGCCTAGCCGCCGTGCCACGCCGCGGGGCGCGGCGTTTGCGCCGAAAATCTCGGGGATGCGGCCGATGAGGCCGCATCCCTCGCTGGCTCCTCGAAGCATCTGAATTTGCCATTCATCTTGGCGCTGCCGTCGATTTCCCCGGTGGCCCGAGAACGCCTCCGATTGGGCAAACCGTCCCACAAGATTCCTTTGATCAGCACGCCATCCACGGTCGTTGGCGCGTCTGCCGGCGCTATCGGAACCGCTGTCGCCTAGCGCCGCCGTTCAAGCTCATCAGCCGGGCTCAGCCCGCTGCTTCGGTTTCGGCGAAGCAAAGGACAGAAAAAGACTTCTTTTTGCGATCCGGCCCGGGTGCTCTCTTGCGGGCCTAGAACACGCTAGGCTCGCCTGGGAGGCGACGCATAACAAGAGAGCGGCTGCCAAAACGCCGCTTGGCATGGGCCGTTGAATGGGCCGATGCCGGCAACAGCCATGGGGAACCAAGACAATGAAGACATTCCGAAACTGCCTGATGACCGCGGTCAGCGCAGGCCTGCTGGGCCTGGGGCTTGCCGCTCCCGCCAATGCCGGCGCCATTCGCCTCGGCATGACAACCTGGGTAGGCTACGGGCCGCTGTTTCTTGCCCGTGACCTCGGCTACTTCAAGGAAGCCGGCGTCGACGTCGACCTGAAGGTCATTGAGGAATCGGCGCTTTACATGGCGGCGGTCGCCGGCGGCGACCTCGACGGCGCCGCCTCCACCGTCGACGAGCTGATGAAATACCGCTCCGACGACCTCTGCTTCAAATATGTCGTGGCGCTCGACGACAGCCATGGCGGCGACGGCGTCGTCACGCAGCCCGACGTCAAGTCGCTCAAGGACCTGAAGGGCCAGCAGGTGGCCTTGAACGAGGGCTCCATTTCCGAATTCTGGTTCAACGTGCTCCTGAAAAAGGAAGGCATGACCGAGGACGACGTCACCATCACCAACATGACCGCCGATGATGCCGCGACCGCCTTCATCGCCGGCCAGGTTCCGGCCGCGGTGACCTGGGAGCCGCATCTCACCGAAGTCCGCAAGGGCGGCAAGGGCAAGGTGCTGATCGATTCCACGGCCACGCCCGGCCTGATCGTCGATGTGATCGCGCTCAAATGCGACCTGATCGAGAAGCACCCCGAGGACGTGAAGGCTCTCATCAAGGGCTATTACAAGGCGGTCGACTACATCAAGACCAACCCGGACAAGGCCTATGAGATCATGGCCAAGGGCATTGGCGGCTATCTCGAGAAGCCGGAGGATTTCGCCGCCGGCGCCAAGGGCGTGCGCTACTACGACCGCGCCCGCAACCTGGAATTCTTCGGCACGCCGGAGAAGAGCGAAGCGGCCGACCTGGTGAACTTCGCGCAGGACATCTGGGGCAAGGCCGGCAAGCTCAAGATGACGATCGACTCGAAAACCATCCTCGACACCGATTTCATCAAGGAACAGTGAGCCTTCGGGATTGCCGGGGTTGGCCCATTCGGGCCAGCCCCGTTTTCTTGAAGCCAGGTTTTCGCGTTTGGATTCTACGGAGGCCATCCTATGGCACAGAGGCGAACGGCGTGGACGCGCCTGACGACCCCATTCGCCAACATCCCCGCCAGCACGGCAACCGCGCTTGCGCTGGCGATGTGGGTTGTCGTGATCGGCGGCTGGGCTTTGCTGTCCTATGGGCGCGTCGTGCCGAACATGTTTCTGCCGACACCTGGAACCGTGCTCGAGACGACCTATCGCATGTCGCTCGACGGCAGCCTTTTCTACCACACTTTGACAAGCGCCAAGGTGGTCATCCTGGGCTTCATCGTGTCGTCGGTGATTGCAGTGCCGCTGGGACTGTGGATGGGCACCTACCGGGCAGTGCAGGCGCCCCTGGAGCCGCTGGTCAACTTCATCCGCTATCTGCCCGTCACCTCCTTCGTGCCTCTGTTCATCCTGTGGATCGGCATCGGCATCGAGCAGCGCATAGCGGTCATCTTCTTCGGCACGTTCTTCCAGCAGCTGGTGATGATCTCCGACTGCGCCCGCAGCGTATCCAGGGATCTAGTCAACGCCTCCTACACGCTTGGCACCAAGCGCAGCGAAGCGGTGTGGCACGTCATTTTCCCTGCGGCACTTCCCGCGATCCTCGACACGCTTCGCGTCACCATGGGCTGGGCCTGGACCTATCTGGTCGTCGCCGAGCTCGTCGCCGCGTCGAGCGGCCTCGGCTATATCAGCCTCAAGGCGATGCGCGGCTTCCAGGTCGACGTGATCTTCATGGCGATCGCCGCGATCGGGCTTCTAGGCCTGATCACCGACACGGCATTCCGCATTCTCCGGGCAAGGGTTGCGCCATGGGCACCTTGATCTTGAACGCATCCTCGCAAACCGCAGCCGGATCAAGGGTAGTGATGACCGAAACCGTCAAGGCGAACAATTTGGACGGCATGGCCTCTGCCAATGTCGATGCGCGTGCCGCCGGGACCACGATGGCCATCGAGGACGTGACATTGCGCTATGGCGACGCCAACGGCGTCCTGGCGCTGGACGATGTGTCGCTGAAGGTGGCCAAGAACGAATTCTGCGTCATCGTCGGCCCTTCGGGATGCGGCAAATCCAGCCTGCTCTATCTCGCCGCCGGCCTCAACGACGCGACCTCGGGCAGCATCAAGGTCGACGGCAGGGAAGTGATCGAACCGGGTCCCGACAGGGGCATGGTGTTCCAGAGCTACACGCTGTTTCCCTGGCTCACGGTGCGCGCCAACATCGAATATGGGCCGAAGCGCAAGGGGCTGCCGGCGCAGCAGCGCAAGCAGATCGTCGACCAGTATCTGAACGAGGTTGGGCTCGCGCCCTTTGCCGACCATTACCCGGCGCAACTCTCAGGCGGCATGAAGCAGCGCGTGGCGATCGCGCGCGCCCTTGCCAACGATCCGGCCGTTCTCCTGATGGACGAGCCGTTCGGCGCGCTCGACAGCCAGACGCGTGGCACCATGCAGAAGCTGCTCCTGCGCGTCTGGGAGCGGCAGCAGAAGACGGTGCTGTTCGTCACCCACGATATCGACGAGGCGCTGGTGCTCGGCGACCGCGTGCTGGTGATGACGGCCCGGCCAGGCAAGATCAAGGCCGAGATCAAGGTCGACATCCCGCGGCCGCGCTCGATGGACGTCATCCTCGAGCCCGACTTCATCGCGCTCAAGCGCCGCATCCTCGGCCTCCTGCACGACGAGATCGACGAGGATCACTAAGAGCAATTCCGGATAAGTTGCTTAAGCGCAGTTCAGCGATGCCAAACGCTGAACTGCGCTAACGTTGAAGGGCCGAGGCGATCTCTACCGTTGGCCGCGATGTCCCGAGCCAAGGATCATTTCCGAAACCTTCTGGCCGATCATCATGCTCGGCGCGTTGGTGTTGCCGCCGATCAGCTTCGGCATGACCGAGGCGTCGGCGACCCGGAGCCCATCCAGGCCGCGCACCTTGAGCGTCGCCGGATCGACGACAGCCATGTCGTCCGTTCCCATCTTGCAGGTTCCCACCGGGTGATAGACGGTCAGCGCCTCGGCGCGCAGATAGGCCAGGATCTCGTCGTCGCTGTTTATATTCTTGCCCGGCAGCATCTCCTTGCCGCGCACCGCGTCGAACTCGGACGAGGCAAAAATCCGGCGCGCGATCTTGATGCCTTCGACCAACACCATGGCGTCGTCTTCATGGGTGAAGAAGCGGTGGTCGATCAGGACGTCGCGGCGGGAGCTGTCGCGCGACAGCCTGACCTCGCCCACGCTTTTCGGTCTCAGGACGCAGGTGTGAATAGCGTAGCCGTGGCCGTATTCGATGAGCCTGCCGCGATGGCTGCGATAACCCGGCACGAAATGGAACTGGATGTCGGGCAGGCTGTTCGCGTGCCTGGTCTTCGCAAAGCCGCCGGCTTCGACATAGTTGGTGGTGAGCATGCCCTTGCGGCGCGCGAAATACTGGAAGGGCGTGGCGGCGATACGGGGCAGGTTGGCGATCGACAGGCCGAGCGTCCTGGTACTCCTGGAGCGCACGGTGATCATGCCATCGATATGGTCCTGCAGGTTCTTGCCGACGCCTGGCAGGTCGAGGACCGGCGTGATGCCGATCTGCTTGAGCTCATCTGCCGGTCCGATGCCGGATGTCATCAGGATCTTGGGCGAGTTGATGGCGCCGGCCGAAAGTACGATCTCGCGGCTGGCCGAGAGCGTCTTCTGCTGGCCCTCGTGCCGCACGCGCATTCCCGTGGCGCGGCCCTCGGCGATGACGAGGTCGATCACCTCGCATTGGCTGAGCAGCGTCAGGTTCCTGCGATCGAGCACCGGGCGCATGAAGGCGCTGAAGCTGCTGAAGCGTTGTCCGCGGTTCTGCGTGACGTTGTAGATCCCGAGGCCGAACTGGCTTTCAGCATTGAAGTCGCTATTGGCGGGCAGGCCCGCGTTCCTGCCGGCCTTGACGAACATGCTTGAAAGCTCGTTCGGATCGCGCGGATTGTCGATCAGCAGCTCGCCGTCGCTGCCGTGATAGCGCGGGTCCTGGCCGAGCAGGTTGCGCTCCAGCTTCCTGAACACGGGCAGCACGTCGCGATAGGCCCAGCCGGCGCAGCCTAGCCCGGCCCATTCGTCATAGTCTTCGGAGGCGCCGCGGATATAGACCATCGAGTTGATCGAGCTCGATCCGCCCAGCGCCTTGCCGCGGTTGACCGGAATGCTGCGGTTGTTGAGATGCGGCTGCGGCACGCCGACGAAGCAATAGTCGTAGTTGGGGTTGCCGTAGAGCGAGAGGATGCCTGCCGGCACTTTGACGCGCAGGCTGTCGTCGCTGCCGCCGGCCTCGATCAGGCACACCTTGACCGACGGATCGGCGCTCAGCCGATTGGCGACCACGCAACCGGCCGAGCCGGCGCCGACGACGATGTAGTCAAATTCAGCCGCTTCCATCCACCCCCCCAAGACGCGGCCTCAAGCCGCGGGTTCTTCCCAGACAGATCTGCCGCCGACGATCGTCTTCAACACTTTGATGTCCGCGATTCTGTCCGGCTCGACCTGCAGCGGATCATCGGAAAGGACGATGAAGTCGGCGAGCTTCCCCGCCGCCAGACTGCCCTCGTCGTCTTCCCGATGGCCGGCAAAGGCCGCCCCCAGCGTATAGGCATGAAGCGCCTGCGCGACGCTGATCTTCTGCTGCGGGACCCAGCCGGTTTCCGGCCGGCGATCCCGGCTTTGTCGCAGCACTGCATTGCGTATGCCGACCAGCGGATTGAGGTCTACGATGGGCCAATCGGTTCCGAACGCGACGGCGCCTGAGGCATCGAGGATGGAGCGGACCGGAAAGGCCCGCGGCAAGGATGCAGAGCCGACGCGCACCTCCCAAATCCCTTCCATTCCAAGCCACTGGTCGCGTGGATAGATCATGGCGGGTTGGAAGCTCGCTATCGCCCCTATGTCGCGAAAACGCTCGATGTCGCGCGCGGTGGGTATTTCGCAATGCTCTACCCGCGGCCGGCACTGCCGCGAGCGTTGGCCATCCGCGGCATAGGCGTCGAGCGCCATTTCGATGGCGCCTGTGCCGATCGCGTGCGTCCAGACCTGAAAGCCTTCCTGCTGCGCGCGGCTGACGGCCGCGTTGTAGGCAGATGCCTTCCAAAGGCAGGTTCCCGTTTCGCCCGGTTTATCAGCATAGCCCTGGGGCATGAAGCCGGTGTGGGATTCCAGCACGCCGTCCAGGAAGAATTTGATGACGCGCCCGTCGAGAAAGTCAGGGTCGAGGTCATCCCTCCATCCGGACACGCGCGCAATCACCTCGTCGAGGCTCGAATCCGGATTTACGATGCTCGAAAGCGTGAACCGCAGGGTCAATTCGCCCTTCGCCAATATCTCCGCCAGCGAGGGGACAGCTTCGTCATCCATCCCTGCGCTCTGGACCCGCGACAGTCCCAGACGGTTTGCTTCCTTGGTGGCGGAGATCAGCGCCGATCGCAGATCCGATTGCGAGGATTGGGGGATCAGCGCTTCGAACTTGGACCACGCTTTCTCCTTCAACCACCCGGTCGGCTCACCGCTCGCATCTCTCACGATCTCGCCGCCTTCGGGGTCGGCCGTGTCCCGCGTGATGCCGGCAAGTGCCAGCGCCTTGCTGTTCACCCACGCGGCGTGAGCCATGCCCGAGCGGAAGAAAACCGGGCGATCGGCAACAACCTGGTCGAGAAGCGATTTGTGGAAGCCGCCTTCGGCGAGGTCGGGGTAGCCGTAGCTGAATTCGCTGCCCACGATCCATTCGCGGTCGGGATAGGCCTGCGAATAGGCCTTCAACCGGGCAAGCACGTCGCCAAAGGTCTTTGCCTCGCGCAGCCGCACTTCATCGAGATATTTGCTTCCCCAGGCGAAATGGACGTGGGCGTCGATGAAGGCCGGCATGGCGAACCGGCCCTGGAGATCGACGATTTCGGCGTCCTTGGATGCTTGCGCCCTGACGGAGGAAGAAGAGCCGACAGCCACGATGCGCTCGCCGCGAACCAGCATCGCCTCGGCAACGGGGTTCGCCGCATCGACCGTGTATAGCGCGCCGTTCGCGTAAAGGGTCTCTCGCGCCATTTCACTCTCAGCGATCGTAAACTCTGATGCGGGTGACGCAGGGAACCACCAAATCCAAGGCGCAAGAATTACTTTTTCCAGCACCCGTGCTTAGGGTCCGCCTAAGCTTTTCCCGAGGTCCGGAGGCGGTCCTGCCGATCGCGACCGCCGGAATTGGGTGCCCTCGGCGATCCCACCGCAGCGTTTAGGGATAAGCTAAGCACTGACACATGAAATCATAATTTTCGCTCCGCCAGCCCGTCACTAAAAGCAAACCGGACCTCCATCACAGCGGCGAAAGCCCTATCGAAAGAGACGTGGATATGTCGGTTGAGAAGGTAGACACGCTCGTCGTCGGCGGCGGCCAGGCCGGGGTGGCCATGAGCGAGCACCTGAGCAAATGCGGGGTGCCTCATCTCGTTCTCGAGCGCGGCCGGATCGCCGAGCGCTGGCGTTCGCAGCGGTGGGATTCGCTGGTCGCCAACGGCCCGGCCTGGCATGACCGGTTTCCGGGCATGGAGTTTCCCGTGACGGGCCCCGAGGGCTTTCCTTCCAAGGAGGAGGTGGCCGACTATTTCGTCGCCTACGCAAAGCAGATCAACGCGCCGATCCGCTGCGGCGTCGAGGTCAAGCTCGCGCAGAGAAATGTCGGCCGTCCGGGATTCCGCGTCGAGACCTCGGATGGCGTGATCGAGGCCAACAGCATTGTTGCCGCGACCGGACCTTTCCAGGTCCCCGTCATCCCGCCGGTTGTCCCGAAGGAAACCGGCATCCTGCAAATCCACTCCAGCGCGTACCGCAATCCGGCGCAGCTGCCGAAGGGCGCGGTGCTGGTGGTCGGGGCAGGGTCCTCGGGCGTGCAGATCGCCGACGAACTGCAGCGCTCAAGCAGGCGCGTCTATCTCTCGGTCGGCCCGCACGATCGCCCGCCACGCGCCTATCGCGGCCGTGACTTCTGCTGGTGGCTGGGCGTTCTCGGCAAATGGGACCTCGAGACCCCGGGGCCCGGCACGGAACACGTCACGATCGCGGTGAGCGGCGCGCGTGGCGGCGAGACGATCGATTTCCGCCGTCTGGCCGCGCAGGGGCTTACGCTCGTCGGCATGACGAAGACGTACCAGGACGGCGTCATGACCTTCGCGCCCGATCTTGCGAAGAACATTGCCCGCGGCGACGCCAATCTGATGTCGCTGCTGGACGAAGCAGACGCCTACGTCGCCCGCAACGGCCTGGACCTTCCGGAGGAACCTGCCCTCCGCAGGATCGACCCGGATCCGGACTGCGTCACCAATCCGATCAGCGAGCTCAACCTGGCCGAGGCCGGGATCGCGACGATCATCTGGGCGACGGGCTTTGCCGTCGACTACAGCTGGCTGAAGGTCGACGCCTTCGACGAGAAGGGCCGGCCAAGGCACCAGCGCGGCGTCTCGGTCGAGCCCGGTATTTATTTTCTCGGACTGCCCTGGCAGTCGCGCAGAGGGTCGAGCTTCATCTGGGGTGTCTGGCACGATGCCAAGCATGTGGCCGACCGTATTTCGACGCAGCGCAAATATCTCGCCTACCACGCGGCCGCGATGCGCGAGCCGGTGGACGCCTGACCAAAGCTGCGAGCCCGACTTCATGGAGACCAAGATGGCGCATACGCGAATTCGCAAATTCAACACCAAGGACACCTATCCGGAACAGAAGCTCGACAACGATCTCTGCCAGGCGGTCGTCACGCGCGGCGGCAGGACCGTCTATCTGCGCGGCCAGTGCCCGCAGGATCTCGACACGGCGAAGAACATCGACAGCCACGATCCGGTCGAGCAGACCCACAAGGTCATGCAGAATATCAGGCAGCTTATCGAAGAGTGCGGCGGCACGATGGAGCATCTGGTGAAGGTGGTTGTCTACATCACCGACGTGCGCCATCGCGAAGCCGTCTACCGGACGATGGGCGAATACATCAAGGGCGTCCATCCGGTTTCGACCGGCTTGGTCGTGTCGGCCCTGGCGCGGCCGGATTGGCTGGTCGAAATCGACGGCACCGCCGTCATTCCGGACTAAAGCGCCATGACCTTTTCCATCGTCGCGCGCTGCCGGCGCACAGGCATGTTCGGGGTGGCGGTGTCCTCGTCGTCTCCCGCGGTCGCGGCGCGCTGCGCCTACGCGCAGACGGGCGTCGGTGCCGTCGCCAGCCAGAACGTCACCGATCCGACGCTCGGCCCCAGGGCGCTGGAGCTGATGACGCGCGGCGCTTCCGCCACGGAGGCCGTCGCGATCCTGAAGCGCACGGGCGCCTTTATCGAATACCGGCAGATACTGGCTGTCGACGCCGCGGGCGTCAGCGCGATCCACTCCGGGCCGAAGGCGCTCGGCATCTGGGCCGAGGCGCGAGGCGAGGACGTGGCCTGCGGCGGCAACCTGCTTGCGAATGATGGCATCCCGCGTGCCATGGTCGATGCCTTCCTCGCCTCCGGGGGCGACCTCGGCGATCGGCTCATCGCCACGATGCGCGCCGCGCTCAAAGCCGGCGGCGAGGCCGGGCCCGTCCGCTCCGCCGGCATGAAGCTGGTGCGCGATGTGTCCTGGCCCGTGGCCGACCTGCGTTGCGACTGGACCGAGGATTGTCCGATCGAGCAGCTGGCAACGCTGTGGGATATCTACAAGCCCCAGCTCGATGCCTACGTTACCCGCGCGCTCAACCCGTCCGGTGCGCCGAGCTACGGCGTTCCTGGTGACGAATAGCCCCGACAATCCGGAGCCAACATGAGCGAACTCAGCCATAAGGAGTGGGTCGGCAAGGCGTCCGCGATCCGATTCCGCGACAAGGCCTTCATCGACGGCAAGGCGGTGCCAGCGCGCTCCGGCCGGACCTTCGCCAGCATCAATCCGGCCACGGGAGCGACGCTCGCCGAGGTCGCCTCCTGCGGGGAGGAGGATATCGACCTCGCCGTCGCCGCGGCCCGGCGCAGCTTCGACGCTGGCGTCTGGTCGCGGACGGCGCCAGCGCATCGCAAGGAGGTGCTGCTCAGGCTGGCGCAATTGCTGCGCGAGAACCTGCAGGAGCTCGCGCTGCTGGAATCGCTGGACATGGGCAAGCTGGTCAAGGACGCGGCCACCATCGACGTGCCGGGGTCGGCAGCGATCTTCCAGTGGTATGCCGAGGCGATCGACAAGGTCTATGACGAGGTGGCGCCGACGGGCCAGGGCGACCTCGCTCTGGTGCGGCGTGAGCCGCTTGGCGTCGTGGGCGCCGTGGTGCCGTGGAATTTTCCGCTCGACATGGCGACCTGGAAATGCGCGCCGGCGCTTGCGGCGGGCAATTCGGTGGTGCTGAAGCCGGCCGAGCAGTCGCCTTTTTCCGCGCTCAGGCTGGCGGAACTCGCCATGGAGGCGGGGCTGCCCGCCGGCGTGCTCAATGTGGTGCCGGGCCTCGGCGAGACCGCCGGCCAAGCACTTGGCCGACATATGGATGTCGATTGCCTCGCCTTCACCGGGTCGACCGCCGTCGGCAAGCTCTTCCTGCAATATTCCGGCCAGTCGAACATGAAGCAGGTCTGGCTGGAGACGGGCGGCAAGAGCCCCAATCTGGTGTTCGCGGATTGCGCGGACCTCGACGCGGCCGCCGACATGGCCGCCTTCGGCATCTTCTTCAACCAGGGACAGGTGTGCTCGGCCAATTCCAGGCTGCTGGTGGAGCGCGGCATCAAGGACGCGCTGGTCGAGAAATTGGCGCAACGCGCGGCGGCGACGCAGCCCGGCGATCCCCTCGACCCGGCATCGAGGATGGGGGCGATGGTGGACGCGCGGCATGCCGCGACAGTCATGCGTTTCATCGATGGCGGCAGGAAGTCGGCCAGGCTGGTGACCGGCGGCGGCCGGATTTCGGTCGATGGGCGCGGCAGCTTCGTGCAGCCGACGATCTTCGACGAGGTCTCGCCCGAGGATCCGCTTGCCCGCGATGAGATATTTGGCCCGGTGCTGTCGGTCATCGCCTTCGACAGCGAAGAGGAGGCGCTGCGGATCGCCAATGACAGCATCTACGGCCTGGCGGCATCGCTTTGGACCGACAGCCTGTCGCGGGCACACCGCATCGCGGAAAGACTGCGGGTGGGCACGGTTTCGGTGAACACGGTCGACGCGCTGAGCCCGATGACCCCCTTCGGCGGCTTCAAGCAGTCCGGCTTCGGACGCGACCTGTCGCTGCACGCGCTCGACAAATACACCGCGCTGAAGACCACCTGGATCAAGTACTGAGGAGCGGCCCGACTTGATCACAGAGTGCAAACCGGCAACATAGGACCATGCCGCTCCGCTTCACGCTCAGACAACTCGAATATTTCGTCGCCGTCGGCGAAGCGGGTTCGATTGCCAAGGCGGCCGAGCAGGTCAATGTCTCGCCGCCGTCGATCTCGGCGTCGATCGCGCAGCTCGAAGCGGAGTTCGGCGTCCAGCTCTTCGTGCGCAAGCATTCGCACGCGCTGGCGCTCACCGCGGGCGGGCGCCTGTTCCTCAAGGAAGCCGCGCGGCTGCTCAACGATGCGGATGCGCTGCACGACATTGCCGGCGATATCGCCGAAAAGGTGCGCGGACCGCTGGCGATCGGCTGCCTGCTGACTTTCGCGCAGATCGTGCTGCCGGCGCTGCGCCGGAAATTCGAGGACGCCTATCCGGATGTGCGCGTCCGGCAGTTCGAGCGCAACCAGGGGCAGTTGTTCGAGATGCTGCAGCGCGGCGACATAGACGCAGCGCTTACCTACGACCTCGAATTGTCGCAGGACATGACGTTCGAGCCGCTGATGCAGTTGCCGGCCTATGTGATGCTGCCGGCCGCGCATCGTCTGGCGGCGAGGGCGGGCATCACGCCCGAGGAGCTGGTCGACGAGCCGATGGTGCTGCTCGACCTGCCTTACAGCCGGGAATACTTCCTCTCGGCGTTCCAGGGCCTGCGGCCCAGGATCGTCGAACGCACCGGCGACATCGCCGTGATGCGCTCGATGGTTGCCAATGGCTTCGGCTATGGCATCGCCAATATGCGGCCGCTCAACACCATGTCGCCGGACGGCAAGCTGCTGGTCTTCGTACCCTTGCTGGGCGATCTGCGGCCGTTGATGATGGGAATTGCGCTGCCCAACGCCGAGCACCGCACGCTGACGGTGCAGGCCTTCATCGACCATTGCCGCCGCTTCGTGGTCGAGCAAGGCGTCTTCGGCACCGAACGCATCGTCAAGTGAGCGACATCATGGCCAGCCGTCGGCGAGCCGCGACAGCAGCCGCTCCAGCATCTCGTCGCAACGCCGCAGCTGTTCGACGCTGACATACTCGTCCGGCTTGTGCCCCTGCGCCATGGAGCCTGGGCCGCAGACGACGGCAGGCGTGCCGAGATCGCGGCTGAACAGTCCGCCTTCGGTGCCGTAAGCGACTTTCATGGTGCTGTTGGCTCCGGTCAGCGATTTGACGAAGGCGACGGCTTCCGATGCGGCCGGCGTGTCGAGGCCCGGATAGGTGTTGGTGATCTCGATGTCGATCGCGGCTTCTGGTGCGATCGAAGCGGCGTCCGCGGCAATGCGCGCCGCGGCGCCGCGCAGCCTGTCGAGAATGCCGGCGGCATCGTCGGCGGCGACGTTGCGGATCTCGAAATCGACCACGCAAAGATTGGGCACGATGTTGAGGGCCACGCCAGCATTGATCTTGCCGACATGCACGGTCGTATAGGGAATGTCGTAGTCTCCGTCGCGGGCGCCTTCGCGGGCCAGCCGGTCCTGTTCGTCGCGCAAGACCCGCACGAAATCGCAGCCGAGATGGATGGCGTTGAGCGCCAGCGGGGCGAGCGCCGAATGGCCTTCGCGTCCCCTGCATGTGGCGCGAGCCGCGAGCTTGCCCTTGTGTCCGGTCGCCACCTGCATGCCGGTCGGCTCGCCGACGATGCACAGCAGTGGCCGTTGGGGTGCCGCGCTCAGCATTTCGATCAGGTCGCGCACGCCGAGACAGCCGATCTCCTCGTCGTAGGAGAGCGCCAGATGCAAGGGCGTGCGCAGCGCCATCTTCGAGGCCTTGAGGCTGGCTGCGAGCGCTGAGGCGACGAAGCCCTTCATGTCCGCCGCGCCGCGCCCGAAAAGCTTGCCGTCGCGCTCGGTCATCGCGAATGGCGGCAGGGTCCAGTTCTGACCGTCGACGGGAACGACATCGGTGTGACCGGACAGCATGATGCCGGGCGCACCAGTCGGTCCTATCGTGGCGAAGAGATTGGCCTTGTGGCCGTCGGCGCTGTGGATGAGCTGGCAGGCTATGCCGCTCGCTTCGAGCAGGTCCGCAACATAGCCGATGAGGTCGAGGTTCGAGTCGCGGCTCACCGTCGGGAAGGCGATCAGCCGCTCGAGTATCCTGATGCTGTCCATGTCTCTTGCCTCGTTGCCGCAGCCGGTTGTGTAGCATCGTGCCGCCGCGGCTCTGAAGTCGCATTTGGCTCAGCCCCGATTCATTTGAGGCTAATCCATGCAAGGCGATTAGGCGCGTCCTAATCCGCACAGAAGAAATCCATAGTTTTCCCGCGCCCGCGCCAACTTATGAGTAGTCTCCAGATCAGGATGACGTTTCGTTGAATCGTCATCCTGATCTGGCTTTTTGTTGGAGCATGATCTTTTCCGAAAACCGGTTCCCACTTTTCGGGATCATGCTTCGGGGCAGCGGCAGCGCCAGCCGACGGGAAGGAAGCACCATGCGCGACCCACGCTACGATATTCTGTTCGAGCCGATGAAGATCGGACCGGTAACGGCCAAGAACCGTTTCTATCAGGTTCCTCACTGCAATGGCGGCGGATATCGCGATCCGTCGGCCGCGGCCGAGATGCGGCGCATGAAGTCCGAGGGCGGATGGGGCGTCATCTTCACCGAGCAGACGGAGATGCATCACACCTCCGAGATCACGCCTTTCATCGAGCTCAGGCTATGGGACGACGCCGACATTCCGGCCCTGGCGAAGATGGCCAAAGCGATGCACGAATATGGCGCGCTGGCCGGCATCCAACTCGCCTATTCCGGCATCAACGGCCCCAACCTCTATACCAAGGAGGTTCCGCGCGGGCCGTCGGCGCTGCCGATCCGCACCTTCACCAACGATCCGGTGCAGGCGCGCGCCATGGACAAGCAGGATATCCGCGATCTGCGCCGCTGGCACCGCAATGCTTTCAAGCGGGCGAAGCAGGCGGGCTTCGACCTGGTGTGCCTCTACGGTGCGCATGGCTTCGGCATCATCCAGCACTTCCTGTCCACCGCCACCAACCAGCGCAGCGACGAATATGGCGGCTCACTGGAAAACCGCTCGCGGCTGATGCGCGAGCTGATCGAGGAAGGACGCGATGCGATCGGCGACACATGCGGCCTGACGCTCAGGCTGTCACTGGACGAGATGATCGGTGAGCTCGGCTTCGCCAATTCGGAAGTTCGCGACATGATCGAGATGCACGCCGAGCTGCCCGATCTCTGGGACCTCGCGCATGGCGCCTGGGAGGATTGCTCGGGGCCGTCGCGCTTCAAGGACGAGGCGGCGCAGGAGAGCCTCGTCTCCGGCATCAAGAAGCTGACCTCGAAGCCGGTCGTCGGTGTCGGCCGCTTCACCTCGCCGGACGTGATGGTGCGAATGATCAAATCTGGCACGCTCGACTTCATCGGCTGCGCCCGCCCGTCGATCGCCGATCCCTTCCTGCCGAGGAAGGTCGAGGAGGGCCGCATCGAGGACATCCGCGAATGCATCGGCTGCAACATCTGCATCACCGGCGACATGACCATGTCGATCTCGCGCTGCACGCAGAACCCCACCTTCATGGAGGAATGGCGCAAGGGCTGGCATCCTGAGCGCATGCAGGCCAAGGGCGACAGCGACAGCGTGCTGATCGTCGGCGCTGGACCGGCCGGACTGGAGGCCGCCCGCGCGCTCGGCCTGCGCGGCTATCAGGTGGCTTTGGCGGAAGCCGGCAACTCGCTTGGCGGGCGCGTGGCGCGCGAATGCCTGCTGCCGGGCCTCTCGGCCTGGGGCCGGGTGCGCGACTACCGGCAGTATCAGCTCAGCCAGATGCCCAATGTCGACATCTATTTCGAAAGCCGGCTGTCGGCGGACGACATCCTGTCCTTCGGCTTCCAGAACGTCGCCATCGCCACCGGATCGACCTGGCGGCGGGACGGCGTCGCGCGCGCTCATGTCGTACCGATGCCCATCGACGCCGCGATGCAGGTCTACACGCCGGACGATCTGATGGACGGCAAGGTGCCGTCCGGCAACGTCGTGCTGTTCGACGACGACCACTATTACATGGGCGGTGTGCTTGCCGAGCTGATGGCGCGTCAGGGCGCGAAGGTGACCCTGGTGACGCCATCGGCCTATGTCTCGGACTGGACCCGCAACACGCTGGAGCAGGGGGCCATCCACCGCCGCCTGGCGGAGCTGGGGGTCGACATCGTCCTCAACAGGACCGTCACGAACATCGCTTCTGGCAGCGTCGCGACGGCTTGCGTCTATACCGGCGCGCGGCAGGAGCTGGCGGCCAACGCCGTCGTCCTGGTCACCTCGCGCAATCAGGACGATACCGTCTGGCGTGAACTCAAGGCGCGGGAAGACGAATGGGCCGGCAACGGCATCCGTTCGGTCAAGGTCATCGGCGATGCGCAAGCGCCGGGGCCGATCGCCTGGGCGACCTATGCCGGCCACCGCTTCGCCCGCGAGCTGGACGAAGCCGATATCGGCGACGCGCTGCCTTTCCGACGCGAGGTGACGGCGCTGGCGGACGCGTAGCGCCGCTCGACTGGCGACACTTGAAGGCGGCGGTAGTCCGGAGAACAACTGCTGACCTATGAGGTGGAAATCCGCTACCATCTGCTCCGCTTTGGGGCTTCCTTGACCTTTGATATTATTATAATAGCTTTGCGTCGAGGCTAATGATGACGGCGAGCAATGCGGTGTAACCTATCGGATCGGGTCGCCTTGGTCACAGGGGCGGCGGGGGCAATCGGAAGTGCTATCGCCAAACGGCTTTCCGACAACGGCGCCGCGGTTGTCGTCGCCGACATCGATATGGCAGGCGCCGAGCGTGTCGCGGCAGGCCTGGGCAATGCGATGGCCTGCGCCCTCGACATTCGCGACGGCCAATCGGTCGACGCCGCGATCGCCAGGGTTTGCGAGCGGTATGGACGGCTCGACATCCTGGTCAACAATGCCGGCGTCAACACCTTGGCGCATCGCGTCACCATAGACGAATTCCCTGCCGAGGAATGGGACCGCATCACCGGCATCGACCTCGACGGCCTCTACATCATGAGCCGCGCCGCATTGGCGCCGATGCTCGCCGCCGGCAAGGGCGGGCGCATCGTCAACATCGCCTCGGTCGTCGGCCTTGCCGCGATGCGCCTGCAAAGCCCGTTCGTCGCCGCCAAGGCCGCCATCGTGCATCTGACGCGGTCGATGGCAATCGAACTGGGAGCCAAGGGGATCCTCACCAACGCGATCGCGCCCGGCTCGGTGATGACCGCGCTGACCGCCAAGCTGTTCTACGGCGACGACGGCAAGTTCGCGGGGCGCACCCAGGAGTTCCTCGCCCATGTGCCGCTCGGCCGGCCGGCCCAGTCGGAGGAGATCGCCGAGGCCGTGCTGTTCCTGGTCTCTCCGGCCGCCAGCTACATCAACGGCCAGGTGCTGGCCGTCGATGGCGGCTGGACCGCGGGATATATGATGTGAGCGCCGCCATGGAAATCGACCTCGGCGGCGCCGCGATCGCGCTGGACGGCGAAACCAATGCGATCGTCGATGCGGTGCTCGCCGCATTGCGCGCCAATGGCGGGCGTATTGTGGAAGGCGCCCCGCCGCACGCGGCCGCCGATATCCTGCTCGTCTCGTGTCCGCTGCGTCCGGGAACGAAGGCCGGCGATCCGCGCTCCCTTTATGCCGACGCGCGCAAGGCGGCGGTGGCGATGACCGAGCGCGGCGGCCGCATCGTCTTCCTGATCTCGGCGGTCGCCGGCACGCCGATGCGTCGCCATCCGCGCTTCTCCATGGAGAACGCGTCGATCCTTGCCGGGATGCGTGTGCTGGCCATGGAATTCGGGCCGAAAATCCTGGTCAATGCGGTTGGCTTCGGCATGGTCGAGGGAGTCGCCATCGTCGCGGGTGACAAGGCGATGCTCAGCCACACGCCGGTCGGCCGCGCCGGCAGCGTCGAGGAAGCGGTCGCCGCGGTGCTGTTCTTCTGCGATCCGCTGAACAGCTACACCACCGGGCAGATGCTGGGCGTCGACGGCGGCTGGGCGGCGGGCTATGGGCGCAATTTCTGAGGTGGTGACACTCAGGGCAGGTGCGCTGGAAGTCGGGCTGGCGCCGGCAATCGGCGGCAGCGTCAGCGCGATGCGCTGGCGCGGCGTCGATCTCATGCGCCGGCTTTCGGATGACGACCGCGATGGGGGCAACGTGCTGGGCGTCGCCATGTTCCCGATGACGCCCTACGCCAACCGCATTGCCCGAAACGAATTCGACTTCGGGGCAAGGCGCTGGCGGGTTCTGCCCAACAATCCGCCCGAGAGATTCAACGTGCATGGCAGTGGCTGGAAACAGCCATGGGCTGTCATCAAGATCGATGCGACCGCGGCCGTGCTGGCGCTCGAGGTGGTCGCTGGAGCGGAACCCTATTCTTATCGCGCCGAGCAGGTCTTCGCGGCCTCGGAGGAGGGGCTCAGCATCAAAATGACGCTGACCAATACGGGACCGGTTGCCATGCCGTTCGGCTTTGGCCTGCACCCGTGGTTCGATCGCGACCCGGACGTGACGCTGCAATTCAGCGCCCGGCGCTTCCATCTCGAAGAGCCCGATGGCGTCTCGGGCGATCCGATCACGCTGCCGCGCGAACTGGATTTCGCGAAGGGCCGGCCGCTGCCCGACGGTTGGCGCAACAATGATTATGGCGGCTGGGCCGGTGAGGCGACCATCCGCTTTCCGGCGCGCGGCGCCGGGTTGCGGATCGTGGCCGATCCCGTCTTCAAGCATCTGATGCTCTATGCCGACCCGACCAAGCCCTATTTCTGCCTGGAACCGCAGACGAATGCCTCGGGCGCCTTCAACCGTGGCCGATGGAACGATCCGGATGAAGGCGCGATCGTGCTTGCGCCTGGCGAAAGCGCGGCGGGCGCCGTCTCGTTCATGCCGTTCGCTGCACCCTGAGCAGCTTAAAGCAATCGAGCCAGGAGCCCGCCATCCACCTGCATGGCGCTGCCGGTGACGAAGGACGAGGCGTCCGAGAGCAGGAAGCCGATGGCGCTGGCGATCTCGGAGGGGTTGGCGATGCGCGCGATCCTGTTGGGCTCGAACGATAGCCCCAGCGCCTCCGCGCCGCCGGCCGCTTCCAGCCCGTCCAGCGTCATTCTCGTGGCGACCGAGCCGACCAGCACGGCGTTGACGCGGATGCGGTCGACGGCATAGTCGAGCGCCATCTGTCGCGACAATCCGACGACCGCCGCCTTTGTCGCCGCATAGGCCGGAACGCCGGGAACCGTAGCATCGGCGTGCACCGAGGCGAGGTTGACGATCGAGCCGCCGCCTGCCGCGCGCAGCAGCGGCAAGGTCGCGCGGCAGATGCGGAAAATGGCGGTCAGGTTGACGGCAATGGTCCTGTCCCAGTCTTCGTCGGAGAGTTCCTCGAGCCGCTTGCCCGTCGGATAGATGCCGGCGCAGTTGACGACGGCGTCAAGCCCGCCGAACCGCTCCGTCGCCTCCGCCACGGCCGCTCGCACCTCGATTTCGCGGGCGAGATCCGTCTCGCGAAAGATCAATTTGCCGCCAGCGCAACGGCCAGCGAGCGCCTTGCCCTCCTCGGCGTCCAGCCCGATGCCGAACACGGCCGCGCCCTGAGCGACGAGATACTCGGCCGTCGCCCGGCCGATGCCAGTGGCCGCGCCGGTCACCAGAACGCGCTTGCCGGCAAACATCATGGCGATACCTGCGATGCGTGGCGTTCGGCTTGCGCCGCGGTCACCGAACGCAGCACGCGATCCTCGCCGCCTTCGCGACGTTTGAATTCGTCGACGATGCGGCCATCGGCGACGACGAGGCAACGGTCGCAAAGGCCGATCAGCTCCTCGAGCTCGGAGGCGACGATCAGCAAGCCCACGCCCTTTTCGGCGAGGTCGACCACGAGCCGATAGATTTCGTGCCGGGTTGCCGCGTCGACGCCCTTGGTCGGCTCGTCGAGCAGCAGCACTTTCGGGGCACGCATCAGCACGCGGGCGAAGAGGAGTTTCTGCTGGTTGCCGCCCGACAGATGGCTGACAGACGCCTGCGGCGACGATGCCTTGACGTTGAGCGCGCGCATGGCGGCCAGGATGGAGCTGCGTTCAAGTCCACCGCGCACGACGCCGCGCCGCGACAAGGGGGCGAGATTGCCGATGGTGATGTTGGCGCCGACCGGCAGATTGAAGAGCAGGCCATCGCGCTTGCGGTCCTCGGTCAGAAGCGCAATGCCGGCGGCCCGGGCATCGCCGGGCGATCCGATCGCCCCCGGATCGCCCGCGACGCGGATTTCGCCCTCGGCCGGGACGCGGCCATAGATGCCGTGCAGGATCTCGCTGCGGCCGGAACCGAGCAGGCCCGCAAGCCCGACGATCTCGCCAGCGGCCACCGACAGATTGATGTCCTTGGCGCCATGAACGGCGCCGCTATGACCAGCCACGGTCAAATTGCGAACCTCCAGCGCGGTCGGTGCGCCGGCGGGGGCCGTGTGCTCCGGGAACAGCCGTTGCAATCGTTGTCCCGACATCGAGAAAATGAAGGTCTCGGCGTCGAAATCCTCCCTTGCGATGCGCACCGCCACTTGTCCGTCGCGCAGCACCGTGGCGCGGTCGCAGATGGCCAGCACTTCCGGCAGGCGATGGGTGATGTAGATCATCGCGACGCCCTGTGTCTTGAGACGTCGCAGCACGGCGAACAGCGCGTCGACCTCCGTGCCGGAAAGCGAGGCGGTCGGCTCGTCCAGCATCAAGACGCGCGGCTTCATGACGATGGCACGGGCGATCATCACCAGATGGCGCTGCGCCGAAGTCAGCGATGCGACATAGGCCCTGGGATCGATGCCGATGCCGAGATCGGCAAAGATCTCGCCGGCCCGCTGTTCCAGCTTGCGCTGGTGGACCAGGGCGCCGTCGCCCAAACCGGTGCGGCCGGCAAAGACATTTTCGGCGACCGAGAGCTGCTCGAGCACTTCGATCTCCTGCGGCACATAGCCGACACCGTTCGACCGTGCGTCGGCGGGCGAGGCAAAGCTGACGGGCCTGCCGTCAAGCTTGATGGCGCCGCTATAGGAGCCGGCCGGATGCACGCCGTTGAGGATCTTGACGAGCGTCGACTTGCCGGCGCCGTTCTGGCCAAGCAAAGCGTGGATCTCGCCTGGGACGACGTCGAAATCGACGCCGCGCAGCGCCTGCACGCCGCCGAAACTCTTGGCGATTGCGATGGCCGACAACAGCGGTTCTTGGGCGGCGTTGGGCACGGCGATCCTCTCGGCGGATGCCGGGTCCGGGCAAGCCGCGGACCCGGCGATGGGCGTTACTGGCCGGCGCCGTCCAGCATCTTGTAATAGGGGTCGAGATCGGCGGCGGTGATGACCTTGGCCGGCAGCGGGTTGCTGTAGGGGACAGTCTTGCCCTGGGCGAGATCGCCAAGCAGCTCGGCTACCTTGGCGCTCTCTTCATAGAGCGGCTGCGCGACGATGCCGTAGGCGGCGCCCGATTTCACCAGGTCGAGATTCTGCCTGATATAGTCCATGCCGATGATGACGACGTCGCGCCCGGCCTTGCGGGCCGCGCCCGACCAGGTCTGGATGCTGTTGCCGGTGGTGCCGAAGGCCGCGGTCACGTCCGGATTGCCTTGCAGGATCGCCACCGCCTTGGCCTCGGCCGCCGACGGCTCGAAACCTTCCATCTGGGTGTCGAGCACCTTGATGTTGGGATACTTCTCGGCGATGGTCTTGCGGAAGGCGGCCGACATGGCGTTCTCGGTATCGTTGGACGCGCCTTGCGTCAGCGCCACGGTGCCCTTGCCGCCAAGCTTTTCGCCGATGGCGACGGCCGCGTTCTGGCCGGCGCCGGCAATGTCCTCGCCGGTCGCGGCCTTCAGCCCCTGCACCGTTCCCTCCGGTGGCAGCACATGCCAGGTCACGATCGGGAATCCCTCCTTGGCGAGCTTGGAGATGTAGGAGTAGATCGCCGGATCAGGACCATAGACGCCGATCGCATCGTATTTGGTGCGCGCCAGGGCGGCTTCGGCAAGCGGCAGCGTTGCCGGAATGTCCCAATTCGTCGCGCTCGGGTCGCCGACCACTTCGCAGGTGTAGCCGAGCTCCTTGCACTTGTTGAGGAAACCCGCCTGCATGAGCCGGTGCACGGGATGATCCTTCATCGCTTGTACCCAGAGCAGGTGAATGTCGGCGGCCTGGGCGAGGCTCGCCGAACCCACGGACGCGGCAACCGCCACGGCCGCGAAGGCAGTGCGGATCAGTCCCTTTCTCAGATCGATTTTCATATCCTACCTCCCTTGCTTCACCGGCGTTCTGCCGGCGTAAAATCTGCCGCCTCCGCCATCGTCCGCCGTTTTTGACGATGTGTCGTCGGTGCGCGGTTCCTTGCTCCCTGGCGGCCCGCTATGCGCCGGCGATGAAGTAGCGGCGGCGCAAGATGTCGAGCCCGACGGCCATGACCATGATCACGCCCACCGCGATCTGCTGCCAGTTGGAATTGACGCCGATGACGACGAGGCCACTCTGCACCACCTTCAGCATCAGAATGCCGACGACGCCGCCGGCGACCGTGCCGGCGCCGCCGAACAGGCTGACGCCGCCGACCACGACCCCGGCGATCACCGTCAGTTCCCAGCCGCTGCCGATCGAGGTGCCGCCGCTGCCGAGATCGGCCATGACGAACATGCCGGCGATCGCGGCCAGCGCGCCGACAACGATGAAGGCGCCGATCTTGTAGGCGCTGGTGTTGATGCCGACGAGGCGCGCCACTTCCCGGTTGCCGCCGGTGGCGTAGATGTTGCGTCCGAGCACGGTGCGCCGCAGGACGAAATCGGCGACGATCGCCGCGACGATGAAGAAGGCAAAGCTCCAGCCGAGGCCGAAGGCGAGGTCGGCGCCGCCGATCGTATTGATCGCCTCCGGCAGCGGATAGACCGGATAGCCGCCGGTCACCACCTGGATCAGGCCCTGGCCGATGAACAGCATGCCGAGCGTCTGGATGAAGGCGGGGATGCCGAGCCTGACGACGATCAGGCCGTTGACGAGGCCGATCAGCGCGCCGACGCCGATCCCGCCTAGAATGGCGACGGTCACCGGCAACGCGGCCGCCGTCATCAGCTTGGCGGCGACCACCGCCGACAGCCCGGCCACCGAACCGACGGAGAGGTCGAATTCGCCGGCCACTAGAAGGACGGTCTGGCCGATGGCGATGATGCCGACGAACGACACGACGTTGAGAATGGCCCGGATGTTGCGCTCCGACAGGAAAGCCGGCTCGAGCAGCCAGAAGAAGACGATCAGCAGAGCCATCGCCGCCAGCACGCCGACTTCGCCGATGGCGATGAAGCCGATCAGCCGCCGCCGGAACGATTGCCCATCCCGGGGCAGCGAGCCCACGTCAGCCGCGCTTTCCATCGTGACCTCCCTGACGGCGCACGCCATCGGCTCCCGCAACCGGCACGTCGCGCCCACGCCGATCGCGGCGTGCTCCTCTGCGCCATTAAGATTATAATATTATAACTTGTCAACGACGAAATTTCAGAGGCTGAGCGATGCCATGCAGGTCGCTGGAAAGCGCCCGCCGCAGCCGCTATGAATGAGGCTGGTCGTGCGATCCGGAGCTGGGTTTCCCTTCGCGCATCGTGCATTGTGGAGCTTGGCGATGGCCGATGGGTCGGGGGACGATACCGACGGAAACACTTCGTCGCAGCGCCTCGGGGTTCGCGAGATCGCGAGACGCATCGGAGTCGCGCCCATAACGGTGTCGCGTTCCCTGTCCAATCCCGGCAGGGTCTCGGCGGAGACGCGCGCCAGGGTGCTGGAGGCGATAGCGCAGATCGGCTTCGTGCCCAACCAGCTCGCTTCCAGCATGCGCGGCAACGGCCGGATGATCGGGACGGTCGTGCCGCCACTGATCAATTCGGGCATCGCCGAGCAGGTGCAAGGCATGTCCGATGAATGCCATGAGGGCGGCTATTCGATGCTCCTGGTGCAAGGCGAGTTCACGCAGGAAGCCGAGGAGAAAGCGATACGCACGCTGCTCGGCTGGCGCCCGGCCGGCATGATCCTTCAGAGCTTCGTGCAAAGCGAGACGGCGCGCGCCTTGTTGAAGGGCAGCGGCGCGCCGGTGGTCGAGATCTCCGAGGTCAAGGGCCGCGATCCGATCGACATGGTTGTCGGCGTCTCCAATTTCGAGACCGCCTACGCCATGACCATGCACTTGGCCGCCAAAGGCTACAGGCGGATCGGCTTCGTCTCGACACCGATCCACGGCAATGACCGCCTGCAGCAGCGCCGCACCGGTTACCACGCGGCGCTGACCGAGCTCGGCATCAAGAACCATGACGGCATGGAGGTCGAGGTGCCGATCACCGCGCGAGGCGGCGCCGAGGCGCTGGTCACGCTCACGTCGCGGCACAAGGACATCGACGCCATCTTCTTTTCCAGCGACACGCTGGCCGTCGGCGCGGTGCAGGAATGCCACCGGCGGGGCTGGGCGGTGCCCGGCAGGATCGCCATCGCCGGTTACGGCGACATGGACCTCGCCGCGCAGCTCTATCCGCGGCTGACCACGGTGAAGGTCGATCGCTACGACATGGGCCGGCGCGCCGTGCGGCAATTGCTGGCGAGGCTGGGCGGCGACGACGAGGTGCCGGCCGTCACCAGCCTCGGCTTCGAGATCATCGACCGCGAAAGCGCCTGATTTTCCTTGTTGGCCGAGGCCTCTCGGCGTCGTCATCCTAGGTCTGCGCCGCGTCGCTTCGCGGCTGCTTCGCCCTAGGATGACGAACTCGCGGAACGCCTTGCCGGCTTAGAGGCCAGGTTTTCCCGCTTCTTCCCGCCGCCCAAGGCGCTTCTCCCAGCCTTCGGCATGAACGTTGAGATAGGCGTTGGGATCGTAAGGATGGTCCTTGATCGCATCGAGGTTGAGATCGATGCCGAGGCCCGGCGCTTGCGGCAGCGACAGGTGGCCATTGTCCGGGTTGACGGTCGGATGCCAGGTCACCAGATCGCGGGTCCAGGGATCGTTGAAGGCGTCGAAATGCTCCTGGATCAGGAAATTCGGCACCGCCGCCGCCAGTTGCAGGCATACCGCCGTCGCCACCGGTCCGCCGCTCTGATGCGGCGCGATGTGGCTGCCATGCGCTAGAGCCAGATTGGCGACCTGCATCGATGGCGCGATGCCGCCAAGCGACATCGGCTCGGGCTGGAAGATGTTGACGCCGCCGCCGGCGGCAAGCGCGTAGAACTGGCCGACCGTGTCGTACATCTCGCCGGTCGCTACGGGAATTGGCGAGCGGTGCGCCACCTCATGCACGGTCTCCTGGCGGTCACGCGAGGTCGGTTCCTCCCACCAGTAGATGTCGAGATCGGCGAATTTCTGCGCTGCCTGAAGTGCGGCGATCTCGGCGAAGCGCGCATGCACGTCGATCAGGATCAGCGTGTCGCATGGCAGCTCGTCACGCAGTTCGCGGCAGATCGCATAGGAAAGGTCCAGCTCCTCGCGCGAAATGAAACCTTGCGCGGTGCCGAACGGGTCGAGCTTGAACGCCTTGAAGCCTTTCGCCAGGACGGTCTTTGCGGATTCGAGAAAGGCTTCCGGCGTGCGCTCGGTGCGATACCAGCCATTGGCATAGCCAAGCACCGTGTCGCGCACCTGCCCGCCGAGAAGCTGGTGGATCGGCGCGCCCAGGCTCTTGCCCAGAATATCCCAGCAGGCGACCTCGACCGCCGCGATCACCGTGCGGTGGATGTGGCCGCCGTCGAGCGAAACACTGTCCAGCATGCGCTTGGCCAGCGCGCTGATGCGGCGCGGATCCTGGCCGATGGCGAGATGCTTGAGCTCATGCACGCCCGCCTCGGTGGTCTTGATGAACCCGTTCAGCGTGCCTTCGCCGACGCCGTGGATGCCCTTGTCGGTATGGACCTTTACGAACAGCCAGTTCTTCCAGCCGGCGCCAACGGCAAAGGTCTCGATCTCGGTGATCTTCATGCGAGTTCTAACCCGGTAATCGTTGCGACGACGGCTTCGGTGGTGAGGCCGTATTTCGCCTGCAGGGTCGGCACCGCGCCGCATTCGATATAGCGGTCGGGCAGGCCGATGCGCGTGACTTTTTTCGCGATGCCGGCCTCGAACAAGCTTTCGACGACAAGGCTCGCCAGCCCGCCGACCATGACATGGTTTTCAGCGGTAACGATATGGTCCACGGAGGCGGCAAATTCGGTCACGGCCGCAGCGTCGAACGGCTTGATCGTCGGCACGTGCAGCACCCCGACGGAGATACCCCGTTGCTGCAGGGCTTCCGCCGCATCCAGCGCCCGCTCGGTCATGAAGCCGGTCGCGACGACGCCGACGTCGGAGCCTTCGCGAAGCCGCCGCGCCTTGCCGATCTCGAACTTGTAGCCAGGCTCGAGCACGACGGGAACGCTGCCACGCAGCAGCCGCATGTAGACCGGACCCTGATGCTCGGCGATTGCCTCGGTCGCCGCCTCGATCTCGGTCGCGTCGCAAGGGTCGATGACGGTCAGGCCGGGGATCATGCGCATCAGCGCCAGATCCTCGATCGCCTGGTGCGTGCCGCCATAGCCTGTCGTCAATCCCGGCAGGCCGGCGACGATCTTGACGTTGAGATTGGAGTGGGCCAGCGCGATGGCGACGAAGTCGTAGGCACGCCGTGTCGCGAACACGCCATAGGTGGTGGCGAAGGGCACCTTGCCGGTGCGGGCAAGTCCGGCGGCGACGGCGACCAGATTCTGCTCGGCCATGCCGACGTTGAAGAAGCGGTCGGGAAAGGCGTCCCGGAACGGCAGGATGTCGGTGTATTTGCCGAGATCGGCGGTCAGCCCGACGATGTCGTGGCGGCTCTGCCCAAGCCTGGCAAGGGCCCGGCCGAACGGTGCCTCCACGCTTTGCCGGCCGCCGCCGACGGCTTCGTCCTGGCCCATGGCCAGCGTCCGCCCGGCTTTAATGCCGCCGCCGCTCATTGTCGGGTTCCCATGCTTTTGTCGAACTCGGCGATGATGCCGTCCCATTGCGCCACGTCGATGCGGAAGAAGTGCGATTTCTCGCTGGTCTCGATGCGCGGCACGCCTTTACCGGGCAGGGTGCGCAGTACGATCGCCTTCGGCTTGCGGTTGCGTTGACGTGCGCCGGCCAGCGCGTCGACGACGGCCTTCATGTCGTTGCCGTCGATCTCCGCCGTTTCCCAACCGAAGGCACGCCATTTGTCGGCCACCGGCTCCATGCACAGCACCACGGGTCCATCGGCCTGGATGCCGTTGCAGTCGATCAGCGCCACCAGCCCATCCAGCTCGAAATGGCTGGCCGACATTGCCGCTTCCCAGGTGGAGCCCTCCTGCATCTCGCCGTCGGAAAGCTCGACGAAGACGCGCGCGTCCGAGCGATCGAGGCGAAGTCCGAGCGCCTGGCCGATGCCTTGACCGAGGCCATGGCCGAGCGAGCCGCCGATGACCTCGACGCCGGGCGTGGTGTCGAGCGTCGACATTTCCAGCCGGCTGTTGTCTGCGCCATAGGTGACAAGTTCCTCGACCGGGATGATGCCCGCCTCGGCCAGGGTGGCCCAAAGCGCGATCGAGTAATGCCCGGTCGACAACAGGAAACGGTCGCGATCCGGCCATGCCGGATTGTGCGGGTCGTAGCGCAGTTCGTGGAAATACAGCGCCGCCAGCGCATCGGCGATGCCGAGGCCCTGGCCGATATAGCCCTGGCCCTGGCCGCGCGCCATGGTCAGCATGTGGCGGCGCAGCAGCGTCGCCTTGCGTTCGAGCGCGGCGACATCGGCGCTGCCGGGAGGGGAGTTTCGCAGCATCCGATGCCTAGTCCTTGTCCAGCCCGCCCGACATGTTGAGCCGCTCGGCAGTCATGTATTGAGGCGCGTCGAGGCAGAGCCAGACGACGGCCTCGGCCACCTCGGAAATCTCGGCGCGCCGGCCGAGCGGAATGCGGCGCGTGCGTTCGTCGAGGAAAGCCTGCAGATCGTTGCGGCCATTGGCGCGGGCAAGATCGACTTCGGTCGAACGCTGCATCTCGGTGTCCATCATGCCCGGCGCCAGGCTGTTGACCAGCACCCCGTAGGGCGCCAGTGCTACCGCCGCGGCGCGGGTGATGGAATCGACGCCGGCCTTGCTCGCGGTGTAGGCGGTGTAGTCGGGCAGCGCCATGCGCGAGCCCGGCGAGGTGATGTTGACGATGCGCCCCGAACGCTGCTCGCGCATCACCCGGCCGGCCGCCTTGCAAGCCATGGCAAGAGCCGTGACGTTTAGGGCCAGCGTGCGCGTCCAGGCCTTGAAGGTGGCGTCGAGAAAGGGCTCGATCACGCCATAGCCGGCATTGTTGACGAGGATGTCGATGCCGCGCCAACGCGCGACCACTTTTTCGACCGCCGCCTCCGGCGCGCCTTCGAGCGTGAAGTCACTGACGATGATCTCGGCTTCCGCGCCGGTCTGGCCGATTTGCCGGGCCGTCTCGGTCAGGCCTTCGCCGTTGATGTCGGTGACGGCGACGGCACAGCCGCGCCTGGCCAATTGCAGCGCCACCTCGCGGCCAAGCCCTCCGGCGGCGCCGGTGACAAGCGCCCTCCGAGGCGTGGTGTCTGGAATCTCAGCAGGCAAGCCAACCTCCTCCCAAGGTCATCTTGACGCGATGGATACCGGTATCCATAGATGGCTGTCAACGGGCTTGTGCTACTGTTCGCGGGTCGCTTGAGCCGGGAGGAAGAATTGAAGATCGTCGCGCTTGAAACGCTGCAGCTGGCGGAATTCCCATTCCTGTTCTGGCTTCGCGTCCACACCGACGCCGGCCTCATCGGCACCGGCGAAACCTTCTGGGCGCCGGGGCCGGTCGCCTCCTATATCCACGACAATGTCGCGGCCTACCTCATCGGCAAGGATCCGCGCGATATCGAGCTGCACGACCGCACGCTGGGCAGCGTCTATGTCGGCGCACGCGATTCCGGCGCCGAGGTGCGGGGCAATTCCGCGGTCAACATCGCGCTGTGGGATATCTATGGGCAGGCGCTTGGCGAGCCGGTCTGGCGGCTGCTCGGCGGCCGCACGCATAGAAGCGTGCCGATCTACAACACCTGCGCCGGTTACAAGCATGTGCGCGCCAGCAAGAAGAACGCGCTGTTCGAGCGCGGCGAGGACTGGTCGCTCAAATCGGGCGACTCCAACGAAGGGCCGTATGAGGACCTGCTCGCATGGCGATACAATGCGGGCGACCTCGCCAGGAGCCTGAAATCCGAAGGCATCGGCGCCATGAAGATATGGCCGTTCGATATCGCAGCCGAGGCATCGAACGGCACCCGCATCTCGCTTGCCGACCTCGACAAGGCGCTGGAGCCGTTCCAGAAGATCCGCGAAGCCGGCGGCCGCGACATGGAGATCATGGTCGAGCTGCATGGGCTCTGGAGCCTGCCGCCGGCGCTGCGCATCGCCGAGGCGCTGAAAGCCTACGACGTCGCCTGGCTGGAGGAGCCGATCCGTTATAACGAGCTCGACGCCATGGCCGAGCTCGCGCGCCACACGTCGATCCCGATTGCGGCCAGCGAGCGGTTGGCCACGCGGCAGATGTTCAAGCAATTGATCGACAAGCGCGCGGCCAGCGTGATCATGATCGACCTTGCCTGGTGTGGCGGCCTTTCCGAAGCGCGCAAGATCGCCAACATGGCCGAGGCCAGCGAACTGCCGGTGACGCTGCACGACTGCACGGGACCGATCGTCTATGCCGCCAGTTGCGCGCTCTCGGCCACCTTGCCGAACGTCAATTACCAGGAAGCCGTGCGCGCCTATTTCACTGGATGGTACACCGAGATCGTCGCCGACATTCCGCCGATGAGTGACGGCCATGTCGCGCCGCTCGAGGGGCCGGGGCTAGGCCTCAGCCTTCGGCCGGAGCTGTTCCAGCGGCCTGACGCCACGGTGCGCATCACCAAGGACTAGAGCGCGTTTTCCGCCAGGAGCCGCGCCAAAACAAAGCGATAGGGCGTTTCGCCGGCTCGGTGAAACGGTGACCCCGCTTGCGCCTCGCAGGCTCTGCCTGGAGCCTGTAGACATTATGCTATTATAATCTATGATGAACCCGAAGCGAGCAGCCACAAGCTCGCCGCCGGCGCGTGTCTGCCCGGCGCCAGACGGATTCATGGGAGGCTTTGGTGGCAATTTCTGCGGCGCGCGCACGCGAGGATTTCAAGGGTGCGCCAAATCTGCCCGACCGAAAAATCCTGCTCGACCTGTTCGAACGCATGGTGTTGCTGCGCCGCTTCGAGAGCGTTGCCCAGATCGCTTGCCGCAAGGGCGAGACACCTGGTTTTCTGCATCTCTACATCGGCGAGGAAGCGACCGGCGTCGGGGTCTGCGCGCATTTGCGGCCGACGGACTGGGTGACATCGACCCATCGCGGCCACGGCCATGCGCTTGCCAAGGGCGCCAACCCCGGGCGCGTGATGGCCGAGCTGTTCGGCAAGGCCGACGGCATTTGCGGCGGCCGTGGCGGCACCATGCATCTCTACGACCGCTCGGTCGGCCTGTTCGGCACCAACGGCATCGTCGCTGCCGGCATCGGCCATGCCGTCGGCATCGGCATGAGCGCGCGCCAGCAGGGCCGCGACGATATCGGCGTCGCTTTCTTCGGCGACGGCGCAGCCAATCACGGCGGCTTCCACGAGGCGCTCAACTTCGCCGCGGTGCAGCGCGCGCCGGCGGTCTTCATCTGCGAGAACAATCTCTACGCCACCGCGACCCCGCTCAAATCGATCACGCTCAATCCCGAGATCGCCACCAAGGCCGCGTCCTACGGCATGCCCGGCGTCGCCGTCGACGGCAACGATGTCTTTGCCGTCTGGCTGGCCATGAAGGAAGCCACGGAACGCGCCCGGGCAGGCAAGGGCCCGACGCTGATCGAGGCCAAGACCTATCGCACCGTCGGCCACCATGAGGGCGACCCGGTCATCGGCACGTATAGGACGCAGGAGGAGCTCGACGCCTGGATCAAGCGCGATCCTATCGACATGTTCCGCAAGCGGCTGATCGAGGAGTATGGCGTTGCCGACACCGAGGCGCTCGCCGCCATCGAGGCGCGGATCGAGAAGGTGGTGGAGGAGGCGCTCACCTTCGCCCGCAATTCGCCCGAGCCCGATCCGGCGACGGTGCGCCTGCATGTCTTTGCCGATCCGATCAATCCGCCGGCTGCCCTGCAGCCGCGCGCCGTCGGCGAGACGCGAACGCAAGGCTGGCTCGAGGCGGTGCGCGACGGCATTGCCGAGGAGATGCGCGCCAACCCGGCGATCCTGTATTTCGGCGAGGGCACCGGCGAGCGCGGCGGCAGCTTCGCCCACACCAAGAACCTGTGGCAGGAGTTCGGCGCCGATCGCATGGTCGACACGCCGATCTCCGAACAGGGGTTCACCGCCGCCGCCGTCGGCGCTTCGGCCACCGGCGCGCGCACCGTTTCCGATTTGATGTTCGCCGACTTCGCCTTCGAGACCGCCGGGCAGATTTTCCTGCAGGCGGCGAAGCTGCGCTACATGACCAGCGGTGTCATGAGCGCGCCGATGGTGGTGCGTGTCGGCGCCGGCGCGCTGCGCAGTTCCGGCCCGCATCACAGCGGTATCTACCACCCGGTCTTCGCCCATATGCCTGGCTTGATCGTCTGCGTGCCGTCGAACCCGGCCGATGCCAAGGGCCTGATGAAGACGGCGCTGAGAGCCGGCGACCCGGTCATCATGCTCGAGCCGAAGGCGCTGTTTGCCTCAAAGGGCGAGGTGCCGGTCGGCGAGCATTATGTGCCGTTCGGCGTCGCGCGGATCGCGCGGGTTGGCCAGGACATCACCATCGTCGCGGCAGGGCAGATGGTGCAGCGCGCCTTGGAGGCCGCGGAGGCCTTGGCGGCCGAAGGCATCGAGGCCGAGGTGGTCGACCCGCGCACCGTCATGCCGCTCGATATCGATACGATTGTCGCCAGCGTCAGGAAGACGCATCGCCTGCTCATCGTCGACGAGGCGTGGGCCATGTGCGGCCTTGGCGGCGAGATCGCCCAGGCGATCAACGAGCTCGCCTTCGACGAGCTCGACGCCCCGCCGGGAAGGCTGCACAGCGCACCGACCTCGCATCCCTTCGCGCCGGTGCTTGAACGCGCGATGCTGGTCGACACGACACGCATCGCCGAGGGCGTTCGCGACGTCATCGCCGGCAAGCCGCCGGTGCCGGATCACTGGTACACGGTCGGCCTGAAAAGTGCCGCGCCGGTAAAGCCTGCTCCAGCCAAGCCGCAGCCCGCTGCGCCAGCCGCTCTCACTCCCGCCGCCGGCGACGATGAGCCGGTGACGATGCCGTTCGGCGATCTCACCGTCAGCGAAGGCACGGTCGTCAAATGGCTGAAAGCGGTGGGCGACACTGTGAAGGAAGGCGAGCTGATCGCAGAGATCGAGACCGACAAGGCCGTGGTCGAGATCGAGGCGCCGGTCAGCGGAATGCTCAGCGCCATCGATCAGCCGGTCGGCGCCGTGGTGCCGATGGGCGGGCGCATCGGCGGCATCAAGAAATAATCACCTGTATCCATGATCCGAAGGGCAAGCATGAAGATCCTGTGCGCCAATTGGCAGGCCGCCGACGAGGCCGAGCTCGAACGCGAGCACTATCCGGATATCGAGCTCATCCTCGCCCGTTCGACCAACGACAAGGCGGCCGTGCTCGATCCGGCGGTTTGCCAGGCGGTCGATGCGGTCATCAATTATTCGCCGACCCATAATGTGGCCGCCGCGCCGACCGCCTTTCCCAAGGCCAGGATCGCCGTGCGCTCCGGCGTCGGCTTCGACAACATCGATACGGCCGGCTGGGGTGGGCGCAAGATTCCCGCCTGCAACGTGCCAGACTATGGCACCACCGAAGTTGCCGACCATGCCATCGGCCTGATGTTGGCGCTGACGCGCGGCACGTCCGCCTATGCGGCCGAGCTTGCGGCCAATGGCGCCGAGGGCTGGCATTTCTCGAAGGCGCCGCTGGTGCGCCGCCACAAGGGCGCGACCTTCGGCATCGTGGGGCTTGGCCGCATCGGGCTTGCCGTGGCCCGCCGCGCCGCCGCCTTCGACATGAGGGTGGTGTTCTACGATCCGCATCTTCTGTCCGGGGTCGACCTGTCGACCGGCTACGAGCGAGTGCATTCGCTGGCCGAGCTTATGGGGCGGGCCGATGTGGTGAGCGTCCACACGCCGTTGAGTGAAGAAACGCGCAAGCTGCTCGGCAAGGATGCCTTCGCCGCCGCCAAGCCCGGCCTCGTCCTCGTCAACACGGCTCGCGGCCCGATCGTCGATCTGGATGCGCTGGAAGCGGCGTTGCGCAACGGCACGGTCGCCGGCGCGGGGCTGGACGTCCTGCCGAACGAACCCGGCGATCTCGACCATCCGCTTTTGGCGGCGTGGCGGCGCCGCGAGCCATGGGTCGCCAACCGGCTGATCGTGACGCCGCATGCGGCCTTCTACAGCCCGGCGGCGATGCGCGATCTCAGGCTGAAATCGATCGAAGTCGTGCATGCCTATCTCACCGAGGGTCGGCTGACCAACTGCGTCAATTCCGAGTATCTGAAATGAACGTTGCGGTGGCATCGCGGCTGGCTGTCTCGCCCTATGCGCGCCGGCTTGCCCGCGAGCGCGGCTTCCCGCTCGAGGCACTCCTTGGCACCGGTCCGGGTGGCCGCATCCTGGCCGCAGACGTGCTTGACTTTGTCGCGGCCGGGGCGCCGTCAGAGCTTCTTGCCGCGGCCACGGCGCCGTCGATTGCCGCGTCCAGCATCGCCGCCTTCGCGACATCCATCGCGTTGGGTGCCTTGCATGAATTGTTGGCCTCGCTGGAGAGCTCGGGGAAGGTATTCGACATTGATGATATCCTGCTGCGCGCCGCAGGTAGCGCGTTCGGCGAGATTTCGGACGCGGCACAAATCGGCGAGGCGCCGGTGGCGCTCGAACTGGGCAAGCGTCAGGTCGTTCTCGCGACCACGTCGGGAATGCCACTGACATCGCTGCGTGCGATGCGGCTTGCTGCCCAGGCGGACACACGCGACGATTCGCAAAAGCCCGCCACCCTGTCCGTGCGGCTGCTGCCGCCAGGCGATATCCGGCCGATGATGATGCCGCTGTTGCCGGGCCGGGCCATGCGCTTGACAGTCTCGGTCAGCTCCGCCGGAGACAACGTCGAATGCCTGCTGACGGCGGATGCCGCGCGTGTCGACGAGGCAGCCTCGGCCGCGTGGCTCGCCGCGCTGAAATCGACGGTCGAGCGCCCGCTCCGGCTCTTCGTCTAGGCGGTGTCGTAACCCTGCGTAGTTTTGCGCGTCATGCGATAGCCTCGGGCGGCGGAAGCTATTATAAAAGCTTCGATACAGACGCGACGAGGCTCATGGACCACACCGTTCCCACCATCGACAGTCTTCCCAGACGCACGCTTGGACGTTCCAACGGGCCGCTCTATCGCCAGCTCGCCGACATATTGCGGGTGCCGATCGGTGACGGCACCTTTCCTGTCGGCGGGGAGTTGCCGAAGGAGGCGGCGATCGCCGAGCATTTCGGGGTCAGCCTGATCACCGTGCGCCAGGCGCTGCGCGATCTCGAGGCCGACGGACTGATCAAGAAGCGCTCGGCGAAGCCGGCGGTGGTCGCGGCGCGCAGCCCGTCGGTCAATCTGAGCTGGAAGTTCAAGAATTTCGCCGACATGGCGGCCTTCACCAAGGACGCGCAGCTCATGGTGAAATCCTATCGCAAGGAAGTCTCCCCCGTGCTGCAGCGCCATTTCGGCATGGGCAAGGAGGAGGCGGGCTATTGCCTGCGCAGCGTGCTGTCGATCGGCGAGCAGAGGAAGGCGCAGATCACCACCTACTTTCCCCCAGACATCGGCGCCAGGCTGAAGCGCGAAGACTTTTCCGACGTGTTGATCTTCCGCTCGGTGCAGAAGCATCTCGGCCTGCGTCTCGATGTGGCGCATGTCACCGTGCGCGCCGAAATCGCCGATGAGGCGGTCGCCACCGATCTCGGCATCTCGCTGGGCAGCGCGGTGCTGACGGTGGAGATGCTCTATCAGTCAGCCGACCAGCGCAGCATCGAGTTCTCCGTCGCACGCCATCCCGCCGATATTTTCAGCATCACCTACGACGCGCCGAACGACCTGTCCTGAGGCAGCTCGAAAGTGCGATTTCTGCTGATGGGCGCATGGACAGGCCTATAAAATTATAATAGCATGATAGCTAGGCTGAAGTGCCGGCGGCGGGCGAGGAGCGCGCGAATTCCGCCCGTGCTCACGGCCGTCGTGAGGCCCGGTGTTCTGATCAAGATGGCGCAGTCCATCGCCGGCCGGGGAGGAACATAGGAGGAGACAATGCAATCAAGGAGCCTGTGCGCCGGCTTGGTGGCGCTTGCCGGATTCGCAGTGTGCGTCGGAGCGACATCCGGCCATGCCGAAGCCAAGAAGACCTACGCCATCTACCTTTCCAACAATTTCGTCGGCAATGACTGGCGCCAGCAAATGGAGCGCGTCGCCAATGTCGCGGTCAACAAGGGGCCGCTGAAAGGCCGCGTCGACCTCAAGGTCGAAAATGCCGAGAACACGGTCCAGGCGCAGATCAATTCCCTGAACAACATCATCCGGCAAAAGCCCGACGCCATCCTGATCGACGCATCATCGGCCGAGGCTCTCAATCCCACGATCAAGAAAGCCTGCGACGCCGGCATCATCGTCGTCAGCTTCGACCAGACCGTGTCGGCCGAATGTGCCTACAAGCTGCATTCCGACTTCGACATCATGGCCAACAACCAGGCCGAATGGATGGCCTCCATGCTCGGCGGCAAGGGCAAGGTCTTCATGGATCGGGGTCTCGCCGGGGCGCCGATATCCGAGCAGTTCGAAAAGAATTTCGGCGCCGTGCTCAAGAAATATCCCGGCATCGAGATCGTCGGCTATTTCAACGGCAACTACGCCGCAGGGCCTGAACAGGAAGGCGTGGCGAGCCTGCTAGCCGCGCATCCGGAGGTCGACGGCATCTTCTCGCAGGGCTACGGCACCGGCGCCATCAAGGCGCTGCAGAATGCCGACCGGCCGATGGTGCCGGTCGTCGCCGCCGCCGTCAACGGCACCCGCGTCACCAGCGCC